>JBILPK010000352.1:0-4806 GCA_044373875.1 Polymorphobacter sp.
GGCCGATGTCGGCAGCCGCGAGGACCTCCTCGCCACCTTGCTCGGCGTGCTGAACGCTCCCGGTTCTTCCATCGCGCGTGCCATCCGTGCCAAGGCCGAAAAAGATGGGGGTCCGATCCCTGAAGAAGCCCCTGCCGCGGAAGCCGCTGCGGAGACGCCCGCCGAAGCGCCTGCTGCTGAAGCGTAAATTCATCCCAACCCTTTCGCTCCGGCCTGTTCGGAGCGCTTCCCAAAACCATACGTAAAACCAACCAACCTCAGTTCCTTGCCGGATCGGCGGCTGCCGATCTCAATATCCCCGGGGCTCCGGAGCACGGCGACACTGAACCCATAACATGTCCAAATTAGCTCAAATCGTCGACGACCTCAGCGCTCTCACCATCCTTGAGGCTTCCGAACTCGTGAAAACCCTCGAAGAAAAGTGGGGCGTCAGCGCTGCTGCTCCTTCCGGTGGTGGTGGCGGTCCTGCCGTTGCTGAACAAAAGGAAGAGCAGACCGAATTCGATGTCGTGCTCGTTGAAGGAGGCCCGAACAAGATCGCCGTCATTAAGGAAGTCCGCGGTGCGGTTTCCGGTCTCGGCCTCGCCGAAGCCAAAGCCCTCGTCGAAGGCGCTCCCAAAGTGCTCAAGAGTGGCATCCCCAAGGCAGAAGCCGAAGAAATCAAGAAGAAGATCGAGGCCGCTGGCGCCAAGGTCGAAATCAAATAATTGTTTCTTGCACTCCGGTGTCCCGGTTCATCCGGGGCACCGGTTTCATTCCTTCCCCCTCCCGCTGCCAAAAGTATCTCCGAGGCGGCCCCAAAAATTTCCATTCAGTACTTCCCCAAACTCAACCCGAAGCCCGACGCGCTTCCTCCAGATCCAGCAAAATTTGAACCAGCCCAATCTCCGGTTCCACTATTTTTGAAACAGCAAGTATGGCGTTCCGCCCCCCGATTTTGAAAGGGACGGAACCCCATACTTCTTCGCGTCTCCCCTTTCTGCTTCTTACTGCACCCCCCCAGCAGTTTCCACGTTCAACCCATAGTCCCCCATCGCCACCATGTCAGACCGTCTCCAATTTGGCAAAATCAAGGAAGTGCTCGATCCTCCGAATCTTATCGAGGTCCAGCTTAATTCCTACCGCGAGTTTCTGCAAAAAGAAACTCCTGCCCACAAGCGTGTGGTGATCGGACTCCAGTCCGTCTTCAAGGAAGTTTTCCCGATCGAAAGTTACGACAATAAAGTCGTGCTGGACTTCGCCCACTACGAAGTGGGTGAGCCCAAAATCACTGCCCACCAGGCGCAGCGTGAAGGGGAAACCTATAGTGCCCCCCTCTATGTCACTTTTACGTTGAAGGACGAAACCGGGACCAAGGAAGAACGGGTCTATATGGGCGAGCTCCCCCTGATGACCGATCGTGGTACTTTTGCCATTAACGGCGCAGAGCGGGTCGTCGTTTCCCAGCTCCACCGTTCCCCGGGCATTTGTTTTGAAATGAACCTGCACCTCAACGGCAAGCAGCTTCATGGTTTCCGGATTATCCCGGACCGCGGTTCCTGGCTCGAAGTGCAGTTCGATACCAACGATTTGCTCTACGTTTATCTCGACCGCCGCCGCCGCCGCCGTAAGTTTCTCGCCACGACCTTCCTCCGCGCCATCGGTTACGGAAAGGACGAGGACATTATCAAGCAATTCTACAACATTGAAGACCTTAAGTTGAAGGCTTCCCTCGATGAAGCAGAACTGAGTTCCAAAGTGCTCTTCAGCGACGTGGTGGACAACGAAACCGTGGTCGCCAAAGCCTACGAGCCGCTCACTCCTGGCATTATTTCTGCGCTGATGGGACTCGGCCACAAGACCGCCAAGGTCATCACCGTTTCCGCGGATGACTTGCTCCTGAAATCCCTCAAAAAGGACCCCGCCAAGGACGAGGAAGAAGCTCTCAAGGACATCTACCGCCGTCTGCGCCCCGGTGATCCTCCTACCGTGCCCAATGCCCGCGCCCTCCTGAAGCGGCTCTTCTTTGACCCGAAGAAGTATGACCTTACCCGCGTTGGCCGTTACAAGATCAACCAAAAGCTGAATCTGAAGGCCAATGAAGATGAGCGCGTGCTGCTTCCTTCTGACTTTGTTTCTTCGATCCGGTATTTGCTGAAACTCCGCCAGGGTGAAGGCATTCTGGACGATATTGATCACCTTGGCAGCCGCCGCGTGCGGGCCGTGGGGGAACTGCTCTCCAACCAGTGCCGCGTGGGCCTTGCCCGGACCGAGCGCTTGGTGAAAGAGCGCATGACCCTCTTCGATGTCAATCTTGAAGGGATGACCCCGCAGAAACTCATCAACCCCAAGGCCCTTTCGGCCGTGGTGCGCGATTTCTTCGGCCGGTCCCAGCTGTCCCAGTTCATGGATCAGACGAATCCACTGGCAGAACTCACGCACAAACGCCGCCTCAGTGCCCTCGGGCCAGGTGGTCTGAATCGTGACCGTGCCGGCTTTGAAGTGCGTGACGTTCACCCGTCCCACTACGGCCGCATCTGCCCGATTGAGACTCCGGAAGGTCCAAACATCGGTCTGATCAACTCGATGTCGACCTTTGCCCGTATCAATGATTTTGGGTTTATCGAAACACCTTACCGCAAGATCGTAAATGGGATCGTCTTGGACAAACTGGAATACCTCACGGCTGACCAGGAGGAAACTCACAAAATCGCGCAGGCTAACAATCCGCTCAATGCGGATGGTTCCTTCGTGAACAAGAAGGTCACGGTCCGGTTCCGGGGCGATTTCCTCGAAGTCGAACCCCCGCAGTCCAGTTATATGGACGTCAGTCCGAAACAGTTGGTTTCGATTGCCGCCGGCCTCATCCCGTTCTTGGAGCACGATGACGCCAACCGTGCGCTGATGGGATCCAACATGCAGCGCCAGGGGGTGCCGCTTCTCATCACCGAAGCCCCGATCATCGGGACTGGACTCGAGGGGAAAGCTGCCCGCGACTCCCGCGCCGTGATCTGTGCCGAAAAGGACTGCAAAGGCAAGGTCGCTGCCGCCAGCGCCGAAGTGATCATCATTACCAAGGATGGCAAGCTGCCCTGCACCGATGCCGAGTTTCTGGCCGATCCCTTCTGCGTCAAACATAATCCTGAAAAGGGTGTGTTCTCCCTGCCGCTCCGCAAATTCATGCGCTCCAATGCTGGAACCTGCATGAACCAGAAGCCGTTGGTGCGCCGCGGGGATGTGGTCAAGCCAGGCGATGTCCTCGCTGACGGTCCCTGCACCGACAAAGGTGAACTCGCGCTCGGCCGCAACGTCCTGGTGGCGTTCATGTCTTGGAACGGTTATAACTTTGAGGATGCCATCACCATCTCCTCCAAGGTGGTCAAGGAGGACATTTACACTTCCATCCACATCGAGGAATTCGAAGTGGGCGCCCGCGACACCAAACTCGGCCCGGAGGAAATTACCCGGGACATTCCGAACGTTGGTGAGGAAGCGCTCCGCAACCTCAGCGCAGACGGCGTCGTCCGCATCGGAGCCGAGGTTAAACCTGGTGATATTCTGGTCGGCAAAATCACTCCAAAATCCGAAACGGAACTCGCTCCTGAAGAACGCCTCCTGCGGGCGATCTTCGGTGAAAAGGCAGCTGATGTCAAAGACACCTCCCTGCGCGTCCCCTCGGGCTGCACCGGTATCGTTATGGATGTCCGCGTTTCCAGCCGCAAGGACAACGCCAAGGAAAAGGTCAGTGCCGCTGAAAGCCGCAAGCAGGCCAAGGTGATTGAAGAGGAATTCAAAACCAAGCACACGGAACTGGTCGAGCAATTGACTGACAAGCTGGCGGATATCCTCCTCGGAGAAAAAATCCCACTGGATGTGGTCAATGCGCAGACCGGCGAAATCCTTGTTCCGGCCAACAAGAAAATCACCAAGGCGCTGCTGGCCCGCGTCGCCGAAGCCCACGACCACATCGACATCGATCCATCTCCGGTCAGAAATAAGATTTTCGACATCATTGGCAGCTTCGAACAGAAGTTTGTCGAACTGGAAGAGGAACGCGAAGGCGCCCTCGACAAAGTCGAAGCCGGAGACGAACCAGATAACGGCATCGTCAAGCAGGTGAAGGTCTATATCGCCTCCAAGCGGAAACTCTCGGTCGGGGACAAGATGGCCGGCCGCCACGGAAACAAAGGGGTCGTCGCGAAGATTGTTCCCGAAGAAGACATGCCGTTTCTCGAAGACGGCACGCCGGTGGACATCGTGCTCAACCCGCTCGGGGTGCCAAGCCGCATGAACGTCGGTCAGGTGTTGGAAACCCACCTTGGAGTCGCCGCCCGCGCCCTCGGATTCAAGGTCGCCACGCCGGTCTTCGATGGTATCCCGGAAGAGAAAGTGATGGGCTATCTCAAGGAAGCCAAGGAAACCACTGCCATGAGTTGGATCGGCCTGAACGGCAAATCCTCCCTCTTTGATGGACGCACCGGCGAACCATTCCACCAGGACGTCGTGGTTGGCATCATCTATATGATGAAACTGAACCACTTGGTTGCGGATAAGATCCACGCCCGTGCGGTTGGTCCTTACAGCCTCGTCACCCAGCAGCCTCTCGGTGGTAAAGCCCAATACGGCGGCCAGCGTTTCGGGGAAATGGAAGTCTGGGCGCTCGAAGCCTACGGCGCCGCCTATACCCTGCAGGAGCTCCTCACCGTCAAATCAGACGACGTGGCTGGACGGACCCGCATTTACGAAAGCATCGTGAAGGGAGACAACAATCTCGAAGCGGGCACCCCGGAATCCTTCAACGTGCTGATCAAGGAAATGCAGTCCCTC
>JBILPK010000087.1:0-13791 GCA_044373875.1 Polymorphobacter sp.
CCGATTGGCATTTCCAGCATGATCGCGGCCGGCCGCACGCCGAAACCACCGCGGAACTGACGGCGCGCTACCCCGCCGAGGCCGATCTCATCGCCGCCTATGTGCCGCGCTGGCTGGAAACCATCACCGGGCCGTTGGCCGGCATGCACGAACTCGTCGCCGAACTGCACGGCCGCGGCGTGCCGATCTACGGCATTACCAATTTCTCGGCGGAATTCTGGGACATGTTCCGCCCGCATGCGCCGGTGTTCGACTGTTTCGCCGATATCGTCGTTTCCGGCGCTGAACAGCTTTTCAAGCCCGAACCCGAAATCTACCGGCTCGCGCTTGCCCGTTTCGGCCTGGCGCGCGGCGAGGGCCTGTTCATCGATGATCGCATCGACAATGTCCGCGCCGGCGAGGCCGAGGGCTTTCCCGGCCATCATTTCACCGGGGTCGCGCGGCTGCGGACGCGGCTGGCAGCCGAAGGGCTGATCGCCGCCGCCTGAGCGTCAGCGTTCCGCCAGTTCCTGGCCGGTCAACCGCACGACATGGACGACATTGGTGGTCCCCGGCGTCGAGAACGGCACCCCGGCGATCAGCACCAGCGGATCGCCGCCACGCGCCAGCTTGGTGCGCAGCGCCATGCGCTTGGCCTTGGCGACCATTTCCTCGAAACCCGCGACATCGCGGGTGACAACGGCATGGACGCCCCAGACCAGCCCCATGCGCCGCGCCGTCGCCAGCTTGGGCGTCAGGCACAGCACCGGCAGCGCGGCGCGTTCGCGCGCGGCACGCCGCACTGTCGAGCCGCTGATGGTGAAGCAGACGATGGCGCGCGCGCCGATCGTGCGGCTGATCGAGGCGGCCGCCGCGGTCATCGCATCGGCGGTGGTGGTGCCGCCGTCATGGCTGGCGTCGCCGAAATGCACCCGGCCGAAATAGCCGGGGTCGGCCTCCACCTCGCGGGCGATGGCGTCCATCATCGCGACGGCTTCGACCGGGAATTTGCCGGCGGCGCTTTCGGCCGACAGCATCACCGCATCGGCGCCGTCATAGATCGCGGTGGCGACGTCCGACACTTCGGCGCGGGTCGGCGACGGGCTGACAATCATCGATTCGAGCATCTGCGTCGCCACCACTACCGGCTTGCCGAGCGCGCGCGCCATGGCGACGATGCGTTTTTGCGCCGGCGGCACCTGTTGCGGCGGCAGTTCCACCCCCAGGTCACCGCGCGCCACCATCACGGCATCGGCAAGTTCGAGGATCTCGGCCAGCCGTTCGAGCGCTGCCGGCTTTTCGATCTTGGCCATCAGTGCCGCCTTGCCGCGGATCAGCGCGCGGGCTTCGGCGACATCCTCGGGCCGCTGCACGAAGCTGAGCGCGATCCAGTCGACCCCGTGTTCGAGCGCGAAGGTCAGGTCGGCGCGGTCCTTGCCGGTCAGCGCCGGCAACGGCACCACGACATCGGGGACATTGACGCCCTTGTTGTCCGAAATCCGGCCGCCGACCTCGACCGTGCAATCGATGGCTGCATCGCCGACGGCGCGGACGCGCAGCACCAGCTTGCCATCATCGATGAGCAGCCGCGCGCCCGGCTCGAGCGCCGCGAACAATTCCTTGTGCGGCAGGCAGACGCGGCGCGCATCCCCCGGCGTGGGATCGCGATCGAGCCGGAAAGCCTCGCCATTGCCGAGCAGCGCGCCGCCATCGGCAAAGCGCCCGACGCGCAGCTTGGGGCCTTGCAGGTCGGCAAGGATGGTCAGCGGCCGCCCGACGGATTTTTCGACAGCGCGAATCGCCGCGATCAGCGCGCCGCGATCAGCATTGCTGCCATGGCTCATGTTGACCCGAAAGGCATCGGCACCGGCGGCGATCAGCGCTTCGATCATGGCTTCGCTGTTCGATGCCGGGCCGAGAGTCGCGAGCACCTTGACCCGGCGGCCGCGCGGTTCGAGATGTGGAGGCATGGAACAATCCTGTCACGGCGGGGAAAAGCGGGCTGCGCATAGCCCGTCCCGCGACGCAGCGCCATTGGAGATCACCCCGAAATGACTAGTCCCTTCACCGATGCTGCCACCCGCGAACGCATTGAGGCCGTCGCCTTTCGCCGCCTTGTGGCGCATCTGCAATTGCGCACCGATGTGCAGAATGTCGACCTGATGGGCGCCGGCGGTTTCTGCCGGAACTGCCTGGGGGACTGGCTGCACGAAGCCGCCACCGAAGCGGGGGTGCCGATCGACCATGCCGCGGCGCGCAGCCACATCTATGGCATGCACCAGGCCGACTGGAAGGCGCAGCATCAGACCGAGGCGACGCCGAAGCAGCTGGCACGCATGGCCGGGTCGGTCGAGCGCAACAAGGTGATGGCGGCAGCGCAGCAGGACGGCTAAAGACTTTTGAAGTTGGGGGGCGCCAGCCGCGCCCCCGCGCCAACCATTCGAATCACGAACCCGGAGACACCATGAACGAGAATGCTTCCGCCGAGCAGCTGCGCCTGTTCATCGAGCGGATCGAAACGCTTGAAGAAGAAAAAAAGGGCATCGCCGACGATATCAAGGACGTCTACGCCGAAGCCAAGGGCACCGGGTTCGACGCCAAGACGATGAAGGCCATCGTGCGGCTGCGCAAGATGGAAGCCAGCGCCCGCGCCGAAGCCGAAGCGCTGCTCGATACCTACAAGACCGCGCTCGGGCTGGTGGACTAAGTCTGCACCCACTTCCTTCTCCCCTCCCGTTCCGGGAGGGGAGAAGGAAGTGGGCAGTGCCGCTGAACCGAAACTTCGACGGGTGGCAAGACCCACCCCCGACCCCTCCCGTTCCGGGAGGGGAGAAGAGGATTGACCATCATGATTCTGTATGGCGGCAGCGTTTCCCCCTTCGTCATGCGCCCGGTGCTGGCGGCACGCGCCAAGGGGCATGATCTCGATCCGGTGGCTTTCGACGGCGGCATCAAGAGCGACGCCTATCGCGCGCTGTCGCCGCTGGCCAAGATGCCGCTGCTCGTCGACGGCGATTTCGCGCTGCCCGAAAGCCAGCCGATCACCGATTATGTCGATGACGTGATGGCGGGGCCGAAACTGATCCCCGCCGATCCGCGCGCCGCCGCCCGCGTCCGGCTGCTGATCCGCATCGCCGATCTCTATCTCGTGCCGCATCTTGGGGGCATCTTCCGCAACCGCGAAAACCCCGAAGGCGTGCCGGCGGCGATGGTCGGGCTCGGCGAAGCGCTCGGCCATCTCGAACACTTCCGCGACGCCGGCGACAGTTTCGCCGTGGGTGACAGCTTCACCCAGGCCGATTGCGCGCTGATCCCGCTGTTCTTCTTCTTCGATGTCTTCGACAAATCGCTGCAGACCGGCGCGCTGGTGGCGGCCCGCCCCGGGCTTGCCGCCTGGTGGGCGCGCGCCAAGGCGAGCGAACTAGGTGCGCGCTGCATCGCCGAACAGTCCGCCGGGCTGAAGGCGATGCGCGGTGCCTGAAATTCGCCTGCCGGACAGTTGCGAAGCCTTCGACAGAAGCCTTCGACTTTGGCGCCCTTGATGCGCTAGAAGAAATGAAATCCGACTTCCCGGGGGAGAATGATGCAGACCCGCCTTACCATCAACGGCACCAGCCAGACGCACGATGTGGCGCCGGCGACGCTGCTTGTCGAACTGCTCCGAGATGATCTCGGCATGACCGGCACCCATATCGGCTGCGACACCAGCCAGTGCGGCGCCTGCAATGTGCTCGTCGATGGCGTCGCGGTGAAAAGCTGCACCGTCCTTGCCGTCCAGGCCGATGGCAAGGTGATCACCACCATCGAAGGGCTGGCCAACGGCGACACGCTGCACCCGATGCAAGCGGCGTTCCGCGAGCATCATGGCCTGCAATGCGGCTTCTGCACCCCGGGCATGGTGATGGCGGGGCTCGAGATCGTGCGCCGCCGCGGCCATGACCTGTCGGCCGAGGACATCGCCCATGATCTCGAGGGCAATCTGTGCCGCTGCACGGGGTATGTGAACATCATCAAGGCCATCCAGGCCGGTGCCAAAGCCATGGAGCCCAGCAATGCGTGATTTCGCCTATGCCCGGCCATCGAGCGTCGCCGATGCCGCCAGCGCCTTTGCCGGCGGCGGTGAAGCCGCCTTCATCGCCGGCGGCCATACGCTGCTGCCCGCCATCAAGTCGCGGCTGCGCATGCCCGATATGCTCGTCGATCTTGGCGGCATCCCGGGCCTTGCTGCGATCGCGCGCGACGGCGACACGCTGACCATCGGCGCGCTGACCACCCATGCCACCGTCGCCGGCGATGCCACCGTCGCCGCCGCCATCCCCGGCCTCGTCAGCCTGGCCGCCGGCATTGGCGATCCGCAGGTGCGCAACCGCGGCACGTTGGGCGGCGTCATCGCCAACAACGACCCGGCCGCCGATTATCCCGCCGCCGTGCTGGCACTCGATGCCGTGGTGACGACGTCGGCCGGCAGCCATGCCGCCGATGATTATTTCCAGGGCATGTTCAGCACCGCGCTGGCCGATGGCGAGATCGTCACCGGCGTTGCCTTCAAGGTCCCGCAGGCATCGGCCTATGCCAAGTTCCGCCACCCGGCCTCGCGCTATGCCGTCGTCGGCATCTTCGTCGCGCGCTATGCCGACGGCGTTCGCGTCGCGGTGACCGGCGCCGGCCCCGGCGTCTTCCGCTGGGCCGAAGCCGAAGCCGCGCTGAGCGCCGATTTCAGCGCTGCCGCCGTCGCCGGCCTGGCCCTTGACCCGACCGACCTCAATACCGACATCCACGCCAGCGCCGAATATCGCGGCCATCTGGCCGGCGTCATGCTCGGCCGGGCGGTCGCGGCGGCGCGCTGACCTTATCTGGAGATACGCGCCATGATCACCACGACGACCAGCAACATCGAAGGCCGCCAGATCAGCCAGTATCTCGGGCTCGTTTCGGGCGAAGCCGTGATGGGCGCCAACATCTTCCGGGATTTTTTCGCCGGCATCCGCGATATCGTCGGCGGGCGCTCGGGTTCTTATGAAAACGTCCTGCGCGGCGGGCGCGACCAGGCGCTGTCGGAAATCATCGAGGACGGTCATCGCCTCGGCGCCGATGCCATCGTCGGCATCTCGATCGACTATGAAGCCGTCGGCGCCAGCGATTCGATGATGATGGTGGTCATCACCGGCACGGCGGTAAAGCTGGCTTGAGCTTGCTTTTGGAGGGCGGGCTGGCCTAGAGCCTGCGGCATGGCTGGTCATTCCAAATTCAAGAACATTCAACACCGCAAGGGCGCGCAGGACAAGAAGCGTGCCGCGGCGTTTTCGAAACTGTCGCGCGAAATCACCGTCGCGGCAAAGCTCGGGATTCCCGATCCGGCGTTGAACGCGCGGCTGCGGGCGGCTGTCGTGACAGCGCGTGCCGGCGGTCTGCCCAAGGACAATATCGAACGCGCCATCAACAAGGCGTCGGCGACCGATACCGAGAATTACGAGGAAGTGCGGTACGAAGGCTTTGGCCCTGGCGGCATCGCGCTGATCGTCGAAACATTGACCGACAATCGCAACCGCACCGCCACCAATGTGCGCACCTGCTTTGCCAAGAATGGCGGCAATCTGGGTGCGTCGGGCGGCGTCAGCCACGGCTTCGAGCGGCTTGGCCTGATTTCCTATCCGATCAAGGCCGGCGATGCCGACACCGTCTTCGAAGCCGCGCTCGAAGCCGGCGCCGACGATGTGCAATCGAGCGAGGACGGCCATGAAATCTGGACCGCGATCGACGGCATGCACGACGTTGCCCGCGCGCTCGAAAAGGTGCTGGGCGAAGCCGAAGGCATCAAGCTGGCGTGGAAGCCCGGCATCATGGTGACGGTCGGCGAAACCGATGCGGCGCAACTGCTCAAGCTCATCGACGCGCTGGAAGATGACGACGATGTCCAGACCGTCTGGGGCAATTACGACGTGCCCGACGAGGTGATGGAGAAGCTGTGAAGCTGGCGTTGGCAATCGTGTTGATGGCTGCCACTGCCGTGCCCGGCGACGATACCGCCCGCATCCGAAACGCTCGCGCTGCCTATAATGCTGCTATCATCGCGCGTGATGTCGCCGTTATCCGCGCCACTTTTGTCGATGATTACAAGGGGATCGCCGGCAGTGGCGGCGAACTGATCGCCGGTGGCGATGCCATGGCGGCCTATTTCGCCTCGGCCTTCCGCAACCCCGCCTTCATTTCCTTCGTCCGCACCCCCGATGTCATCACCGTCGCGGCGCCGGCCGACCGCGCCATGGAACGCGGCCATTGGCTGGGCCGCACCCGGACCGCGACCGGTGAGGCGCGCCTGCACGGCGAATATCTGGCGATCTGGGTGCCGACGCCGACCGGCTGGCGGCTGCGCAGCGAGACGTTCGTGACCCTTTCGCGCAGCGACGCCCCGGCGTAATGATCATCCTCGGTCTCGATCCCGGGCTGGCCAAGACCGGCTGGGGCATCATCGAGGCGACCGGCAACCGGCTGCGCCATGTCGCGCACGGCACGGTCAAGACCCGCGCGGCCGATGCGCTGGCGGATCGGCTGGTGCAGCTTTATGCCGAGCTCGAATCGGTCATTGCCGCCCATGCCTGCGCCAGCGCCGCGATCGAGGAGGTTTTCGTCAACGCCAATCCGCAATCGACGCTCAAGCTCGGCCAGGCGCGCGGCGTGGTGATGCTCGCAGCCGGGCGCGCCGGCTTGCCGGTGGCCGAATATGCGACGCGGCTGGTAAAAAAGGCGATCGTCGGCACTGGCGCCGCCGACAAGGTTCAGGTTCACGCCATGGTCGAACGCCTGCTGCCCGGCGTGAAGGTGACCGGTGAAGATGCCGCTGATGCGCTTGCGGTGGCGATCACCCATGCGCATCTGGGCGCCACCAGGAACGCGCATCTGGGCGCGATGGCGCGGATGCAGGGGGTGGCATGATTGCTCGCTTGAAGGGCCTGCTCGATTCGACCGCCGCAGACTCCTGTGTCGTCGATGTGAACGGCGTCGGTTATCTGGTCAGTGCGTCGGGCAAGACGCTGGGTGCGCTCGGCGGCACGGGCAGCGCCGTGGTGCTCCACATCGAAACCCAAGTGCGCGAGGATGCGATCCAGCTCTTCGGCTTCCTCGGCCTTTCGGAGCGCGACAGTTTCCGCCTGCTGACATCGGTGCAGGGTGTCGGCGGGCGGGTGGCGCTGGCGATCCTCTCCGTGCTCGGCCCCGATGAACTGGCGCACGCCATTGCCGCTGCCGATACCGCCAGCATCGCGCGTGCGAACGGTGTCGGCCCTAAGCTGGCGGCGCGCATCGCCAATGAATTGAAGGGCAAGTTCGGCGCGGTGGCGCTGGGCAGCGCCGCGCCGTTGCCGGCCGGCAGCAGCCGCGGCGACATCGCCGATGCGCTGACCGCGCTTGCCGGGCTGGGCTTCAAGCCGATGGAGGCGAGCCGTGCCGTCGCCGAGGCCCAGGCCGAATTGGGCGATGGTGCCGGGGTGAGCGAGTTGATCCGTGTCGCGTTGCGGCGGAGCGCGCGGTAGCGGGCGAGTTTCAAGAGAGCCTCCGGTGGTTGGGGCCGCGGGCCCCAAACCCCATTCAGCAAGCACCCAAGGCACCATATACAGTGCCGAAGGCCAAACCGGCAAAAAGGGGTCTGGGGCCAAGGCCCCAGCCGCCGAAGGCGCTTTAGACCAGCCGTGGCCAGCGCACCGCCACTGGTGCCGGCCAGCCGACCGGGCGGATGACGAACTGCAGCGCCTTGACCGGATATTTCGCCCAGACCAGCGGCGCCAGCGCCAGCAGCCGATGGCGCGCCAGTGTCGCCAGCGCTTCGCGGCTGATCGCTTTGCGGCTGGCAAGGCCCTGGTTCGACAGCCCGCCTTCGCGCAGGGTCACCAGTGTTTCGGGGATCGGCCGGGCGCGGCGGCGTTTTTCAACGAAAAAGCGTACCATCCAGTCGAAATCGGCGCCGATGCGGATGGCGGGGTCGAAGCCGCCGACCTGCGCCATAGCGGCGCGGCGGGTGTAGAAGCCCGGGTGCGGCGGCATGTGCGCCAGCCGCAGCATCCAGGGCGCAAAGGGTGTCGGCGGATAGGCGCGGGTCAGGCGCGTCGCATCATCGGCGGCGACGATGGCGACGGCGCCCGAAATGGCATCGGCGGCCGGATCGGCCTGAGCCGCCGCCGCGACCAGCGCCAGCGCATCGATGCGGCAAAAGAAATCATCGGCGTTAAGAAAGCCGATCAGGTCGCCGCTCGCCCGCGCGACACCCTTGTTCATCGCGTCGTACAGCCCCTTGTCGGGTTCGGAGACGAGGGTGTGCCCGGGCCGCGCCAGCGCCGTGACGATCGCCTGGGTGCCATCGGTGGAACCGCCATCGATGATGATATGTTCGACCTCGACCCCTGTTTGCGCCGCCACCGAGGCACAGGTATCGGCGATCGTCGCCGCCGCGTTCCACGCCACGGTGATGACGCTGATCTTCATATCGGGGCGAAGCGCTGCCGGTCGCTTTCGATGAAGTGGCGGTGCGCATCGGCGAGGCCGTCAGCGAGCCCGATCCGCGGGCTCCAGCCCATGGCGAGCAGCCGCTGCGAATCCATCAGCTTGCGCGGTGTGCCATCGGGGCGCGACGTGTCGAACACCAGCGTGCCGGTGAAGCCCACGGTATCGGCGATGGTCTGCGCCACTTGCGCAATCGTCACTTCCTGGCCGGTGCCGACGTTGATGTGATCATGGCCGGAATAGTTTTGCAGCAGGAAGACCAGCGCATCGGCGAGATCGTCGACATGCATGAATTCGCGCAGGGGCGTGCCGCTGCCCCACGCCGTCATCGTTTCGGCACCCGAATCGCGTGCCTCGATCGCCTTGCGCAGCAGCGCCGGGATGACATGGCTCGATTCGAGATCGTAATTGTCGCCGGGGCCGTAAAGGTTGGTCGGCATCGCGCTGATGAAATCCAGCCCCATCTGCTGGCGATAGGCCTGTGCCAGCTTGATGCCGGCGATCTTGGCGACGGCATACCATTGGTTGGTTTCTTCGAGCGGCCCGGTGAGCAGCGCGTCTTCGGCCATCGGCTGCGGCGCCATGCGCGGATAAATGCACGACGAACCAAGGAACAACAGCTTGGCGACGCCGGTATCGGCGGCGGCGCGCATGATGTTGGCCTCGATCATCAGATTGTCGTGGAGGAAGTCCACTGGCCGCGCCGCGTTGGCCGCAATGCCGCCGACCCGCGCCGCGGCGACGATCACCACATCGGGGCGGTTGGCGGCGACCCAATCCTCGACCTGCGCCTGGCGCATCAGGTCGAGCGTGTCGCGGCCCGCGGTGATGACGGTGTGGCCATCGCGCTGCAGCCGGCGAACGAGCGCCGCGCCGACCATGCCGCGATGGCCGGCGACCCAGATCGATTTGCCGGCAAGATCGAACATCAGCGGTCGCGCGCGGCGTCGGCGCGATCGGCCGCGACCATTTCGCGGACCAGCTCTTCCATCGTCGAGGTGTGTTCCCAACCCAGCTTGGCCTTGGCCTTGGCTGGATCGCCGAGCAGCAGATCGACTTCGGTCGGGCGGAAATAGCGCGGATCGATGGCGACGAGCACCTCGCCCGACGCGGCGCAGCAGCCGATTTCATCGACGCCGCTGCCCGACCAGGCGATGCTGCGGCCGATTTCGGCAAACGCCAGTTCGACGAAGGTGCGCACACTCGTCGTCGTGCCGGTGGCGAGCACCCAGTCTTCGGCCGTTTCGTGCTGGACGATGCGCCACATGCCTTCGACATAATCGCGGGCATGGCCCCAGTCGCGCTTGGCATCGAGATTGCCGAGATAGAGCTTCTGCTGGCGGCCGAGTTCGATGGCGGCAACCGCGCGGGTGATCTTGCGGGTCACGAAGGTCTCGCCGCGCAACGGGCTTTCATGGTTGAACAGGATGCCGTTCGACGCATGGATGCCATAGGCTTCGCGGTAATTGACCGTGATCCAATAGGCATAAAGCTTGGCGGCGGCATAGGGTGAGCGCGGGTAGAAGGGCGTCGTCTCGCGCTGCGGCACTTCCTGGACCAGCCCGTAAAGCTCGGACGTCGAGGCCTGGTAGAAGCGCGTTTTCTGCTCGAGTTTCAGAATGCGGATCGCTTCGAGCAGGCGCAGCGTGCCCAGGCCATCGGCGTTGGCGGTATATTCCGGCGTTTCGAAACTGACCTGGACATGGCTCTGAGCCGCGAGATTGTAGATCTCGTCGGGCTGGGTTTCCTGGACCAGCCGGATGAGGTTGGTCGCGTCGGTCAGGTCGCCGTGATGCAGGAAGAAATTGGTGTGGCCCTCGTGCGGGTCCTTGTACAAATGGTCGATGCGGCCGGTATTGAACGACGATGACCGGCGCTTGACGCCATGCACGACATAGCCCTTTTCGAGCAACAGTTCGGACAGATAGGCCCCGTCCTGACCGGTAACACCGGTAATCAGCGCGACTTTTGACATGGAACTCCAGATTTTCGGGGGCGGCCTCGGCCACCGGCTCAATGGCCGCGTCTAGCTTGCCCAGGGGCGGTTTGTCGATTCCTATCGCGGCAAGCGCCGCAGCAGCGGCAGTAGCAACAGCACCGTCAGCCCGGCCCCGAGCAGCACCAGCGGCACACCGGCGCCGCGATTGATGGCAACCCCGATAGCGAGCACGCCGCCGACCTGGAAAGCCGAATTGACGATATTGTTGGCGGCAATCGCCCGTGCCCGGCCGGCGCCGTTGGTCGCGGTCTGCAGCACGCCATAAAGCGGTACCGAAAAAATGCCCCCCGCCACCGACAGCAACCCGAGATCGGCGAGCACCCGCCAGCCGCGCGGATCGGCCAGAAAGCTGGTGACCCCACCCGCGTCACCGCGCAGGGCGGCAACCGAAAAATACAGGTCCACCCCCGCCAGCGCCATCGCCAGCCCGGCCCAGGGTGCCAGCCGGGTCGAGATATGCCCGCCGGTCAACCGGCTGACCCCGGCCGAACCCAGCGCGATGCCGATCGAGAAAGCGGCAAGGAACAAGGTCGCCACGCCTTCGCTGCCGCCGAGATCGTTGCGTGCCAGCGGCACGAACTGCGTCGTGTAGATGGCGCCCAGCGCCCAGAACCAGCTGATGCAGATCGTCGCGATGCGCAATTCGCTGTTGGCGAAGGCTTCGCCCAACGCGCGGCGGGTAGAGGAAAACGGGTTCCAGTCGATCGGCAGCGTGCTCGATGGCGGCGCCGGAGGGATGAAGCGCGAAGCGGCCCAGCCGAGCGCCGCCACCGCCACCGCCACCGGCCCGGCCCACGCCGCCGGCAGCAACCCCCCCGAGACCTGGCCGAGCAGGATCGCCACAAAGGTCGCGCCTTCGACCAGCCCGGTGCCGAGCAGCAGTTCATTTTTCGCCAGATGCTGGGGCAGGATGGCGTATTTGACCGGGCCGAAGACGGTCGAATGCACCCCCATCAGGAAGATGACGACAAGCGCCAGCGGCACCGATTGCAGGATCATCGCCACCGCGCCCAGCGCCATGAAGACGATCTCCGCCAGCTTCACGCCTTGCGCGATCCATGCCTTGTCGCGTGCATCGGCGACCTCGCCGGCAATACCCGAAAACAGCATGAAGGGCAGGATAAAGACGCCGGTCGCCACCGTCGCCAATGTGGCGGCACCGGCGGGATCATCGGCCTTCAGGTGAAAGGCGACGAGGAAGATGAACGCCGTCTTGAACAGATTGTCGTTGAAGGCACCCAGGAACTGGGTGACGAACAACGGCCCGAAACGGCGCGAAAGGATCAGGGCCAGCATCGGCGCCACTGTTCCCCATTGTGGCGCGACAGTCCACCGCAACCACGCGCAAGGCTATGGCCGCGCCGCGATTCCATGGTTAAATGCAAGGTTCCGGCCGCATGGTGTGGCCGGACGAGCGAAAGACAGCATGGCGCGTTCCGGCAGCAAGGATGATTGGGGGTTCCCGCGCTGGCGGCCCTATGGCAGCGGCGGCGCCGCCGTCGAAGTGCGGCTGTGCGATCGCCACGGCTGCACCAACGCCGGCAACTGCCCCGCCCCCAAGGTCGCCAACCGCCCCGAACGCTGGTATTTTTGCCAACAGCACGCCGCCGAATACAACGCCGGCTGGGATTATTTCGCCGGCCTGACGCCCGAAGAAGCCGCCGTCCGCGAAGCCAGCGAGGAAGCCCAGCGCACCTACAAGCGCGCCGCGCATTGGGAATGGGGCGGCACCGGTGATGGCAGCCGCAGCCGCGCCGAACTCGATGCGCTCGCCGTGCTCGGGCTCGAATCCGACGCCGACATGGACGCGATCAAGGCCGCATGGCGCAGCGCCGCCAAGACCAGCCACCCCGATGTCGCCGGCAAGAGCCCCGAAGCCGCCGAACGCTTCCGCGCCGTCCAGGCCGCCTGGCAGGTGCTCAGCGATGCCGATGCGGTGCGGGTAAAGGCCGCCCGCTGATCGCTGGGCGGTGATTGCATCACGCCGGCCGGTGCCGACTCGATCAACCCTAATGCTGAGGCTTGCGATCGCGAATGAGGTCGAACCCCGATTTGATCGCGGCAAAGCGCGCATCGACCCCGGGTTCGAACTGGGTATCGGTGAAGATATAAGGCCAATCGCCTTCGATGCCCTCGCGCACCAGCTCGCCGACATACAAAGGGTCGATGCCATGGGTGATCGCGGCGATGGCCATCTGGCGAAAGGCATCGTCCTCCCCGGTTTCGGGGGGCAGCGCGACACTGCCGGCCAGGCGATCGGGGATATTGCGCTGCGATTCCATGATGCGGGTGCGGATGAAGCCGGGGCAGAGCACCGACACGCCGATGCCGCGCGCCGCCAGCGCCGGGCGCAAGCCTTCGGACAACGCGACGACGCCATATTTGGTGACATTATACGCCGGCGCGACTGCGGCGATCAGCCCGGCCATCGACGCGGTGGAGACGATCTGCCCGCCTTCGCCATGGCTTTCGAGCAGCGGCCCGAAAATCTCGATGCCCCAGACGACGCTCATCAAATTGACGCCGATCGTCCAGTCCCAGCTCGCGTCATTCCATTCGCCATAGCCGCCCCCGCCGCCGACGCCGGCATTGTTGACGAGGATATGGACCTTGCCATAGCGCGCGACGGTGGCATCGGCGGCGGCCTGCAATTGCGCCTTCAACGACACATCGGCGATGACGCCCGCGACATCGGCATTGCTCGCCTGCAGCGCGGCGACGGCGGCATCGAGCGCGTCCTTTTCGATATCGCACATCATCACCTTGACCCCGGCCTGCGCCAGCGCCGTGGCGATGCCGAGCCCGATGCCCGATGCGGCGCCGGTCACAAATGCGGTCTTGCCGGCGAGATTGTCCATCATGTGTCCCCAGGAATTGCTTTCCCCGACCATGCGCCGCCGCCGCCGCCGGTGCAACGCTTGCCAAAGCCGGCGCGCCCGGCGACAGGCGAAGGCATGACGGACACGCTGCCTCGCCATGGTTTTTCGGTTGCCGCACTGGCGCCGTTTCGCGGCGGGCGCGGCGCGTTGCGGCTCGGGCTGGCGGCGCTGGCCGATGACCAGTGGCGCGACACTGGCCCCGCGCTGGCGGCGCGCGCGGCGGCGAAAACGGTGGTGTTCGATGCAGCGCCCGCGAGCCTGATCGTGCAGCCGCAAGCGGCGGACGCGGTGGCAGAGGTCGCGGTACTGCTCGGGCGTCCGGGCGGCGACCTGCGCACAGCGGCACTGGCGGCCCATGAAGATCTGCTCATCCTGCTGCCCGATGGCGACGCGCATGTGCTGGCGGCCGGCGCGCTGGCCTTTCCGACCGATTGGCATCTG
>JBILPK010000088.1:0-13784 GCA_044373875.1 Polymorphobacter sp.
GCGTGCAGACCGCCGGCGGCGGGAAGAAGCCCTGCGGCCCGAAGAAGCCGCAGTTGGTCGGGGTAAATCCGCCCAACGCCGCGAACGAGAAGGAGCGTTCGTTGATGCGCGTCGCTTCGCGATCATCGTGCGAATAGCGGCCGCCCAGCGTCAGGCTGAACTGTTCGCCCTCGAACGGCCGGACGGTGACTTCGCCATAGGCGGCATAGGATTTGTTGGCGATGGTGGTGAAATTGTCCAGCACGAGCGGGCCGGAGCCGATCGCACCCGACAGGATATCGAGCTCGGCGCTGTCACTGTAGTAGAAGCCGCCGAGCACATATTCCATGCTGCCGGCCATGAAGCCGTTCTTGCCGATGGCCTGGAGCTCGATCGAATCGCTCTTGAAATCGAGGAAGTCGGTCGGCGCCGCGATACCGTTGGGGCCGATGCTGTTGAGCAGCGTGCCGACCGGCAGCTGTGGGATGAACGATTGCACGACGCGGGTGTTCACAAAGGCTTCGTGCACCGGCAGATTGTCGGAAAACTGGCGATTGTCGATGTCGCGATGGCCATAGAGCGCACGCATGGTGAAATTGTCGCTGAATTCATATTCGAGCGAGGCAGTGTGCGACAGGTTCTTGCCGAAATTCTGCGGGAATTCGCGGATTGCCGCGGCACTGTCGGGGCGCCGGTCGACGAAGGGCGACGGCACCGTGAAGCGGCTTTCGATGAAGGTCTGCAACTGGGCAAAACCGCCGGTGCCCGGCACGGCCGACGGCGCCGAGATCGGCAGCGCGGCAATCGCGGTGCCGCTGGTCGGCACGGTCAGCGTGCCGACATCCTTGTTCCTGGTATATTCGAAGGCATAATCGAACGTCAGCTTTTCGACCGGGCGGAACCGCACCGCGGCGCGGAACGCCTGGCGGTTGATTTCGGCGAAATCACGGCCCAGCCCGGTGTTTTCCTGCAGGCCATCGCGATCGTTGAACAGGCCGTTGAAGCGGAACGCCAGCTTGTCGCTGACCGGCAGGTTCAATGTCGCGGTGCCGCGGATGGCATTGTAATTGCCATAGCTGATCTGGCCCTTGGCATGGATGCCATCGAACTGCGGCTTGGTCGAGATGAGGTTGATGGCACCACCGGTGGCGTTGCGGCCATACAGCGTGCCCTGCGGCCCGCGCAGCACTTCGACGCGCTCGATATCATCGGATTCGAAGCCGGCGCCGACCGAGGTGCCGACATAGATGCCATCGACATAAAGCGCGACCGACGGATCCTGGGTGAGCGACACGTCGTTCTGGCCGATGCCGCGGATGAACAGGCGGACGGTATCGGAACGCCCGTTGAAATTGTTGACGAACAGGTTCGGCACCTGGCCGACGAAATCGCGCAATTCGGAAATCTGGAAATCGGCGAGCTTTTCGCTGCCGAGTGCCGCGATCGAGATCGGCACGTCGATCGAAGCCTGTTCCCGCTTTTGTGCGGTGACGACGATTTCCTTGATGCCGAATTCGTCGGGGGCATCGGCGGCGGCAGGGGCTGTCTGGGCGATCGCCGCGGCACTTGTCATGGTGGCAATGGCCAGAACCGAGGCCGTGATGGACAGGCGAACAGAACGCACTTTCGTGATCGTCATGGCTTTCTCCCCTGCGCATTTCGCGCTTGCATGCCCGATTTTTCAGGCGTTGCGGGATATGGTGGTTGATTTTCTACGCAATGCAAGAGGGGAAGACCGCCACTGCACGAGCATGCGCAGATTAATCGGTCGAAATCCGTCCGATTCGATGGTGCAGAAATGCTGCGCAACAATTCTGTGCCGTAACGTTGCAAAAAGGCCACAAGCGCCGCACCGGGTTTCGCGCGGTTTTCAGCCGCGCAGGCGCACCAGCGCTTGCCGCAGGCCATTGGTATCGAGCGGCCGCGCCGCGCTGAGCACCGTATACCAGCGCCGCGCCAGCACCGCCTGGCGGCGGTCCGATTCGGCCAGCGCCTGCAAGTCGCGGCGCTGCTGTTCGAGCAGTTCGGCGAGCATCGCGGCGCCGCGATCCGACAATTTATAGATATCGGATGTATAGACCGATTCGGGTGCGGCGAAATCCATCGCCATGAACTGCGGCTTCATCCGCGCTTCGAACTGGGCGCGCATCGGCGCCTTGCGCCAGATGATGTTGCGCACCACCCGCGGCCGCACCCGCCCGCCCGGCAACAGGTCGATCAGCGCCAGTTTTTCGAGTTTCGCCAGCGCTGACGCCACCGCTGCGGGCGGCACGCCGAAATCATCGACAATGTCCTGCCACGGCTCGCCGCCCAGCGTGACGACGAAGACGAACGACAGCAGATCATCATCCGACAGCGCCTTTTCCTGCGCCAGCGTCAGCGCCTCGGCCAGCTCGGGGGGCGGTGCCGCGGCGGCTTCGGCAAGATCGGCGAGCGACAGCCCGGCCAGCCCCGCCAGCTGTTCGAGCCGGTCGAGCGCCAGCCCGCGCCCGCCGAGCCAGCGCTTGATGCTCGCCACCCCGACGCCGCAATGCGTCGCCGCATCGGCATGGCGGATACCGCGCTGCTTGAGCGCGCGGCGCAGCGCGGTGCACAGGGCTGCGGTCTGGCTGTGGGGCATGATTTCCTCATGATGGTGCATTTGGTGATCTGTATTGGCTCACCAGATGCACCTTTTGTCCAGTCCGTGATGGCCGACGAAGCGCGGGCGGCATAGACTTGCCGCCATCAAGATCGCCCAAGGTGGCGGCAGCACCAGCTCCGGGGAGTTTTCGCATGACCGATATTCTGATCAAGCACGGCACTGTCGTCGATGGTACCGGGGCGCCGGGTTTTGTTGCCGATGTGCGCATCAAGGGCGGCATCATCGCCGAAGTCGGCCCGGACCTTGCCGCCGCCGGCGAACGCATCGTCGATGCGACGGGCTGTTTCGTGACGCCGGGCTTCATCGAAAGCCACACCCATTATGATGCCTCGATGTGGTGGCAGCCCGATCTCGATCCGCTGCCCGGCTATGGCGCGACGACGATGATTTTGGGCAATTGCGGCTTCTCGATGGCGCCGCTGCACCCGACGCAAGCGGTGAAGGACGAAGTTATCGGCATCTTCTCCTTCTTCGAGGATATCCCCGAAGGACCGTTCAAGGAGAATGTGCCCTGGGATTGGTCGACCTGGTCCGAATATCGCAAGTCGTTCGAAAAGAACGTCAGCGTGCCGCTCAACTATGCCAGCCTTGTCGGCCATATTCCGCTGCGCCTTGCCGCGATGGGCATGGACGCGTGGGATCGCGCCGCGACGCCGGAAGAAGTGGCGAAGATGTGCGTGTTGCTCGATGATGCGCTGGCCGCCGGCGCGCTCGGCATGTCGGACAACATGCACGACCATGATGGCACCAACCGCCCGGTGCCCTCGATGCTCGCCGACGATGCCGAATATTCGGCGCTGTTCGACGTGATGGAGAAATACCCGGCGTCGGTCTACCAGGTCATCGTCGATACCTTCATGCGGATGACCGGCCCGGCCAACATGGCGCGGCTCGAAAAATTGCTCACCGGGCGCAATGTCCGCGTCCAGGTCGCGGGCGGCATCCCGACGCTGGAATTCCAGAAGCCGATCCTGCCGGCGATGCGCGCCAGCCTCGAATCGATGCGGGCTTCCGGCGTCGATGTCTGGCCGGCCTATGCGCATGTCTCGCCGACCTCGACGCTCAGCCTCGTCAAGTCGCTGATCTTCGCCCAGTCGAACGATTATGTCTGGCACGAGGTCGTACTCGCCGAGGATCATGCCGAAAAGGCCCGGCTGCTCGCCGATCCCGACTGGCGCGCCCGCGCCCGCGAAAGCTGGGACACCAACGCCTGGGATCATTCCCCGCTGAAGAACCCGCAGGAATTGTACCTGATCAATTCCGATAACGGCGTCGGTCCGGTCAACATCACGCTGAAGGCCTGGGCCGACAGCCGCGGCCAGCACCGCAGCGATGCGATGGCCGACTGGATCCTCGCCAACGGCACCATGTCGACCGTCCATATGGCGCCGTTCCCCAAGGACGAGGAACTGACCATGATGCTGATGAACGACCCCAAGTCGCTCGGCAATGTGTCGGATGCCGGTGCCCACCTCCAGATGCTGTGCGGTGGCGGTGAAAACGCGCTGCTGCTGACCAGCTATGTCCGCGACGACAAGAAGATGACGCTCGAACACGCCGTCCATGTCATGACGCAAAAGATCGCGACGCACTTCAATCTCGCCGACCGCGGGGTCATCGCCGCCGGCAAGCGCGCCGATATCGCGGTGTTCGATCTGGACGAGGTGCAGCGCCGCGAGATGATCAAGAAGTTCGACGTGCCCGATGGCAAGGGCGGCACCACCTGGCGCTTCACCCGCGATGCGGCGCCGATGCGGCTGACGCTGGTCAACGGCCAGCCGACCTTTGAAAACGGTGCCTATACCGGGTCGACGCCGGGCGAATTCCTGGTGCCGTCGCGGCCGGTTGCCGCCACCGCGCTGGCCGCCGAATAATGGCGACGCTCGCAGACACGTCGGCGGACAAGGTTTCCGAGGCCGATTTCGCCTATTTCAACGGCGAAAACGTCAAGGTCGCGACAGCCTCTTCGGTGCTGGTCAGTTCGTCGCCCTATCTCAACAACCCGATGCTACGGCAGCTGGTGGCGCAGGAAGTGCTGCGCCGCAACGGCAAGGACCTGCAGTCGACCGCCTATATCCCCGAGGTGGCGCAGATCATCCACCAGATCGAAGATACGCCCGCGGTCGATGCCCTGTTCGCCCGCGAACGTACGCTCAATCCCGAATTTGCTGCCTGGCTCGACCGCCGGCACCTGTCGAACTTCACCGTCGACGATGTGGTGGGGTTCGCGCCCGGCACGCTGGGCGCCACGATCCATGATTTCCTGACCGGCAGCGGCTATCAGATCGACTATTTCTTCCAGGGTCTCGTGGTAAAGACCGACTATGATTATTACAAGAAGGAACGCGTCTTCACCCATGACATCGAGCATATGGTGACCGGGCTCGAAACCGATTTCGCCAGCGAAACGGGGCTGATTTGGGCCAATATGGAAAGCTTCTACAAGACCTTCTCGACCGAGCTCGCCGCCGAGCTGACACGTTTCTACAGCTGGCTGGCGACCAAATCGAACTTCAAGACCAATCTCTATTATCCCAAGGTGATGCCGGCCTATCTCGAATCGATCCGGCTCGGCATCGAAATGGGGCGGGCGTGGAAGAAGCCGCTGCTGATGGTGCCGTGGCGCGACCATCTCGACTGGTCGATCGCCGACATCCGCGAGGAGTACAACATCATCGGGTCACCGCCATCGGGGCATTGGGCCTGGACCACCGCAGCATCGCGCGATTGATGCGGGGCCTTGCAGGAAAGACGGTTGCCATCGCCGGCGGCGGCCGCGGCATTGGTGCGGCCACCGCGCGGCGGCTGGCGGCCGAAGGCGCATCGGTCGTCATCGGAGACATCAGGGCCGAATGGGCCGAAGATACCGCCGCGGCCATTCGTGCCGATGGCGGCCGGGCGATCGGGCTCGGCGTCGATGGCACCAGCCCCGAATCGGTCGGTGCCTTCGTGGCAGCGACGCTCGCCGAATTCGGGCGGCTCGATGGCTTTCACGTCAATCTGGCGGGCGGCACCGTCGGCGATGTCGACGCGCTCAATTGCTCGCTCGATGTCTTCGATCGCGGCATCGCCATCAACCTGAAAAGCCACCTGATCTGCACCCAGGCAGCGCTGCCGGTGATGCTCGAACGCGGCGGCGGCGCGATGATCTATACCAGCTCGGGTGCCGCCAGCGGGGCGAGCGCCTGGCAGGTTGCCTATCCCATGGCCAAGAACGGCATCCATGCGCTCGTTCGCCACGTCGCCCAGCGCTGGGGCAAGCAGGGTATCCGCGCCAACGGCGTCGCGCCCGGCTTGGTGCTCACCGAAGCAGTGCGCGAACACATGACCGACGAACAGGTGAGCGGCGCCGAAAAGCGCATTCCGAGCACAAGGCTGGGCCACCCCGACGATATTGCCGGTGTGGTCGCGCTGCTGGCGTCGGACGACGGGATCTGGATCAATGGCCAGGTCATCCATGTCAACGGCGGCGCACAGATGCGTGATTGACGCCCTTTCCGGCGCAGCCGCGCCCGCCCCTGCGCCACCGCGCAGCAACCCCTGGCTCGTGCTGGCCCTGCTGCTGGGGATTTCGATCATCAGCTATGCCGACCGCTATCTGATTGCCGGCCTTGTCGGCCCGATCAAGGCGGAATTCGGCGTTGGCGACGGCTATATCGGCCTGCTGATGGGCCCGGCGTTCGCGGTGCTTTTCACCACGATGAGCATCCCCATCGCCCGCGCCGCCGATCGCGTCTCGCGCGTGGCGATCATCGCCATCGGCTGCCTGGTCTGGAGCGTGTTCACCACCCTGTCGGGTTTCGCCACCGGCCCGGTCACCATGGCGGTGGCGCGCATCGGCGTCGGCATCGGTGAAGCGGCGTTTCTCGCCCCGGCCTATTCGCTGCTCGCCGCCTATTTTCCGCCGGCGCGGCGTGGCCTGGCCTTCGCGGTCCTCGGGCTCGGCATCTATTTCGGGCAGATCATCGGCTTTGCCGCCGGGCCGGCGGTCGCGGCGCAATGGGATTGGCACGCCGCCTTCTACGTGCTGGGCGCGCCGGGCATCATCATCGCGCTCGTCGCCTGGGCGGTGATTGCGGAACCGGCGCGCGCCATCGTCGTTGCACCGCCGCTGCCGTTGCTGCCGCTGGGAAGGCGGCTGGCGGCGGCGCGGGGTTATCGGCTGGCCGTGCTCGGCATGGGCTTCGGCACGCTGTCCGGGGTTTCGTTCGGCATGTGGGGGCCGGCGTTGTTCGCCCGCGCCTATGGCCTGCCGGCGCAAGAGGCCAACACGACCTTTGGGCTGGCGTTCGGCTTGCCGGGCCTGCTCGGCACGCTGATGTTCGGCGCGTTGGCCGACCGCTTGCTCAAGAGATCGCCACAGGGGCCGATGCTGCTGGCGGCGGGCGCGCTGTTGACCGCGACCCTTTGCATTTTCGCGGTCAACTGGTCGCCCAACTTCGGCCTGGCGCGAGCGCTGGCCATTCCATCGGGCTTGCTCGGCGGCGGCTGGTCGATCGGCGTGATGGCATCGCTGCAGAACATGCTGCCCGATCGCTTCCGCGCCACCGCAACGGCGCTGTTCATCATGATCAGCACCTTCATCGGCTTTGTGATGGGGCCCTGGGCCGCCGGCACGATCAGCGAAGCTGTCGGCGGTGACAGCGCGCTGTCGCTGCGCATCGGCCTGTCGGTGACGATCCTGACCGGCGTGCCGGCCGCGATCATGCTGTGGCGATCGGCGCACCATCTCGATGCCGACCGGCAGGCGCTGGCCGGCTAAAGCGGCTCCAACTGCCCCAGTGCTTCATAGAGCAGCACCGCCGCTGCCACCGCGACATTCAGGCTGTCGGCGGTGCCCTTCATCGGCATCTTCACCAGCGCATCGCACTGGGCGGTATAGGCCGTCGGCAGCCCGGCCTGTTCATTGCCCATCAAAAGGAAACACGGCGCGGAATAGCGATGGGCGCGATAATCGATGCTGGTGGCATCGAGCGTCGCACCGATGACTTCGCCGGGGCCGTCGCGCAGCCAGCGGAAAAATTCGGGCCCGCTGGCCTGGGCGATCGCCCGCGTGAACAATGCCCCCATCGAAGCGCGCACCGCTTCAAGGCTGAACGGGTCGCAGCATTGGTCGACGAGGATGACGCCGCCGGCACCGGTGGCGTCGCAGGTGCGCAACATGGTGCCGAGATTGCCGGGATCGCGGACATTTTCGGCGACAACCCACAGCGGCGCGGTGCTGCGGTCGATACGCGACAGTGCCGTATCGGGAATTTCATAGGCAGCCGCGACCGCGCCGGGATTGTCCTTGCCGGTCAGGCGATGCAGCAGGTCGCGCGTGCTGCGGATCGCCATTCCACGTTGGGCCTCGACCGCGGTGATCAGCGCCTGGGTCAACGGATGGCTTTCGGCATCGACGGCGAAGATCAGGTAACGCGGCACATGGCCGGTTTCGAGCGCTTCGGTGCAGACGCGCAGCCCTTCGGCGAGGAACAGCCCCTGATCGCGCCGACCCTTTTTTTCGGTCAGCGCCTTCAAAGATTTGAACACGGCATTGGCCGGGCTGGTGATCTCGGTAATCAAAGCGCGACGATGCTGTAGTGATGCCACAGGAATACCGCGAGCGCGCCGCGGTGCGGCCGCCACGGCTCTGCCAGCGCGCGGGTCGCCTTTTCTGTCGGGCGCTTTTCAAGGCCCAATATCTTGCCGAGCTCGATCTGCACGGCAAGGTCACCGGCCGGGAAGACATCGGACCGGCCTTCGGCGAACAGCAGGTAGATTTCCGCCGACCAGCGGCCGATGCCCTTGATGCTGGTCAGCGCGACGATGGCTTCCTCATCATCGGCCGGCAAATTGTGGAAATCGACGCCGCCCGTCGCCACGGCCTGGGCGAGCCCTTGCACATAGCTGGCTTTCTGCCCCGAGAGGCCGGCGGCGCGGAGCACATCGACTGGCGTTTCGGCAATGCGGGCGTGGTCGTCCATGTCGCCGCCACAGGCGATTTCCAGCTTGTTCCAGATGCTCGCCGCCGCCTTGACGCTGACCTGCTGCCCGACGATGGCGCGCATCATCGTGCCGGCGCCGCGCGCGCGGCCGCGCGGTTCGGGATAGCCGGCGTTTGCCAGCGCTGCGGCGACGCGCGGCTCGAGCCCGGCGACCTGGTCGAGCGCATGGCGCAATTGTTCGGCGGTGAGCGACATGCAGGCGTTGTAGCGGCTGTGCGGCGCTTGCGACAGCCCCGGGGTATTGGGTGACAGCCGGAATCGGCTATAAGCCCGCGGACCATGCTCGATGACCTGCGCCGCGCCAGCTTTTTTCACGACAAGAACCGTGCCTTCTGGATTCTCCAGGGCGGCGGCTGGGGGGCGTATCTGCTGCTGCGCGCCCTGTCGGGGCTGGCCAATTCGATGGGGGTCGCCTTCATCCTGCCCGCGGTGATCGTGACGGCAACGGGCTTTTCGCTGACGCTGCTGATGGCCGCTTCCTATCGCCGGATCATCGCGATGAAGCCGGTCTATGTCTGGACGCTGTCGCTGGTCATCCTCGGCAGCGCCTCGGCGCTGTTCTCGGTGCTCGAAGTATGGGCGCATGCAACCTTCTACCAGCCGGGCTGGCAGCCGCAGGGCATCGAATTCCTGGGCGCCATATTGCTCGATTTTTCGGTGCTGGGGGCGTGGACCGGGCTCTATTACGGTATCAATTATTATCTGCTGCTCGCCGAACAGTCGGAACGCATGCTCAATGTCGCGGCGCAGGCCAATGCGGCACAATTGGAGATGCTGCGCTACCAGCTCAACCCGCATTTCCTGTTCAATACGCTCAATTCGATCTCGACGCTGGTGCTGCTCAAGCAGACCGATCGCGCCAATGCGATGCTGTCGCGGCTGGCCTCCTTCCTGCGCTACAGCCTTGTCGGTGAACGCGAGGGGCTGGCGACCGTCGCGCAGGAGGCCGAGGCGCTGAAGCTCTATCTCGATATCGAGCGCACCCGCTTCGAAAGCCGGCTGCGGACGCGCTTCGACGTGGCCCCCGAGGTGATGGACGGACGGCTGCCGTCGCTGTTGCTGCAACCGATCGTCGAAAATGCCATCAAATATGCCGTGACCCCCAGCGAGGATGGTGCCGATATCATCGTCGAGGCACGGCGCATCGGCGACCGGCTGGTCATCACCGTTGCCGATACCGGGCCGGGGCTGGGCGCGACGCTGGCAGGGGCCGCGGCGGGGGATGTGATGACCGGCACGCAGGTCGGCCTCGCCAACATCCGCGACCGGCTGCGCCAGACCTATGGCGACGATCACCGGCTGGAATTGGCGGAAAATACGCCCCAGGGGTTGATCGTGCTGATCGACATTCCATATCAGACCGAGAATGTCAGCGTGACCGTCGGGGGCGATGGTCGTATGGATACCCGTTCGGGGGCGCCCACAACAGGCCCGCAGCTGCTTGCGGCGCCGTAGGAAAAGCGCAAACACCATGGCCATCCGCACCATCATCGTCGACGATGAACCGCTTGCCATCCAGGGGCTCGAACTGCGCCTGCAGGCCTTTGACGATGTCGAGATCATCGAACGCTGCGCCAATGGCCGCGAAGCGATTCGCGCCGTGCGGACGCTGAAGCCCGACCTGGTCTTCCTCGACATCCAGATGCCGGGGTTCGACGGCTTTTCGGTCGTCGCCGGGCTTTCCGACATCGAACCGCCGCTGTTCGTTTTCGTTACCGCCTTCGGCCAGCATGCGCTGAAGGCCTTTGAAGCCCAGGCGGTCGATTATCTGATGAAGCCGGTCGATCAGGACCGGCTGGCCGCCACGATCGACCGCGTGCGGCAACGCCTCAACGAAAAACGCAGCTGCGAGGAAAGCGAGCGGCTGAAGGAAATCCTCACCGAAGTCGCCCCCGATTCGATCCCCGACGACATGACGGGCGATGGCGATGCCCATGCCGCCAATCGCTACGAACGCGTGCTCAACATCAAGGATCGCGGCCAGATCTTCCGCGTCGATGTCGGCGATATCGAGCGCATCGATGCGGCCGGCGATTACATGTGCATCTATACCGCCGACCAGACGCTGATCCTGCGCGAGACGATGAAGGACCTCGAAAAGCGCCTCGACCCGCGCAAGTTTCAGCGCATCCACCGCTCGACGATCGTCAACCTCGACAATATCAAGAGCGTCAAGCCGCATACCAATGGCGAATGCTTCCTTGTGCTGGGCTCGAATACCCAGGTGAAGGTGAGCCGCAGCTATCGCGAGGTCGTCGCGCGTTTTCTGTAATGGCGCTGGCCCACGCTCCCAACGCGATCACCGCAAGCGCTAACTTGGTTGCATAAATTTATTTATGAAATAAAAAAACAAGAAAGTTAGTATAAACTTTTGAACTGCAAAAAAGTTAACAATTAATTTTCTTATAAATCATTATGTAGATCGATTAACCCTGACTGTAGCCCGTACCTTACATAATTTTTTGTTTACCATTGTTTTTTTCGCCGTTTCCCGGCGATTTTCAGACTGGCATGGATATTGCATATACGATTATCGACCCGACTAATCATGGTCGGTGTTAATCGGAGGCTCCAATGCGTATCTTGTTCGCAGCCTGCACCGCGATCGCCTTGGCGAGTAGCGCCCAGGCCATCACGGTGATTAACGGCAGTTTTGAAAACGGCATCAACCCGGCCGGATCGACCTATGTCGCGACCGGCGACGCCACCTCGATCACCGGCTGGACCGTGCTCGCCCAGGGTGTCGATTATGTCGACAGCAGCATCTGGGATGCCGCACGCGGCAGCCGCAGCGTCGATCTGTCGGGCCTGACCTCGGGCGGCATCCTCCAGACCGTGGCCGGCTTCACCATCGGCAAGATATATCGAGTGCGCGTCGACGTCTCGGCCAACCCATTCGATCCGCTCCCGCGGCCTCGGGGTAAGCAATTGTTGATTTCGACAAGCCAGAATACACCGCTCAACAGCACCTATATTCTCACTTCGGCAAACTCACCGAATAACATGTTGTACGAAACTGTCGAATACCAGTTTACGGCAAATCGCACCTCGATGCCAATTCGATTGCAGAGCCGCGAAAACAATGCCTTTGGTGTAGTCATCGACAATGTTCGTGTCAGCGCCGTCCCGGAAATGTCGACCTGGATCCTGTTGTGCGGTGGCATGGGCATGATTGGCCTGTCGCTGCGCCGTCGCGACGCCAATGTGGCGGTTGCTGCCTGACCCTCAGGACATGACCGATCGCTGGAGGGGGACAGGGTCGTCCGCCTCCAGCCATTGGCAAACGACGCCGACCGCTTCGGTCAGCTTATCGGGTTGAAAAGCGTAATAATGCGTGGCGCCGGTGACGATGTGCAGCGTTCGCGGCACCTGCGCCACACAGTCATACAGTCGCTTCGTGTGGCTTGGCGTACAGGCATCATCGGCGCTGTTGCCGATGACCAGCACCGGCACCGAAATGCGCGGCCCGCAGGCAATGCCATCGGCGAGGCTGTGATCATGGCTCCACTGGCTCAGCCATGACCGCAGCGTCGTGAACCGCCCCAGTCCACCGGGCGAATCGTTGATCAGCCGAGGATCGCCGAGATAGCAGCGCCCCGGCGTGCGATCATTGGCATCGACCGCCGGATCGAGCCAGCTCGGATCGGCCATCGTGCCATGGACGACAAAGGCGCGCTCGGCGTGCGGCCCCTCGCGTCGGCGCAGGGCAGCGAGCGTTTCCAGCACCCAGCCATCGATGCGCCGGCTACGCGCCAGTTGCAGGCTGCGGAATTCGGCGAGGAAATCGTCGCTGTAGGGCGGCTGGGCACAGGCCGGATCATAAAGATTCCATTTCGCGTTGCGCCGGGTTGGATCATTCTCATCGATGATCGACGGGTCGAGCCATTCGGTCAGCGTATGGGCGCGGCTGACATGCGCCGCGAGCAGCATGACGCCATCGGCCGGCGGCAGCGCCGCCTCTGTCAGGTCGGGCGGGTCGCCCGCCGGGGTCATCGTCACCCGCGGCTTTTCGGCTTCGGCCTGGTAGAACAGCGCCAGGCTGCCGCCACCCGACCAGCCGGCGAGGATGACCCGGGCATAGCCAAGCTTGCGCCGGGCATGATCGACCCATTTGCCGAGATCGATGGCGACCTTTTCCATGATCAGCGCGCTGTCATTGTTGGGATAGCGCGAGACGGCGGTAAGGACATGTACCCCCGCCGCCGCCAGCGCCGGCGGCAGCGGCAGGTAATGCATGATGCCCATCGGGTGCATAAAGATGACGATCGTGTCCGACGCCACATCGGGTTTCAGGTGATGCGCCTGCAACGCGACGACGCCGTCGATACCGCCATAGGTGTCGCGCAGGCCCACCGCCTCGCGAAAGCCGAGCAGCAGCGGGATGCGCTGGTAGCTCATGCCACCACCGCCCGCTTGGCCGCCGTCCAGTCATCGAGCGCGGCGCGATGGGCGGCGAACTCCGCGGCCATCAGCGCATCATGGCCGGCCACCCGCCAGGTAATCTCCAGTGGCAGCCCATTGGGATCGGAAAAATAGACCGACTGGACAAAGCCATGGTCGATCGGCCCGAAGCACGGCACCCCGGCGGCGTTGAGCGTGTCGCGCCAGCCAAGCAGCGCCGCTTCGCTGTCGGCTTCGAAAGCGACATGGCGATCGAAACCATGGACAAGCTGGAAGGCTTCGGGTGTCGCGCTGCCCGGCGCATCAAAAAAGGCGAGGTAATTGCCGTCGCCCAGCCCGAAGAAGATATGGACGAAGGGGTTCTTGCGCCCCGACCCGGGTTCGCGTTCCTCGATCACAAGGCCCTTGAGCGGCAGACCGAGCAGGTCTTCGTAAAAGGCGCGGGTTTCTTCGGCATCGCGGCAGCGATAGGCGCTGTGGTGGATTCCTTTGAGGGCAGCGGGCATCATCGGGTCTCCGTCATGACCGGCGCAGCATGACACGAAAGCCGCCGGGGTCAAAAACTGGCTGAACCGTGGCTGACAGCCGTCCTCAGCCGCTATTCAGCCGCGCGACCGCATTTTCCCATCACGCCCGCTTTCGGGCGGGCCAAGGAGAAGACCATGCGTAAAGCGTTGCTTGCCGGCCTCGCCGGTTTGATGCTGGCGGGCCCGGCGCTGGCCGACCAGCAGCGGGATTACCGCGACAATCATGATTATCGTGACGATCGCCGT
>JBILPK010000089.1:0-13736 GCA_044373875.1 Polymorphobacter sp.
GCCGTCACCGCCGAAACCATGGCGACCGAACAGCGCCTGCAGGCGAGCCAGCTGGCGCAGTTGCAGCTGGCGGCTTCGGGGCTGACCGCAAACTTGCGGCTGGCGCGCGCCAGCCTCGATGCGCTGACCATCCGCGCGCCGGTTGCCGGGCAATTGTCGGGCTTTGCCCCGCAGGTCGGGCAGAGCCTGGCGCGCGGCGAACGGCTCGGCCAGGTCGACAGCGCCGGGCGCAACAAGCTGGTCGCCGATATCGACGAATTCTATCTTGGCCGCGTTGCCTCCGGGCAACGCGCCAGCGTCGATTGGGCCGGCAAGCGCTGGCCGCTGACGGTCACCAAGATTTATCCGCAGGTCAAGAATGGCAGCTTCACCGCCGACCTGACCTTCGATGCCGTGAAGGCCGGCACCGCCGGCGCGGGTGAACCCGCTGCGCTGCAACGCGGCCAGACGCTGCAACCGCGGCTGACGCTGGGCGATCCGGCACCGGCGACACTGGTCGCCAATGGCGCCTTTTATGCCGAAAGCGGCGGCAGTTTCGTCTTCGTCGTCGGCCCGGATGGCAAGAGTGCCGAAAAGCGCCCCGTGCGCCTGGGGCGCCGCAACCCCGACAACATCGAAGTCATCGGCGGGCTGCGCCCCGGTGACCGCGTCATCACATCGTCCTACACCGGCTTTGCCGACAAGACCCGTCTCAAGTTTTCAGGAGAATGACCATGATCCGACTGTCGGCACTCAGGAAATCCTATCGGACCGAATCGGTCGAAACGACGGCGCTCGACGATATCGACCTGCAGATCGATGCCGGCGAGTTCGTCGCGATCATGGGGCCATCGGGCTGCGGGAAATCGACCCTGCTCAACATCATCGGCCTGCTCGACCGGCCGACGGGGGGGCAATATGCCCTTGAAGGCCGCGAGGTCGCGACGCTGCCCGAAAATGCGCTGACCGATATCCGCAAGCGCCGGATCGGCTTCATTTTCCAGAATTTCAACCTGATCGATGAATTGAGCGTGCGCGAGAATGTCGAACTGGCATTGCTCTATCACGGCATCACACGCGCGGAGCGTGCGGAACGAGTCAATAAAGTGCTCGACAAGGTCGGCATCGCGCACCGCGCCGGGCACCGCCCGAGCCAGCTTTCGGGCGGCCAGCAACAGCGTGTCGCCGTCGCCCGCGCCGTCGTCGCCGAACCGCCGCTGATCCTGGCCGATGAACCGACCGGCAACCTCGATACCGCGCATGGCGAGGAGGTCATGCGGATGCTGCGCTCGCTCAACGAGGAGGGCGCGACGATCGTGATGGTCACCCATTCGCCGGCGCATGCCGATTATGCCGGGCGGGTGGTCAACATGCTCGATGGCCGGGTGCTGGTCGAAACACGCCGGGCGGCATGATTTTTCCCTCTCCCGCGACGGGAGAGGCGAGAGACGCTCGCAGCCCGGCCCGGGTGGGGGTGGTCTCGCATGGCCACGATGGAACCACCCTCACCCGCCGCGCTGGCGCGCGATTCCCATCTCCCCGCCAGGGAGAGGGGGCAGAAAAAAGGACATCGGATGCTCCACAATTACCTCGTCACCGGCCTGCGCGCGCTCAGCCGCAACCGCGTCTTTGCGCTGATCAACATCCTCGGCCTCGCCATCGGCATGGCGGCGTGCATCCTGCTGCTCCTCTTTGTCCGCTATGAAATGAGCTATGATCAATGGTTACCGGGGCATGAAAACGCCTATCAGGTGCAGACCAGCTACCTTGGCAAGAACACCGGCCGCGCCAAGACGTCGCAACTGTCGGCCTATGTCGTCGGCCGGTCGCTGGCCAAGGATTTCCCCCAGATCGACAAGGTCGCCTATGCTACCGAGGGTCAGCCGGTGATCGTCCAGGATGGTGTCGCCACCACCGGGCTGGTCACCATGGCCGATCCCGAAATCCTTGAAATCCTGCCCCTGCCACTGGTTCGCGGCGATGCCCGCACGGCGCTGCGCGGCGCCAATTCGCTGTTGATCGCACAGGCCGAAGCGACCCGGCGCTTCCCCGGCGTCAATCCTGTCGGCAAGACATTGTCGATCATCAGCGCCGGCCAGACGATCGACTATACCATCAGCGGCGTGCTGGCGGACCTGCCGAAAAACTCCCACCTCGCCATCACCATGCTGGTGCCGTTCAGCCGGCTGCCCTACATCGACCGGCCCGGCTTTTTCACCCGCTACGGCTGGAACAGCGGCACCAACTATGTCCACCTGCGGCCCGGTGCCGATGCCGCCGCCATCAACGCCGCCCTGCCGGCCTGGGAAAAGCGCAACATCCCCAAGGAGCCCGTCGGCGATGCGATGGTCAGCGAAGGCGATGATGCGGAATGGCGGCTGATGCCGGTTGCCGATGTGCATCTCAGCAATGCCGATGGCACCGGCACCCCCGGCAACGACCCGCGCACCATCGCGACCTTCGCCCTTGTCGCTCTGCTCATCCTTGGCATGGCGTGCATCAATTTCACCAACCTGGCGACGGCCCGCGCCGGGCAGCGCGCCCGCGAAGTCGCGCTCAGGAAGGTGATGGGCGCGTCGCGTCGCCAGCTCATCAGCCAGTTCCTCGGCGAATCGCTCGTCGTCGCGGCGATCGCGATGCTCGTTGCCCTGGCGATGGTGGAGCTCGGCCTGCCGGCGCTCTCCGGCTTCCTCGATGCCGATCTGTCGCTGCACTATTTCGGCGCCGGTGGCATCCTGCTGCCGATCCTGACGCTGATCGTCCTTGTCGGCATCGCCGCCGGACTTTATCCGGCGTTCGTCCTGTCGCGCTTCGATCCGGCACCGGTGCTCAAATCGAACCGCAGCGGCAGTGATGCGCGCGGCAACGGCTCGTTGCGCAATATCCTCGTCATCGGGCAATTCGCCGTCTCGATCGCGCTGGTCATCTGCACCGCCGTCGTCACCGCCCAGACCATCTATGCCCGATCGTCCGACCCCGGCTACAACCGCGCCGGGCTTTTGCAGGTGACGGGCATCGGCCGCCGCCAGCTTGAAGGCGTTGCCGACCAGATCGTCACCGCCACCGCCGCCATCCCCGGCGTCGAAGCCGTCGGCCGCACCAGCATCGGCGTGGATACCGACAGCAGCATCAACACTTCGGTCCGCATCGATGGCAATCCGCTGCCGATCAACCTCGGCGTGTACAATGTCGATCCCGGCTTCTTCGCCGCCATGGGGCTGCAGCCGCTCGCCGGTCGCCTGCTCGACGCCGGCAACCCGCGCGACGATATCCGCATCGCGCCGGGCGACGATGCGGCCGAGGCGGCACTCGCCGCGCGCGGCACCAACACCGTCATCAGCACCGAAGCCCTGAAAAAGCTCGGCTTCAAGTCACCCGCCGATGCCATCGGCAAAGTCATCCGCGTCGGCCTCGTCGATGATAAATACGGCCTGATCCCCGTCACCATCGTCGGGGTCGTCGCCGATCTCCGCCTGCGTTCGCTGCGCGATCCCTATGATCCGATCATGTTCTATTATGACCGCAGCTACATGACCGAGATGATGGTCCGGGTGAAGGCCGGCGAAGCCGGTGCCATCCGCGGCAAGATCGAGGCGGCCTGGAAACGCTATGCCGCCCAGGTGCCGTTCCAGGCCGAATTCTCCGATGATATCGTCCGCAAGCAATATGATGCCGATCAGTCCCGGGCGACGACCTTTGCCGCCTTTGCCGGGCTGGCGATCATCGTCGCCTGCCTGGGGCTATATGGCCTCGCCGCCTTCACCGCCGAACGCCGGACGCGCGAAATCGGCATCCGCAAGGTGCTCGGCGCGCGCGACCGCGATATCGTCCGCCTGTTGGTCTGGCAATTCTCGCGCCCCGTGCTGATCGCCAACATCATCGCCTGGCCGGTGGCGTGGTGGCTGATGCGCGACTGGCTCGATGGCTTCGACGCGCGCATCGACCTGGGGCCGCAATGGTTCATCGGCGCCGGCGCGCTGGCGGCGGGCATCGCGGCGACGACCATCATCGGCCATGCGCTCAAGGTGGCACGGTCGAGCCCGGCGGTGGCGCTGCGCTATGAATGACACAGTGACGGTGCCGATTATTACCATGATGTCATTATAACAAACCCGTCACAATAACGAAAATCGACTGTCACAATCCCCCGGTAGCAGCCCCCGGCAACGCCGCAGCTTCGCGGTTACCGGGGGCTCTCCAATGTCTGTTTCGCCTGTCACTACCCTTGTCCGTGCCATGCTGCTCGGCGCCACGGCGCTGGCCTCCGGCGCTGCGGCGCAGATCGTCACGGCCACCGCGACGGCCGATGCGACTGCCACCGAGGACGCCGAAATCATCGTGTCGGGGTCGCGCCCGATCAAGGAATCGCAGGAAGCGGCGCTGAAGGCACAAAAGGCGTCGCCGTCGCTGGTCAGCGTGGTCTCGGCCGATTCGGTCGGTCGCCTGCCCGACTAGAACATCGCCCAAGCGGTCAGCCGGCTGCCCGGCGTGGCGGTGCAGCGTGACCAGGGCCAGGCGCGCTACATCAACCTGCGCGGTGCGCCGCTGTCGTGGACGACGCTGTCCTTCGATGGCATCAATATCGTCTCGCCCGAAGGCCGCGACGCGCGCTTCGATTCGATCCCGTCGGCGATTGCCTCGCAGATCGTCGTGCGCAAGGCGGTAACGCCCGACATGACCAGCGAAACCATCGCCGGCAACGTCAATATCGTCACGCGCTCGCCGTTCGATTACAAGGGCCTGCATGTCGCGCTGCGCGGCGGCGTCGGCACCGTCGATCTGGGCAACGGTAATGAATATGAAGCCACCGGCGTGTTGTCGAACCGTTGGGAAACCGGCATCGGCGAGATCGGCGCGCTGGTTTCGGCCAGCTATTATTCGCGCGAAATGGCCACCGACAATGCCGAAACCGATTGGGAAACCGTGTCGCGCGACCTGCGCCCGGCGACCGCCGGCGACAATCCGCGTGTCTGGGCGCGCGAGACCGAAAACAAGCTGTATCGCCTGACCCGCCGCAACTACAGCGTTTCGGGCCGGCTCGAATGGAAGCCCGACAGCGACAACACGATCTTTGCCACCAGCATCTATTCGGCCTTCACCGATGACGAACTGCGCAGCAACTACATCTTCGATCTGGACGACCAAGAAGGCCGGGTGCCCAATCTGGCGACGCCGTGCACGACGCAGGCGCTGGCGCCCAACACCACCGGCTATGCCGATGTCTGTGCCGGCAACACGCCGTTTCTGGGCACCGTCCATGGCATCGACATCAATTCCAACGTGCTGGCGCGTGAATTCGTCCAGTCGGTGTTCGTCAACACCATCGGCGGCGACCATCAGTTCGATGACTGGAAAGTCAGCTGGCGCGGCAATTACACCCGTTCGGTCGATGATCGTTCGGCGCCGGCGCAGCTCAACTACGACAGCCCGGGCTTTGGCACCAACGGCGCCACGGCGACCAACCGCCCCACCGTCTTTTACGACCTGACCGACAAGCAATTGCCCAAGGTCGAGCTGTATCGCACCCTGCGCGCCGCCGATGGCACGCTGTCGCGCGGCAGCCGGGTGCTGGCCATCCAGGATTTCCCGCTGTCGCTGACGCGTGTCCGCGGGCTGCGGGCCAAGGACACCACCAATGCCTATTCGGCGCGCCTCGACATCAGCCGCGACACCAGCCTGTTCGGCGACACCAAATTCACTTTCGGTGGCCAATATGACAACCGCGTCAAGGAAGTCGATGAACGCATCCTCGATGTGAGTTCGGCGGCGATCTTTGCCGCCACCGGCACGCCGCTGTCGCCGACCGCGATCAACATTCCGGATGCCTACAAGGGCAAGTTGCCGCTCGGCTACAGCTTCCCGTATTTCTCCAAGACCGCCATCGTCAACATCGTCAACCAGGTCGATCAGCTCGCCGACTATAATTTCGTCAACGCGAATTTCTACAAGGTCCGCGAACAGGTCTATTCGGGCTATGCGATGGGCCTGACGACCTTTGACTGGGGTAATGTCATTTATGGTGTCCGCGTCGAGCATGTGAAGAACAGCGCCGAAGCCTTTGCCTCGGTCGGCCGCCTGCGTGTCGACCGTGATTTCACCGCCGCCTATCCCAGCATGCACGTCAACTGGAACATCAGCGACGAACACAAGCTGCGGCTGTCGCTCAACACCGGCGCCGCCCGCCCGGATTATCCGGTGCTGCGCCCCAATTTCACCTTCAACGACGGCAACATGACCGTGTCGGGCGGCAACCCCGATGCGGTGCCCGAAAAGACCCGCGGCATCGATCTTTATTATGAATTCTACCCGGCGATGGGTGGCTTCATTTCGGCCGGCATCTTCTACAAGCACGCCCGCGACGTGTTGTTCAGCAGCACTCGCCAGTTCAATTCCGATGTGCTCAACAGCAACGGCATCGACCGGTCGGATTATATCCTGAGCTCGATCATCAATGGCGGCACCGGCTATATCTATGGCGCCGAAGCGGCCTTCCAGATGCAGATCGACGATGTGACGCGCGATGCCGGCTTCTTCGGCGGCTTCGGCATCCAGACCAACGTGACGTTCAACAAGAGCGAGGCGACCACGCCCGATGGCCGCAAGGTGCGTTTCCCCGGCACGTCGGATTTTGTCGCCAACGTCGGGCCCTATTATGAAAAATACGGTTTTTCGGCGCGGGTGTCGTACCAGATCCGCACCAACTGGATCGACGCGCTCGGCGAACCGGCGGTGGGCGGCGATTTCTTCTGGGCGCTCGATGACGAACTCGACGTGTCGGCGCGCTATGCCGTGACCAAGAATTTCGAAGTCTATATGGACCTGTCGAACCTGCTCAACGGCCCGGGCCGGCGTTTTGTCGGCACCGATGCCCGCACCATCGAGCGCGAAACCTTTGGCCGGCGCTATACGGGTGGCGTACGCGTCACTTTCTGACGGCTTCATGGTTGAGGATCGGGTGTGATGGCGCGGCGTTTTGTAGCTTTGATGGTCGCAGCCCTGCTGGCGGGGTGCGCCGGGACGGGCGGTGGTGTCCGTCCCGCCGCTCCGGCTGCCGGCATCTCGTTCCTGGCCTTTGGCGATACCGGCTATCGGCTCGATTATCTCGATGACGACGATGTGACGCCGCCGCGTACCCAGGCGCAGTTCATCGCCGAAGCCCGGGCGAAATGGTTGAAGGAAAAACGCCCGGCGGCCGAATTCACCTTGCCGCCGCTGGCACAGGCGATGGGCAGCACAGTGGCGGCATCGGGCCTGTTGCCGACGGCGCGGGCGATGGACAGCTGGTGCCGCAACCACGCCTGCCAGTTCGGCGTCATGCTGGGGGACAATATCTATCCCGATGGCGCCACGCTGGGTGCCGATGGCCGTGATGACGGCAAGCGTTTTCAGGACATGTTCGTCGAACCCTATGGCAAGTTCGGCTGGGGCAACCCCGATTTCCGCATCTACACCGTACTCGGCAACCATGATTGGCACACCAGCCGCGCCGCGGCGCTGGCGCAGGTGCGCTTCCATGAAACCACCCGGCCCTTCCATATGGACGGCATCAGCTATGCCGCTCAGCCGCCGACGGCCAAGGGCGAGGTCGAAGTGTTCGCGCTCGACACTCATGTGCTGCTGGCGGGCGAAAAAGTGCTCGATGACAGGCTGGCGGACGATGGCAGCGAAGTCGCGACTACCAAACTCGATACGTCCGAACCCTGGGCGGTGCCGGCAACGCCGGCCGAACGCGCCATGGTCGCCGATCTTGAAGCCCGGCTGAAGGCATCGACAGCGAAATGGAAGATCGTCATCGGTCATCACCCGCTATGGGCATCATCGGGCGGCAAGTTCCAGCAGTCGCGGGCGCTGCGCGCGGCCTTGCTGCCGACCCTGTGCCGCCATGCCGATCTGTATTTCGCCGGGCATGAACATACGCTCGAACTTGCCACCGATGATTGCAGCACGGTAGTGCCGGGGTCAAAACTGCCGCCCATGCCCGCCATCGTCACCGGCGCGGCCGGCAAGCAGCGCCCGCTCAACACCGCCTTCATGGGCCATCAGGTTCGCAACAACCCGCAATATCACAGCCTGTACGCGCGCGGCATGGTGTGGGGCTTCGCCCATGTCACGCTGGCGGGAGACACGGCGACCGTCACGATGGTGGCGACCGGCAACGACGGCAAGGGCGGCACAAGGGTTGTCGCGACACAGGGTTTCGCGCGCCGCTCGGGCTTGCTGAAATAGGCGCGCTTCGCCACTGTCGCCCGCAACGATAATCGGGGGCGGGATGTCAGCTGAAGAAATGAGCAATCGCGGCCGCTGGCTGTTGATCGCATTGCTGTTCGCCGGCACGGCGCTCAACTATGTCGACCGCCAGGTGCTGGCATTGCTCAAGCCCACGCTCGAAGCCGAATTCGGCTGGACCGACCAGGAATTCGCGCATCTCGGCTCGGTGTTCCAGCTGTCGGCGGCGGGCGCCTTGCTGTTCGTCGGCTGGTTCGTCGATCGCTTCGGGGTGCGGCTGGCCTATGGCGTCGCCGTGGCGATCTGGAGCCTCGCCGGCATGGGCCATGCCGCGGCGGCCAGCGTCGGCCAGTTCGTCATGGCGCGATCGGTGCTGGCGGTGGCCGAATCGGTCAATACCCCGGCGGCGGTCAAGGCGGCGGCGACCTACCTGCCGCTGAAGCAACGCTCGCTGGGGCTGGGGCTGGTCAATACGGCACCCAATATCGGCGCGATCCTCACGCCCTTGCTCATCCCGCCACTGGCGCTGGCGTTCGGGTGGAAATCGGCGTTCATCCTGACCGGCGCGCTGGGTTTCGTCTGGCTGGCGTTCTGGATCGTCGGCACGCGCAAGCTGGTGCCGGTGAATGTCGCCAAGCCGTCGAAGCTCGATGGCAATTGGGGGGTGCTGCTGCGCGACCGCCGGTCATGGGCGGTGATCGGCGCCAAGGCGCTGACCGATTGCGTCTGGTGGTTCGTGCTGTTCTGGAGCACCGATTTCCTCGTCAAGACCTTCGGGCTGAAACAGGCAGAGGTCGGCGTGCCGACCGCGATCATCTTCACCCTGGCGGCGCTGGGGGCGCTGTCGAGCGGCTTCCTGTTTCCCTGGCTGCTCGGGCGCGGGCTGACGGTCAATGCGGCGCGCAAGACCTCGATGGCGATCTATGCCGTGCTGATCTTGCCGATCCCGCTGGCGATCACGGCCAGCAGCGCGACGATGGCGGCGCTGATCATCGGGCTGGCGCTGTTCGCCCACCAGGGGTTTTCGACCAACATCTTCGGCCTCGCCGCCGATACCGTGCCGACGGCGCGGGTGGCGAGCGTGATGGCGGCGGGCGGCATCGCCGGCAACCTGACCGGCACCGGCATCATCGAACTCACCGGCTGGTGCCTCGACAATGGCGTCGGCTATTGGCCGATGTTCGCGATCGCGGCGGGGGCGTATCTGACGGCGCTGCTGTTCATTCACCTGGTGCTGCCGGTGATCACCCCGGTCGCGGACTAGCCCCCCAGCAGTTCCGCCACCCACGCCGGCACCAGCGTCCCCGCCGGGCCATGCCGCGCCTCGTCGAATAACGCCGTTCCCGCCGACGGATCGAGGTTGATTTCCAGTGTCCGTGCCCCGGCGTCGCGCGCCAGGTTGACGAATCCCGCCGCCGGATAGACCGCTCCCGACGTGCCGATCGACACGAACAGGTCGCAAGCGGCAATCGCCATCTCGATCGCCGGCATGTGATACGGCATTTCCCCGAACCAGACGATATCGGGCCGCAACCGTGCCGCGCCGCAGCGCGGGCAGGGCGGCTGGCCCGACAGGTCGCCGCCCCACGCCGGCGCGGCGCCGCAGCCGGTGCACAGCGCGCGTTTCAATTCGCCATGCATGTGGAACAACCGCCGTGATCCGCCGCGTTCGTGCAGATCATCGACATTCTGGGTGACGAGCAGCAAGTCCCCCCGCCATTGCGCATCGAGCCGCGCCAGCGCCAGATGCGCCGCATTGGGCACCACCCGGCCGAGCGCCGCCCGCCTGGCATCATAGAAACGCTGCACCAGCGCCGGGTCGCGCCGGAAGGCCTGCGGCGTCGCCACATCCTCGACGCGATGGTCCTCCCACAGGCCATCGGCGGCGCGAAAGGTCGGCACGCCGCTTTCGGCCGAAATGCCGGCGCCGGTAAGGATGACAATATTTTGGGGCTTCATGATCGAAAGTTAGTAGCGGCGCGTTTGATGCGTATCAATGCCGCGCCTGCGCCCCGGCGGTAGATAAGGGACATCATGCCCGACCGCAGCGCCCGCCTGGTTACCCGCGAAGTCCTGCCCTTCGGGCTGTCGCTGCTGGCGCTTGCCGGGCTGGCGCTCGCCATCGATGCCGGGCTGCATCTGGCCGATCAGGTCTGGATCGGCCGCTGGCTCGGCATTCCCGGGCTGGTGCTGATCCTGGTGTCGCTCCATTATTCGCTGCGCAAGCGCAAGATCACCCTGCGCGGCAAGCCGGTGGTGCTGCTGCGCCGTCACGAACGGCTGGCCTGGGCGGGTTCGCTGCTTGTGCTTGTTCATGCCGGGGTGCATTTCAACGCCTGGCTCGGCTGGCTGGCGCTCATCGCCATGCTGGTCAATGTCGCTTCGGGGCTGACCGGCAAATATCTGCTCGGCCGGGCGCGCACCCGGCTGGAGGCGGCCCGAACGCGGCTGGCGGGGCAGGGGCTGGCACCCGACGCCATCGAGGAAAAACTCCATCGTGACAGTCTGGCGCTCGGCCTCGTTCGGCAATGGCGGGCGGTGCATGTGCCGATCACTTTGGCCTTTGCCGTGCTCGGGCTGGCGCATCTCGTCGCCATCGCGCTGTTCTGGGACTGGCAGTGATGAAGAACCCATGGCTCTGGGGCATTTCGTTGCTGCTTGTCGCGATCATCGCGGCGTGTTTCCTGTGGCCGCAGCAACTGGTCGCCCCTGGGCCGGTGATGCCGGCGCACCGCGCCATCGCGCAGGATTGCTTTGCTTGTCATGAACCGTTGCGCGGCGCCAGTTCGGCGCGCTGCATCACCTGCCATGCACCGGGCAAGATCGGGCTGTTCAGCGTCGCCGGCAAACCGTTGCCCATGCCGTCGATCGCCTTTCACCAGCAGTTGCAAAAGGCCGATTGCATGGCCTGCCACACCGATCACGCCGGGCCGGCGCTGACCGGGCACAGCCCGGTGCTGTTCCGGCACGATCTGTTGCAACCGGCGGTGCAGGCGAAGTGCGCCGCCTGCCACACGGCGCCCAGCGGCCCGCGCCTCGGTCCGCTCCACAAGGGTTTTGCCGCCGCCAATTGCAGCGCCTGCCACAAGGTGACGGGCTGGAAACCGGCGCGCTTCGACCACAAGTTGCTGGCGCCGGCGGCGCGCGCGGCTTGCGTCACCTGCCACGCCCGGCCATCGGGCGCGCGGCACCGCGGTTTCGGCGAGACCAATTGCGCGACATGCCACACGACGACGGCCTGGGAACCCGCCAGTTTCGACCATGATCGCTGGTTCCGGCTCGATGGCGACCACAAGGCGGCGTGCGCCACCTGCCACACCGGCGGCAATCTGCAGCGCTACACCTGCTATGGCTGCCACGAGCACCAGCCGGCGCAGATGATCGCCGAACACCGCGAGGAAGGCATCACCAACATCGCCAATTGCGTGCGCTGCCACCGCGGCGGTGACGGCGAGGGCGGTGAACGCGGCGAAGGCGGCCGCCGCGAGGATGACGACTGACGCACCCTGGTTGCACAAGCCGCCGCGCTGCGCCACATCAGGCGCATGATGCACGGCAAGACCAGAGTGGGCGTCCTCGGCGCCGGGGGCCGAATGGGGCAGGCGATCATCGCGGCGCTCGCCGATCATCCGCGCCTCGTGCTCGCCGGCGCCATCGAGCGTGCCGGCCATGGCGCCGTCGGCCAGCCGCTCGGGCCGGCCTTTGCGCCTGGCATGACCATCTGCTCCAACCCGGGGCCGCTCGCCCATGCCAGCGACGTGCTGATCGATTTCACCGCGCCGTCGGCGCTGGCGGCGACACTTGATGCAGCGTGCGAGGGCCGCGCGGCGATCGTCATCGGCACTACCGGGCTGGGCGCCGAACACCATGCCCTCATCGACCGCGCGGCGCGCCATATCGCCGTGCTCCAGGCCGCCAATACCAGCCTGGGCGTGACGCTGCTGGCCCGGCTGGTCGCCGATGCGGCGCGCGCGCTCGGCCCCGATTGGGATATCGAGATTGCCGAGCTGCACCACCGCCACAAGGTCGATGCGCCATCGGGCACGGCGCTGGCGCTGGGCGAAGCGGCGGCGCGCGGCCGCGGCGTCGATCTCGGCGCTATCAGCGATCGCGGCCGGGATGGCATCACCGGGGCGCGCGTGCCCGGCCATATCGGCTTTGCATCGCTGCGCGGCGGCAGCGCGGCGGGTGATCATACGGTCTTGTTCGCCGGCGAAGGCGAGCGCGTCGAGTTGCGGCATCTGGCCGAAAACCGCGATATCTTCGCGCGCGGCGCCTTGAAGGCCGCCGCCTGGCTCGCCGGCCGTGCGGCGGGCCGCTATGCGATGGACGATGTGCTCGAACTCGGCCCGCGATAGGCGCTGAGCGCCGCGGCAATCACCGCACCGACTTCGCGGCGTTCGGGCGCCGACAGGAACTGCCCGACCCGCACCCGCCGGCCGCGCGCCGCGAGAAACACATGCGCATCGCCGAGCGGGGTCTCCTCAACCTGGACCCGGGTCCATAGCGGTTCGAAGCCGAATCGCTTTTCGGTGCCTTGGGCACTGACCCGATGGAGGGTGAGCTCATCGCCGAGCAGCAGCACGCGCTCATGGCCGCGCCCGCCGGCATAGCTGGCGCGGAACGCCCACCACAGCAGCGCCAGATCGGCCGCCATGAACGGCAGGATCGGCCAGGCGCCGAGCGCCAGGAAACGCAGGCCGCCGATGAAGAATATCGCGCCAACCGCGCCGACCAGCCAAGGCACATGGCGACGATCGAACGACCGGTTGGGCGTGAGAATCAGGTCGAGCGCTGGCGACATCCGGACGCTGATACCGCTTCGCGCTGGACTTTGCACCGGGCGCGACGCCACAACGCAGGCATGACCGACGAACAGATCCTCGCCTTTTACCAACGGCTCAGCGCCGCCGCGCCCGAGCCCGAAACCGAGCTCGCCTATGTCAACGCCTATACGCTGCTGGTCGCGGTGGTGCTTTCGGCACAGGCTACCGATGTCGGCGTCAACAAGGCGACGAAGCGCCTGTTCGAAATCGTCACCACCCCGGCGCAGATGGTCGCGCTCGGCGAGGCCGGGTTGAAAGAGCATATCCGCACCATCGGCCTGTTCAACACCAAGGCGAAGAACGTCATCGCCCTGTCCGAAATCCTCGTCCGCGATTTCGGCGGCGAGGTGCCGCGATCGCGCGAGGTGCTGGAAACACTGCCCGGCGTCGGCCGCAAGACCGCCAATGTGGTGGTCAACGTGGCGTTCGGGGCGGAAACCTGCGCGGTCGATACCCATGTCTTTCGCGTCGCCAACCGCACCGGCCTCGCCCCCGGCAAGACGGTGCGCGCCGTCGAAGATGGCGTCATGGCGCGTACCCCGGCGCCGTTTCGCCGCCACGCCCATCATTGGCTGATCCTGCACGGGCGCTATGTCTGCACGGCGCGCAAGCCCAGATGCCCGGCCTGCCCGGTCGCCGATCTGTGCGATTATGCCGACAAGACGCCGGGCTGAAGCGGCCGCATCGGCCGGGGTTAAGCGCGGG
>JBILPK010000231.1:0-4745 GCA_044373875.1 Polymorphobacter sp.
ATCCTGCGCTATGGACAGCCGCCATGCGCGAGGCCGCAGCGGGCCTGGTCAATAGCCCGCGTGGCGAAGTGCGCGGGCCTTTCGTACCTCTGCTGCGAAGCCCTGACCTGCTTGACCGCACGCAGAAACTGGGCGCCTATCTGCGCTATGATTGTACGATCGCGCAGCGGCTGCGCGAATTTGCCATCTGCGTGGTCGCCCGGTTCTGGAGCCAGCCTTACGAATGGAGCGCCCATGCACGGCTGGCGCATCAGGCTGGCGTCGCGACGCAAACACTGGCCAGCCTGCGTGATGGGGTATGCAATCCCGCCGCCCCGCAAGACGAGCGCGTGATCTTCGGTGTCTGCACGATGTTGCTGGTCGAACACAAACTGGATGATGCCGCATTTGCCCAAGCGGCCGAGATTCTGGGAGAGCAGGGTGTGGTCGAACTTGCAGCGCTGTGCGGCTATTACTCGCTGCTGGCGATGGTCATGAATGTCGGGCGCACGCCTCATCCGGGCGAGGCATTTGCCATCCCGGCATAGCCGCTTTGTCAGCGCCGGGTGAACGCCTGTTCAAACAAGTGCAGCGCTTCCCGGTTGGGCAATGGCACCACCTTTGGCCGGTCCGACAGTATCAGCGCATGATCGTGCGTGCCCATGTGCGGCCATGCCACGCCATCGATGTCGCCCGGCTCACCATCGGCGGCAAAGCGCACGAAGGCTTGTGCCAGCATTTGATGGACGCGGCGGTCAGCATCGCTCCACGCCCACGATTGCGCATCGAAACAGCCGAAAGCGTACCAGATGTCGGCCCCGTGATAGGTGCTATATCCGGCAGGTGGCACTGGTTCGTGGAAATGGTGATCTGTGGGCAAGGGCGGGGCTTGATCCAGCATGAACATCCACGCGGGCAATGGTGCATGGGCCATGTGCGGACGGTCTGCCGCCATGGCTCTGGCCATGCTCCAAGGTTGGTAGGCAAAGGCAATGTCGCGGCGCAAGCGGTAGCTTTGCGCCAATGCTTCGGTATCGTTCGTTGCCGGATAGAGCGCAAGAAAAGCCTCGCTAGCCTCACCGAAGGAGGCTGCGAATGTCTGTAGACCTGCCACGGTTGCCCATTGCGGCGAGGGGTAAGGCGCGGCATCGTTAGCATTAAAGCCCGCGATCAGGGGCACTTTTTGGTGGGCGCCCGCTGCAAACTGCTGTTCGGGTTGGGCCACCGATACCAGGCCATCTTTCACGATATTCCACATAGCGTGAGCCTGCATGATCTGCGCAGCAGGGAGCGCGCGCATTTGTTCCAGCGTGCTGGCACCAAGGCTGGACATCAATCCTGCGCCTTCGTGCTCGGCATCGACAAGCGATTTGATCCGTCCCATTGGGCCGCCCGCCATCCGCCCCCCGCTGATCACGATGGCGCGGTGAAACAGACCGCTGGCGAGCGGGGATGCCATAAGCACGTTCGCATGTGCGGCCCCGGCCGATTGCCCGTAAAGCGTAACGCGCGCAGGATCTCCGCCGAATGCCGCGATGTTTTCGCGGACCCACCGCAGCGCGGCAATCAGATCGAGCGAGGCATAGTTTCCGGAAGTTCCGCTTTCGGCGGTAAGCGCGGGATGCGCCAGATAGCCTAGAGCGCCCACGCGGTAGTTGGCCGCGACCACGATTGCGCCTTGTGCGGCGATGTGTTCACCGCCGGTCGATGGGTGTGAGGCTGACCCGACCCGGTGCCCGCCACCGTAAATCCAGAAGATGACCGGGAGGGCCCTCCGGTTTGCCTCTGCGATGCCGTCGGGTGCCCAGATGTTCAAATAGAGGCAGTCTTCGTCCATCCCGGATTCCGGGGGCGTGGCAAACGAGAACTGGGCCATCAAGTGATCCGGCCCAGGCGGCAATTGCATTGGTGCCGGGGGGAATTGCATTGCGGCTAATTCGTCGTGCCAAGGGTCTTTGGGAGCAGGAGCGCACCAGCGCCGCGGCCCTACCGGAGGGGCGGCAAACGGTATGCCGAGGAACCGCCATCCGCCGCGCGGTGACCGTTCGCCCCGGATGGGACCGCAAGCAGGCTCAACTCTCACAATTTGCTCTCCGAACGGCTTATGCCGGGGCTGCTACGCGGGCCGATTCCCATGCTTTGGACGGTGAAGTCCAATCGCAAATCGTGCCAACGTGATCCGCCTTTTCGATAGAGCGTTCAGTCAGTGCAGTAGGGCTGTGTGCCCGCTACTTCACGGCAGATCGCGGTAAGCCGTTCAGCCAGCAACGATGGCCGGATCGCCGAACGCCGCATCAGGCCGATCATGCGCCTGCCGCTGTTCCTGAGCGGAACGGTCGTCAACGCGGGGCCAAATCCGAGCGCTGCCGTGCGCGACACCAGCGTGACGCGGTTGGTGGTCTGGACAATCGAAATCACCAGCGAAAGGCTACTGGTGGTGATGCAGTCTATCGGAAGCGGAAGATTGGCGACATCGAAGAACGAGCGGACGAAGTTTCCGCCAGCTTCAGGCAGGACCCAAGGGCGGTCGATGACATCTTCTATGGCAAGTTCGTCTCCATGCTCGAAATTTCCGGCAGGGCCATAGGCGATGGAGAAGGGATCGTTGAAAAAGGCTTCCTGTTCAATGCCTTTGGGCGGCGACAGCTTTCCTTTGACCGGACAGATGATGAGGTCATAGTGGCTTGCCTCAAGCCGGGAGAGAAGATCATTGGCAGAGGCGGTTTCGATATGAAGCTGGATGCCGGTCCCATTCTGATGGAGTCGTTTCAGCACGTCGGGCAGGAATTTCAGCACCACTCCGGTAGTAACGCCAATCGTCAGCGGCCCTTGCATTTCCCGCGCGGCCAGCCGCACCTCTTCGGTCGTGCGGTTAAGCATATCGACCAGACCATCGGCGTTGCGCAGCAGGATTTCGCCCGCCGCGTTCAGCACTGCGCCGGTGCGGTGGCGGTCAAACACTTTGACGCCCAGCCGATCCTCAAGCACGGCCACGCTGCGCGACAGGGCGGGCTGCGACAGGCCGATATCGCGCGAGGCCTGCGCAAACGATTTTGCCCGGGCAATGGCCCGCACATGCAGCAAATGGCGCGGATCGATGTTGGTTTTGAGTTCGGTGGAGATATTGTGATCCTCGCTCAGCGTGTCGTCCGGACTGGTTGCGCCATTCTAACCGATGCTTGCAACTTTGCCATTATGTTTCCGCTGGTTTTCTGGCGCAGGCAGAGCGCCGGGCGGCTTGAATGCCGATGCAGGTTTATGCAGTCATCAATCCCGTCGGAGCTTTGTGAAAGCGACCGTCCTTCATCACGGCGCGAATGTTCTGCTTGTCTTGCAGCAGGGTAACATCTCGCGTCACGTCTCCGTCCACCAGCAGCAGATCGGCAAGGTAGCCCGGTGCAATCAGGCCCAATTCGTTTTCCATGCCCATGATCTGCCCGCCAAGACCAGTGGCGGCGTGGAGCGTTTCCAGCGGCGGAATGCCAAGATAATCGACGAAAAGTTCGAGGTCTTTAGCATTGCGCCCGATCGGCGTATGGGGAAATCCGTAATCTCCGCCCGGCAAATAGCGCACGCCAAGACCACGGATTATGGGTGCCATTTCCCGCACCGATTCCATCGTTTCGGTCTGCTGCCTGATCTTCTCGGGCGTGGCGCTGTGCCAGTTGCCATTGACGCTGAACCAGTTCACCCCGATCCCCGGCGCAACGAAAATCCTGTCCTTGTGGGCACCCAGCGCGTGCACAGTCTCATTATCAAGGGCGGTGCAGTGATAGAGCACGTCGAAACCGTGCCGCAGCGCCATCTGCACCGATTGCGATGAATGGCTATGGGCATTTAGGCGCAGGCCATGTTTGCGCGCCTCATCAGTAGCGGCTTCCACTTCGTCATCGTAGAACTGGATGATCATTGATGTGCCCAGCACTATTGCCGATTCACCCGACAGCAGCATCTTGATCGTATCGACACCGGTATCGGCCATTTCCTTTACGAAATCGCGCATCCCGGCAGGATCGGAATCGCGATCCGCAATGCCGGAATAGGTTCTGCCACCACCCGGTCTTGTCACCACGCTTGCCGCCTCTGCGGCCCGTTCGAAAGAGCAGGCACGGATGCGCGGCCCGACCTGCCTCCCGGCTGCGATCTCATCGCGCAGCGCGACCTCGGCGCGGGCATTGATGGCTCCGCCTGAATAGTTGCTGGTATATCCGTAATCGAGCATGACCCGCGCAGCCATGGCCGTGCGTAGCAGCCGCAACTCTTGCGAATGTGGGCCAAGCGGCAGCACACATTCCACGGTTGATCCGAAGCCAAGATGACCGTGCGCTTCGATCAGCCCCGGCATCAGGGTGGCACCGCCCGCGTCCACCCTTAGCGCGTTTTCGGAAATACCTTCGGGCGTATCACGGCACACCCTGGTAATCCGGTTGCCCTCAACGATCACCGATCCTGCAAAGCAGGGGTGGCCGGTTCCATCGAAGATCGCCGCGTTATCGAAAACAATCATAGCGTGAAACGTTTCCTGCCTTGGTCATGCAGGTTGCTCTGCGCGCCATGCAGCTATGCACAGGCGAACGAGCAACCGCTGCATCGAAAGTCTGTAATTGAAGCGCTAGTCAGAGCAGGTCCAATGCTCAATCAGCACGACGCTATAAACAGAACGGACCTATCCCTGATCGGCAACAAGGAACGCGCGCAGCCTCCGACATGCTGTATTGCAGGACATCGGCGTATGTGCTGCCGGAACTGGCGCGATCAGGCGGCTT
>JBILPK010000232.1:0-4737 GCA_044373875.1 Polymorphobacter sp.
CGTCGCTGTGAAGTCCGCCCGCAAACCAACCGCCGCAGCCATCGCAACCCCCCTCGAAAGGGAATGTTGAATCACATCATCGCGCTCTTGGGTATCGCCCGCGTGAGTTACGCTGCACGATTGTTGGTATTAGACCCAAAACTGCGCCAACCTGGACAAATGACGGGTATCCATTGACCTGCTCCCCGTTCCAGGACCGCCCGGCGGGCGCTCAGGCAGCCCCTGGCCCAGCCTTGTTCATCTGGAACTATGAATTGGCGATCGCCTCCAGGTCCGCTCTGGCCGAAACTTTCATTTGCAGTCGCCGTCCTAAATGGCTGCCTGGTCCCAAAATCGGTTGTTCGCGCTTGTTGGCGCGAAAGGTGGCAGGCAAAGGTACCCGCTGTCCTACATGGCAACTTTATGCCATGAAGAAAATCAGACCAGCTCTTTAACATTGCGAAAAAAACATATCGGTTTTTGCGACGCGCAAGGCGCCTGCGTCACATTTCGCAAAAACTGCGTTCGGCGTGACTTTCGTGACTTTCGAACCCTGCCATCAGGGGCAGTGGCATCCTGGCTGGTACCGCCCTAGCGCGCCCAATGCTCGGCATTGTCGATCATGCCCATTTCCGCCTTCATCTTGGCGCTCGCCCGGATGCGGCCGCGGCCATCGGCTTCGAGCTGCGCCTTGAGCTTGCGGATCGGCGGCGCCCAGATGAAGCCGAAGCTGACCGTGCCATGCTTGGTTTCGACGACATGGTGGAGGCGATGCGCCTGGACGACGCGCTTCATATACCCCCATTGCGGGTTCCAGCGGTGCTTGATGCGGCGGTGGACGAGCACATCGTGGAGGCCGAAATAGATGGCGCCATAAATGGTGATGCCGGCGCCGATCGCGGTGATCATGTGCAGGCCATAATGCGTGCCGATTAGCAGCAGGATAATCGACGGGATGGCGCCGGCGACGCCGAACCAGTCGTTGCGCTCGAACAGGCCGGTGCGCGGTTCGTGGTGCGATTTGTGCAGGCTCCACAGGAAACCGTGCATGACAAATTTGTGGGAGACGATCGCGACGACCTCCATGATCGCCACGACGATCAGCGCGATCATGATGCCCTGCCACCAGGTGACATCGGTGAGCACCGGGTAGCGGCTGGACAGGCTGGGGAGGGTGTCGAACATGAATTAAGCCTATAGCCAGACTGAGCCCGTTACGCACTAGTGGCGTTGCCGCACCTGCCCCGAAAGGCCCCTCGATGCGCCCGATCCTCGTCCTTGCCCCGCTGCTCCTGCTCGCCGCCTGCGCCACTCCATCGCAGCGCATCGCGACGGCGCTCGTCGACCGCGGCGTGCCGGCACCCCAGGCCCGCTGCATGGGCGACCGGCTCGGCGACCGGCTCAGCCTGGCGCAATTGAAGCGCCTCGACGAGATCAGCCGGCTCAACGGCGGGCGGCTCGACCGGATGAGCATCCCCCAGATCGCCAGCGCGCTCAGCGACCCGCGCGACCCGGGCGTGGTCGCCGAAGTCATCCGCGCCGGGGTGGGGTGCCTGATCTGATCCTGATCGGGCAGGGATGGCGAGATGCCATTGGCAGCCATGCTATCCGCGCAATGCTGTCACCATTTTTTAACTGGCAGAAGGTGAAATTTTCCGATAGGGCCGAGACGTAATTAACGTTTCTTAAAGGTTTTGCGCGAATGAACCCTCGCTCGTTGATCGGGGCGGTCTCGGTCCTTGCCTGCATGGCTGGCGCGGTGCCGACCCGCGCAGCGACCACCGTCAATGCCACGCAGACCGGTTACAACGCCGGGCTCCTCACCGGCGTGACCCGGACCATCGTGTCCGGCCCGGTTGCCAATGAAACGCTTGCTGTATTTACCTCGCGAATGGTGCTCGATCGTACCGGCGGTTCGAGTGGATTTTCACTGCTCGGCGGCGCCACGAAAAGCAGCTTCGTCGCCTTTTGCATCGAACCGCAGCAGTTCATTTCCTTGAATGCGCCGGTAACCTACACTGTCAGGCCCCTGTCGCAGGCTGCCAACAGCCTGGGCGGCATCGGCGCCGACAAGGCCGACAAGCTGCGGGAATTGTTCGGCCGCAATGCCGCTTCGGGTGGATTCGCCACCATGACGCCGGCTCGGGCCGCCGCGCTTCAGGTTTCGATCTGGGAGATCGTGGCGGAAACGAGCAGCAGTCTGAGCACGACGGCGGGCAATATCCGATTTACCGGCGCTGCCGGAACTGTTGAAGTTTCCACGGCAAGCAGGATATCCATCAGGGACGCGGGGTTCATGCTGGCGGCTATAAACGGCGCGGTAAATGCGCCGCGGGCCGACAACCTGATGCTGTTGCAAAGCACAACTGGCCAGGATTTGTTGGTTTTCGGGCGTGTTCCTGAACCCGCCAGCTGGGCGATGCTGATTGCCGGCTTCGGCCTCGTCGGCGCTACCATGCGCCGCCGCCGGGCCCGGCAACCTGCGCAGGCCTAGCGTCCCGCCGGCCGCTTCCCGAAACTCGCCTTTTTCTTCATCTTTTCGAACCGGGTCGTCCGCGTCCCCGGCGCGCCACCCATGCTGCGGCCCTTGATCGGCGCCACGCGGTCGGCATCGGGAATGCCGAGCTCGTCCATCTCCAGCTTGCGTATCTGGTCGCGGATGGCGGCCGCAGTCTCGAATTCCAGGTCCGAAGCTGCGCGCTTCATCTGTTCCTCGAGGTCAGCGATATAAGCCTTGAGGTTATGGCCGACGAGGTGCGGCGTATCGGCATCGCCGGTATCCACCACTAGCCCGTCGCGCTGCGACACATCGGCGAGCAGATCGGAAATGTCGCGCTTGATCGTCGCCGGCGTGATGCCGTGTTCGGTGTTGTACAGTTCCTGCCGCGTCCGCCGCCGGTCGGTTTCGCGGATAGCCCGCTCCATGCTGCCCGTCACACGGTCGGCATAAAGGATGACGCGGCCATCGACATTGCGCGCCGCGCGGCCGATCGTCTGGATCAGCGACGTCTCGCTCCGCAAAAAGCCTTCCTTGTCGGCATCGAGGATCGCCACCAGCCCGCATTCGGGAATATCGAGCCCTTCGCGCAGCAGGTTGATCCCGACCAGCACGTCATACACCCCCAGCCGCAAGTCGCGGATAAGCTCGATTCGCTCCAGCGTTTCGACATCGGAGTGCATGTAACGCACCCTGAGGCCGGCTTCGTGGAGAAACTCGGTCAGATCCTCGGCCATCCGCTTGGTGAGCGTCGTCACTAGCGTGCGATAGCCGGCCGCCGCGACCTTTTTCGCCTCCTGGATCAGATCTTCGACCTGGTCCTCCACCGGCTTGATCTCGATCGGCGGATCGACCAGCCCCGTCGGCCGGATCACCTGTTCGACGAATACTCCGCCGGTCTTGTCCATCTCCCACGGCCCCGGCGTTGCCGAAACGAACACCGTTTGCGGGCGCATCGCTTCCCATTCGGCAAAGCGCAGCGGGCGGTTGTCGATGCAGCTCGGCAGGCGAAAGCCATATTCGGCAAGGGTCAGCTTGCGGCGGTGGTCGCCCTTGGCCATCGCGCCGATCTGGCCGATGGTAACGTGGCTTTCATCGACGAACAGCATGGCATTTTCAGGCAGATATTCGAACAAAGTCGGCGGCGGTTCGCCGGGCAGGCGGCCGGTCAAAAACCGGCTGTAATTCTCGATCCCGGCGCAACTCCCCGTCGCCGCGATCATCTCGAGGTCGAAATTGGTCCGCTGTTCGAGCCGTTGCGCTTCGAGCAATTTCCCTTCGGCATTCAACTCCTTCAACCGCTCGGTCATCTCGAACCGGATCGCCTCGCTCGCCTGTTTCAGCGTCGGTCCCGGCGTCACATAGTGCGAATTGGCATAGACCTTCACATAGTCGAGCTTGGCAACGCCCTTGCCGGTCAACGGGTCGAACTCGCTGATCGCCTCGATCTCGTCGCCGAAAAAGCTGATCCGCCAGGCGCTGTCTTCATAATGCGACGGGAAAATCTCCAGATTGTCCCCCCGCACCCGGAAATTGCCGCGGGCAAAGCCGGCGTCGTTGCGCTTGTATTGCAGCGCCACCAGCTTGCGGATGATCTCGCGGCTGTCGGCGGTTTCGCCCTTCTTCAGCGTGAAGGTCATCGCCGAATAGGTTTCGACCGAACCGATGCCGTAAATGCAGCTCACCGATGCCACGATGATCACGTCGTCGCGCTCCAGAAGCGACCGCGTCGCCGAATGCCGCATCCGGTCGATGGCTTCGTTTACCGAGCTTTCCTTCTCGATATAGGTGTCGGAGCGCGGCACATAGGCTTCGGGCTGGTAATAATCATAGTAACTTACGAAATATTCGACCGCGTTGTTCGGAAAGAAACTCTTGAACTCCCCATACAACTGCGCCGCCAAAATCTTGTTCGGCGCCAAAATCAGCGCCGGCCGCTGCACCGCCTCGATGACCTTGGCGACCGTGAAGGTCTTGCCCGATCCGGTAACGCCCAAAAGCACCTGGTCGCGTTCCCCGGCATTGGCCTGTTCGACCAGCTCGGCGATTGCGGTCGGCTGGTCGCCGGCCGGCACATAATCGCTGACGATGGTGAAGCGTTGCCCGCCTTCGGACTTTTCGGGCCGCACCGGGCGGTGCGGCACAAAGCTGCCATCGGTGTCCGGTTCGGCAAGGCTGGTGCGAATCTGGATTTCCATGGGTATAATATGCGCGGTGGTCGCGCTTTGTTCCAGTGCGACCTAGCGCGCCGTGCGCCGGAT
>JBILPK010000233.1:0-4730 GCA_044373875.1 Polymorphobacter sp.
CCATCTATCGGCACAGCCGTCGCACCGCAACATGTCCGCGCGCGCCGGTGATACTTTGGCCGTGGCACTTTGGCCGCGGAATTTCGGCAACGGAACCTTGGCAGGGGCGATGGGTTTCCTGCCGGAGGATCGACGACAGGAAAGAGAGCGACGCGCATGCCCCAGCCTTCGCAACATGCCGCCAACGTTGGCGCGGATGATTTCGATGCCGCCATCGCCGGCGATGCCGCGCCGATGGCCGGCGCCGGGCTGATGGGCATCGCCCAGGCACGGCTGCTCGATCTCGCCGAGGACGGCAAGGCCGAGCTGGTCAAGGGTTTCGACGGGCTGGTCGCCTTTGCCAATGAAATCGCCGCCAAGGTCGACAGCATCGGCGGCGGCAGCGCCATTGCCGCGCCGGTCGCCGACCTGGCATGGCAGGCCGCCGGCATCATCGGCGACTTGCAAACCAAATTGCGCGACAAGCCGATTGACGAATTGCTCGATGATGGCCGGGCGCTGGTTCGCGAATCGCCCGGCCTCGCCGGCGGCGTCGCCTTTGCCGCGGCGTTCCTCGTCACCCGGCTGATCAAGGCCAGCCGCTGATGACCGAACCCGGCACGCCCCGGCGGCCTTCCTTGCCCGAATTATGGCTGCGGCTCGTCGATGATTCGGTACTGCTGGTGCGCAGCGAGTTCCGCAGCGTGTGGGGCGATGTCCGCATCCGCATCGCCGAGGCGGCGGGCAGCATCGCGCTGGTCGTCATCGGCGTCATGCTGGTCGGCATGGCGCTGCTGTTCCTGCTCGGCGGCCTGCTCGTCTGGATGTCGGCGCTTGTCGGCGTCGTGTCCGCCGCATTGATTGCCGGGGCGATTGCCATCATATTGGGGGGGCTGACACTTTATGTCGGGCTGATGCGTTTGCAGGCAGGCGATGCCGCAGGCCGTGGCACGGCGATCGGTTCGGACAGCAACGACGCCGCGCTCGCCAGCCCGGCGAAGGGAGATTGAAATGGCAACGGGAACGGCATCACGAAACGCCCTGCCGGCCGGCGATGCCCGCCAGCGCATCACCGCCACCATCGGTGAAATCCAGGACCGCATGAGCCCGAGCCGCATCCTCGCCGAAGGCCTGGAACGCGTTGCGGCCAGCAGCGGCCAGTTCGCCGCGGGGGCCCGCGACGCCGCCCGCGCCCACCCGCTGGCCCTCGGCGCCGCCGCGATTGCCGTCGGCGTGGCGCTGTTCACCCGCCGCCGCCTGTCGAAGGCCCGGGTCGACCTGGGCGACGACATGGGCGACTATACCGATTATGACGATGGCTTCGGTTTCGCCGCACCGGTCGATGACGACGCGGCGCCGGTGGCGCGCGCGCGCCAGCCCGTCGCCGCGCCGGGCAAGGCTGAAGCCGAACCCGGCAATCCTGTCGTGTCGATCCTCATCGGCCTTCTGGCAGGTGCCGCACTCGGCGCCATCTTCCCGGCGACCGATGCCGAGCGCCGGGTGCTCGGCGATGCCGGCAGCCGGTTGGGCGATGCCGCCCGCGCCGCGGCGCGCCGCGCCACCGACGAATTGAGCGCCGCCACCCGCCGCTGACGCGCCGCTGAACGCGGCGGTTTCACGCCATGTTCAGGCGCGGAATCGTAATGTAGTGGCAACAGACCCGCGTTTCAGGAGCCTTTTTCCGCATGATTTCCCCCCGTTTCGCCCCGCTGGTCGTGTCGGCCGCGCTGTTCGTTGCCGCGCCGACGCTGCTTTTTGCCCCTGCCATCGCCTCGGCACAGGTCGCCGCGCCCGGCGCCGCCAGCCCCGGCGACCCGGCTGCCGCCCCCTTCGTGCAGTCGCTCGCCGATGATGCCTTCGCCGTCCTGCGTGACAAGTCGCTGTCGAAGACCGCCAGCCGCAACAAGTTCCGCACCATGTTGCAGCAGAATGTCGCGCTCGAGGACATCGGCAACCGCCTGATCCGCCGCCACCGCGCCACCATCACCCCGGCGCAATACGGTGCCTATCAGGCGGCGCTGCCCGAATTCGTGCTCAATGCCTATGCCGACCGGCTTTACGACTATTCCGATGCCAGCGTGAAGACCGTCCGCAGCGTCGGCCGCGGCCCCTATACCGATGTCTTCACCCGCGTCACCCGCCCCGGCGCGCAGCCGGTCGATTCGGTCTGGCAGATCAAAAAGGCTCCCAACGGCCGCCTCGTGGTCAACAACCTGACCGTTTCGGGCATCAACCTGTCGCTGACGCAGGAGGCGGATTTCAACGCCTATGTCCAGAAGAACGGCTTCGATGCGCTGGTGACCTTCCTCAAATCGGCCAACAGCAAGTCCGCTGCGACGCGCATGGCCGCCAAATGACCAGCCGGATCGCCGTTGCCGACAGCGCCTTCGTCCACCCCAGCGCGCAGCTTTATGGCCATGTCAGCGTCGCCGAGAACGCCTCGGTGTGGTGCAATGCGGTCGTGCGCTCCGAAGTCGCGCATGTCGCCATCGGTCCGGGCGCCAATATCCAGGACTTCGTGATGATCCATACCGATCCCGGCAAGCCGGTGACGGTAGGGGCCTATTGCTCGATCACGCACCACGCGACCCTGCACGGCTGCACGATCGGCGATCATGTGCTGGTCGGGGTCAACGCCACCATCTTCAACGGCGCCGTGGTGGGGTCGGGATCGATCATCGGGCAGCACGCCTATGTGCGCGACTTCATGGAAATCCCGCCCAATTCGATCGTCGTCGGATCCCCGGCCAAGATCATCCGCACCGCCGACAACCGCCTCGCCAACCGCATCAACGCCGAATTCTACATCCGCAACGGCGCCGCCTACAAACGCGGCGAGCATCGCGCCTGGGACGGCGCCGAGTTCGAAACCTGGTTCGGCGACATGATGAAGCGCCTCGCCGCCGAATATGCATAGAATTTCGCCGCCCGAAGCGCTACGCCGCCCGGCATGAGCAAGCTTCACCTCGTCTTCGGCGGCCGCGTCAGCGACCCGCAAACCCTCGATTTCTGCGAACCCGATGCCCTGCACATCGTCGGCATCTACCCCGACTATGCCACGGCGGAGGAAGCCTGGCGCTCCAATGCCCAGCGCACGGTGGATGACGCGACGATGAAATATGTCGTCGTGCACCTGCACCGGATGCTCGATCCCGGCAAGGAAGCGTAAAACGCCATCCCCCCGCGGGAACACAGTTGCCCCTCGCTAATCATTTGCACGGGATGGAGTCTTGCGCCGTCTCCCCCTAGATTGCCTGTGGGGAGTAACAGTATGACCAACGGCGTAAGCTTCGGCGCGATCTTTTCAGCCATCGGCGCGGCGATCGACCCCGATCTGCCGGCGACGATCCATGGTGACGCGGTCACCTCGTGGCGCGATTTCGACGCACGCACCAGCGCCATCGCCGCCGCCACCCATGCCGCCGGCGCCGTGCCGGGCGACCGTATCGCGCATCTCATGCGCAACTCGCCAGCCTATCTCGAAACCACCGTCGCCGGGTTCAAGGCGCGACTGGTGCATGTCAACGTCAACTATCGCTACACCGGCGAGGAACTGTTCTACATCCTCGACAACAGTGCCGCCGCCGTGGTGGTCTTCGATGCCGAATTCGCGCCCCTCGTCGCCAGCATCCGCCACCGGCTCGAAGCCAAACTCTACCTCCAGGTCGGCGGACAGACCGAAGCCTTTGCGCGGGATTTCGACACCGTTGCCGCAACCGGGGTCAATCTGGCGCCGCAGGAACACGACCCCGGCGACATGCTGTTCATCTACACCGGCGGCACCACCGGCATGCCCAAGGGGGTGATGTGGGAACAGGGCGCGCTGTGGGGCAACATACGCGCTTCGGCCAACCCCGGCGGCGATCCGCCCGAAACGCTGGCCGACCAGCTCGACAACATCCGCCACGGCCGCGGCCGCAACCGCAGCCTGGTGCTGCCGCCGCTAATGCACGGCACCGGCATGATCATCGCGATCAGCACGCTGGTGCGCGGCGGCACGGTGGTGACGGTGCCGGGTGACGCTTTCGAACCCGAACTGGCGGTCGAAACCTGTGCGCGGCTGGCCTGCGACTATGCCGTCATCGTCGGCGATGCCTTTGGCCGGCCGCTGCTGCGCGCCCTTGATGCCGGGCATGGCAGCATCGCGACGCTGGCGGTGATGATCTCGAGCGGCACGATGTGGTCACCCGAAACCAAGGCCGGCCTGCTCCGCCATGCGCCGGGCATGATGGTCGCCGATGCGCTCGGCTCGTCCGAAGGGCTGGGGCTCGGCACGTCGGTGCAGACCAGCGCCAATGCCGGCGCGCCGACCAAGTTCATCGCCGATGGCAACACGCTGGTGCTGGGCGAGGACATGCAGCCCGTCGTCCCCGGCTCGGGCGTCATGGGCAAGGTGGCGCGGCGCGGCATGATCCCGCTCGGCTACTGGCGCGATCCGGTGAAATCCGCCGCCACCTTCGTCACCGTCGATGGCGTGCGCTATTCGATGCCCGGCGATTTCGCGATTGTGGAGGCCGATGGCAGCTTCACCCTGCTCGGCCGCGGCAGCCAGTGCATCAACACCGCCGGCGAAAAGGTTTTCCCCGAAGAGGTCGAGGAAGCGCTGAAGACCCACCCCGCGATCGACGACGCGCTGGTCTTCGGCGTCGCCGATGACAAATGGGGCCAGGCGGTGACGGCGGTGGTCGAGGCGCATGGCCCGGTCGATACCGATGCCCTGCGCGCCCATGTCCGGCAGCAACTGGCCGGCT
>JBILPK010000234.1:0-4729 GCA_044373875.1 Polymorphobacter sp.
ATCAGCGCACCGACGACGAGCATCAGCAGCGCGAACAGGAACAGCAGCTTGTCGCCATCAAAGGCCTTGCCGATGCTGGAGCCTATCCACGCCCCTGCCACCCCCGAGGCTGCGTAAATGCCGGCGCAACGCCATTTGACGTTGCCCGCGCGGGCGTGGGGAACGAGGTTGGCCGCGGCGTTGGCCGCCACTGCGAGCGCGCTGGTGCCGATGGCAATGTGCGGGCTGGGCACGCCGACAAGATAGACCATCAACGGCACGGCGAGGATCGAACCGCCGCCGCCGACCAGGCCGAGCGTAAAGCCGACCAGCCCGCCAGAGCCGGCGCCGAGCAGATACTGGACGGGTTCGAGTGTCATCATCCTAGAGGATGTTCAGCGGCAGTTTGAGATAGCGCGTGCCGTTCGCTTCCGCGGGCGGCAGGTGGCCGGCGCGGATATTGACCTGGATCGACGGCAGGATCAGCCGCGGCATGCCCAGGGTCTTGTCACGCGCCTCGCGCATCGCGACGAAATCATCTTCGGCAACGCCATCATGGACATGGACATTGGCGGTGCGTTCGGCCCCGATAGTGGTTTCGTAGGCAAAGCTATCGCGGCCGGGGGCCTTGTAGTCGTGGCAGAGGAAGACGCGGGTGGCGGCCGGCAGCGTCAGCAAGCGGCGGATCGAGCGAAACAGGGTGCGGGCATCGCCACCGGGAAAGTCCGCCCGCGCCGTGCCGTAATCGGGCATGAACAGCGTATCACCGATGAAGGCGGCATCGCCGATGATATAGGCCATGTCGGCCGGTGTATGGCCGGGCACGTGGATGGCGATGGCGTCGAAATTGCCGATGCGGAAGCGATCGCCGTCACCGAACAGGTGGTCGAACTGCGAACCGTCGCGGGCGAGATCAGGCCCTTCATTGAAAATGCCGCCGAACACCTGCTGGACATGTTGGATGTCCTTGCCGATGGCGATCTTGCCGCCGAGCTTTTCCTGGAGATAGGGCGCCGCCGACAAATGATCGGCATGGGCGTGGGTTTCGAGGATCCATTCGACATGCAGGCCGTGCTCGGCAACGAGCGCTACCAGCCTGTCCGCCGAACCATGGGAGGTGCGGCCCGAAGCGGGGTCGACATCGAGTACCGAATCGATGATCGCAGCGTGGCGCGTCTCGGGGTCGAATACCAGGTGTGTCGCAGTGAACGTCGCTTCATCGAAGAGGCTAATGACCTGCGGCGACGGCCCGGCGGCGATCGTTGCTGCAGCTTTTATGGTGGCGTCTGCCATTGCTACCCTCCGTATGGTCGGTCGGACATCATTCTCTCAATTACACTTGATATGTAATCAATATCAGTTATGATGCAATTTAAGCGATTTTGCCAGCAGAAAGCGACCAGCCATCCATGCCCGACAGTGCCAGCCCGCCGAAAGCGCCGTGCACGCCGCTTCACCTCGGCGACACCGCACCGAATTTCGAAGCGCGCACGACAATGGGCCATGTCAACCTGTCGGATTATCATGGTCGCTGGTTGTTGCTGTTCTCGCACCCGGCCGATTTCACGCCGGTCTGCACGACCGAATTTGTCGCGCTGTCGAAAGCCGCCGACCGGTTCGCCGCGCTGGGCTGCGCGCTGCTCGCGGTCTCGGTGGACAGCCTTTACTCGCATCTCGCCTGGGTGCGCGCCATTCGCGAGAATTTCGGCGTGACGGTCAGCTTCCCGATCATCGAGGACCCGTCGATGGTCATCGGCCGTGCCTATGGCATGATCGCCGATACCGCCGGCGACGCGGGCACGATGCGATCGACCTTCTTCATCGATCCCGCCGGCATCATTCGCGCCATTACCTGTTATCCGGCAACAGTGGGTCGCAGCGTCGATGAAATGCTGCGCATGGTCGCGGCGCTGCAACGCGTCGATGCCGAAGATATCGTTACCCCCGAAGGCTGGCGGCCCGGAGATTCTGTGCTGATGCCCCCCGAGGTCCATCAGGACGCGATGCTGGCGAGTGCTGGCGGTGACGCCTGGTTCCACCGGGTCGTCGCACCATGAGCGGCGAACCGGTGCAGACCGAGATCGATAACGACGCCGAACTGTTCCGCGTGCTCGGGCATGAGACGCGGTTGCGGCTGTTGATACTGCTTGCCGCGGGCGAACATGCCGTCAGCGAAATCGACGCTGTCTCCGGGATCGGGCAGCCCGGGCTTTCGCAGCAGCTGGCGATCCTGCGCAAGGCGCGGCTCGTCATTACCCGTCGCGCTGCAAAGCAGGTCTATTACCGGGTCGATCCGACGGCGCTCGAACATGCGTCGAAACTGCTGGCACAATTGGCCAGCGCAGCGATGGCGCCAGTTGCGGCGCGCCCAGAACCGGGAGCGAGACCCCGTGGCAAGACCGCGGGCTCGGCGGCCAGCTTTGCACGGATGATCTAGAGGTCGAGACGGCGCGGCGCCAGCGCCCAGAGCGCCGGGCGATGGCTGACGACGATGAGGCCGGTGCCAGTTGCGGCGAGCCAGCGATCGAGTTGGCTGACGAGCCGCACTTCGGCCTCCGGATCGAGCCCTTCGCTAGGTTCGTCAAGCAGCAGCCAGGGCCGCCCGGCGAGCAGCGCGCGAGCCAGCGACAGGCGCTTGCGCTGGCCGCCCGACAGGCGGCTACCGCCGTCGCCGATCCAGCTTTCGAGTTGCAGCGGCATGGATCGAATTTCGCGGTCGAGGCATGCGACATCCAAGGCCGTCCACATATCGGCTTCTGCAACACCCGGCCTCGCGAGACGCAGATTGTCGGCTATTGTGCCCGCGATCATCTGGGCGTTCTGCGGCGACAGCGCGAACAGCGGCCGCAACTGTTCAATTCCGAGCAATGGCAAAGCAATGCCATCGATGCTGATGCCGGCTCCCGCGTCGCCGCCCATTCCGGCAAGGCTTTCGAGCAGGCGCGTCTTGCCAACGCCTGACGACCCGGAGATCGACAGCCGGTCGCCAGCATGCAGCGCGATCGACCCGGCGCCATCGAGAATGACCAATGATTGTCCGAACAGCGATCCGGCGGCGCGCGCGGCAGGCGCCACCAGTAGCGCCGATAGGCGCGCTTCGGCGGCGGTGATCAGCGCGCGCCGCGACAGGCTGCGGACTTCGGCGGCCAGCGCTTCGACGGCAGCGCCAGCAGCCAACGCCGACAGCACCGTCCATGGCAAAGCCGCCGTCGACAGCGCCATCGGGATGGCAACCGCAATACCGCCAGCGGTAGTCAGCAACGCGGCAAGCAGCGCCTCGCCACGAGCGAGGTCGCGGTGCGCGCTGTCAATGGCCGCCGCCCTTTCATCGAGCAGCGCGATTACGCTGCCGCCCAGACCATAGGCCCGGATTTCCGGCGCCGCGGTGGCATAGTCGACAAAATCCTGTTTCAGCGCGGCGGTCCCGGCTTGCAGCCGCGCCGCCGGGTCATCGAGCCAGCGCGGGCCAAGCCAGAAGGCCAGCGCGGGGACAGCCGCCAGCACCAGCGCCAGCAGCGCCACCACGAGCCAACCCGCCGTGCCGGCCAGCCCCAGCGCCAGCAGCCCGGCCGTCAGCGCCACCGGCAGCGCGGGGCGACGGACGATCAGATCTTCGAGCGTATCGACATCCTGGACCAGCCGCGCCGCGGCGTCGCCGGCACCAAGCGCCAGCGTTGCCCGGGTTGGCGCCGCGATGATCCGCGCAAACAGTCCGGTGCGCAGCGTGGCCAGCGCCAGCAGCGCGGCGCGGTGGCTGGCCAGCCGTTCGCCATAGCGGCCGACGGTGCGGATGATCGCCAGGGCGCGGATGGCGGCGCTGGGCAAAAGGTAATTGAACGCCTGGACCGCGACAATGCCGCCGGCGCCGGCAAGCGCCGCGCCGGTGATGAACCAGCCCGAAAGGCCGAGCAGCAGCACGCCGGCAATGACCGCAGCAACGGCAGAAGCGACGGCAAGCAGCGAGGTTCGCCGCTGCGGCCGCAAGGCCGCGGCAAGCAGGGGATCGATTCCGGTCCCGGTCATGGCAGCACCAGGCGCACATCGGCGAGCGCTGCCAAGCTGGCGCTGTGGGTCGTGACGATAATGGTGCGGCCGCGCCCGGCGGTGCACAGGATCGCTTCGATATCGGCAGCGGCGGCCGCGTCGAGATCGGCCGTCGGTTCGTCGAGCAGCCACAGCGGCGCGTCCTTGAGTAATACCCGCGCGATGCCGATGCGCCGACGCTCGCCACCCGAAAGCCCCGAACCGCGGTGGTCGATCGGCGTGGCGAGGCCCAACGGGCGACTGGCGATCAACGCGCCGAGCCCGGCGGCGCGCGCCGCAGCCTCGACCGCTTCAACCGAAGCACCCCGCCGCGCCACCGCGATATTTTCGGCCAGTGTGCCGGGCAGCAGCGCCGTGACCTGCCCCGCCCACCCAATGGCGCCATCGAGGCGGTCAGTGGCGTCGGCGGTGCCATCGACCATTATCCGGCCGGCACCGACGGGGGCGAGGCCGAGCAACGCCGCCAATAGGCTCGATTTGCCCGATCCGGTCGGGCCCGAGATTGCCGTCATCCTGGCTGGCGGCACGTCGAACGATACCGGACCGATGCGGTGGTCGCCATAATCGATGACCAGCCCGTCGAAACGCAGCCGCGGCGGTGCGGTGACGGACGGGCCAGCCCGGCTTGCGGCGCGAACCGGGCCGGCAAGGCCTTCGAGGCGCTCCATCGCTGCCGTGCCGGTCTGCTTGTCGTGATAGGCCGCCG
>JBILPK010000010.1:0-42185 GCA_044373875.1 Polymorphobacter sp.
CTGATGATACCATTGAGCGTCAGCGTCGTGCCGCCGGCAACGCCGAAGGTGCCGGTATCGGTCAGCGAGACCGCACGGCCCGAAGCGAAGCTGGCACCGGTGCGCACCGTTGCCGTCGTCAGCGCCAGATCACCCGCGGCATCGCCCAGCGCCGCATCGGCGTTGATGGCGATGGTGGTGTTGAGGACGCTGGTGCCGCCCGTGTAGGTGTTGGTGCCGTTGATGGTGATGACGTCGTTCGCGCCCAGCACCGTGTCGGTGTAGGTCAGGCGGCCAGCACCGGCGAGGGTGCCGTTGAGCGTGACCGAATTGCCGAGCACATCGATGGTTTCACCACCGGCGGCCAGCGCGAAGTTGTTGGCGATCGTCAGTGCGTCGGTGCCGATGAACAGCGTCGTGCCATCGGCCATGCTGACCGTGCCGGCACCCAGTGCCGTGTTGCTGGTCGAAGCCGTCACCGAACCGGCAGCGATGCTCAGCCCGTTGAAGCTGTTGGCACCGCTGAGCGTCAGGTTGCCGGCGCTGATCTTGCTGATCGAACCGGCGCCCGAGATCACGCCACTGAGCGTGAACTGATTGCCGTTGGTATCGACCGTGCCGATGCCCGCCGTGGTGATCGCGTTGGCGATCGTGAGGTTGTTGACCCCCGAGCGCAGCGTCGTGCCGCCCGACATCGCCAGCGTGCCGGTGCCCAGCGCGTTATCGTTGCCGACAACGATGGTGCCGATCTGCAGGTCGGTGCCGCCGACATAGCTGTTGTTGCCGTTGAGCGTGATCGTGCCGCCACCCTGCTTGACGATCGAGCCGGCACCGGTGATCGGCGCGTTGATCGTGGCATTGGCGCCGGTCGAAGCGAACAGTACGCCCGCGCCTGCGGTGGTCAGCGAGCCGGCAACACCCGAATTGAGCGTGTAGCCGTCAACCGCGAACTGCAGCATGTCAAAGGCCTGCGGACCATCGATGGTGACGGTGCCGGCCGTGCCCTGGAAGACGCCAATGAGGCTCTGCCAGTTGGTGTTGAGCGCACTCGGTGCGGCGCCGGTCCAGTTGGTCGAAAGCGCCGACCAAGTGCCCGAACCGCCGCTGATCACGCCGTTGCCGACGCCATCGGCGCCATCCCAGAACAGGATGAGGCTCGGCGTCTGGGTGACGATGAGGTTGACCTGGCCCGGGACAAGACCGGCCTGAACAAAGCCGGTGTTGCCGTTGGGCAGTGCGCCACCCAGGCTGAGGATGTTGTCGGTCAGATTGCCGGTATACTGAATGATTTCGTAGATGCCGTTGGTGAAATTGCCCCCGGCGCTCTGCGAAACGTTGAGGATACCGTCGAGAACCAGGTCGCCATTGACGATGACGAGGTCGTTGAAGCCCCCGCCGATCGTGTTCGGGGCGCCGAATTCCCAGTTGAGAATCGAGCCGTTGCTGAGCGTCAGCGGACCGACGGTAAGCGTGCCGGCCGAATTGCCCGGCGACAGGATGCCGCCATCGAGGATGTTCACGGCGCCGACAATGGTGCCATTGCCGGTCAGCGACGCGCCGCTGGCAACGGTGACACCCGTGTGGCCAAGGCTGCCGCGGACGTTGAGCACGCCTTCGCTGACCACGGTCGCACCGGTATAGGTGCTGGCGCCGGTCAGCGTCAGCGTGCCGGTGCCGACCTTGGTGACGCCACCGGCACCCGACAGCACGCCGCCGAGCGTGAGCGTGAAGGCCTGGGTATCGATCGTGTCGTTGCCGGTCAGGGCAAAGGCGTTGGCGACGACCAGATCGGCTGCACCCGAACGCACGGTGGTGCCATCGGCCATCGCAACCGAACCGCCACCCAGCGAGGTGTTGGTGGTGATGACCACCGTGCCGGCGTTGATGTTGGTGCCGCCGGCGTAGGTGTTGGCGTTATCGAGCGTCAGCGTGCCCGCGCCGATCTTGGTGATGGCGCCGCCCGAGATCTGGCCGGTGATGGTGTAGCCGAAGCCCTGGGTATCGATCGTGCCCGTGCCGGTGACGCCGATGGCGTTGGCCGTGGTCAAGCCAGCGACACCAGCCTGCAGCGTCGTCGTGTCGGCCATCGCCAGCGCGCCGGCGCCCAGCGCGCTGTTGGTGCCGACCTGGATGGTGCCGGCGTTCAGGTTGGTGCCACCCGTGTAGGTGTTAGCGCCGTTCAGCACGAGCGTGCCGGCGCTGATCTTGGTCAGCGTTGCACCGCTTACCACGCCGCCGAGGGTCAGCGTGTTGCCGTTGGTGTCGACCGTGCCCGTGCCGGTGATGCCGACCGCATTGGCCAGCGTCAGGGCAGGCGCGCCCGACAGCAGCGTCGTGCCATTGGCCATCGCCAGCGCGCCGGTGCCCAGCGCGGTGTTGGTGCCGACCTGGATGGTGCCGACGTTGAGGTTGGTGCCGCCCGTGTAGGTGTTGGCACCGTTCAGCACGAGCGTGCCGGTGCTGATCTTGGTCAACGTACCACCGCTCACCACGCCGCCGAGCGTCAGCGTGTTGCCGTTAGTGTCAACGGTACCCGTGCCGGTGATGCCGACCGCATTGGCCAGCGTCAGGCCAGCGGCGCCCGACAGCAAGGTCGTGCCATTGGCCATCGACAGCGCGCCGGTGCCCAGTGCGGTGTTGGTGCCGACCTGGATGGTACCGGCGTTGAGGTTGGTGCCACCCGTGTAGGTGTTGGCGCCGTTCAGCACGAGCGTACCGGCGCTGACTTTGGTCAGAGCGCCACCGCTCACCTCGCCGCCAAGGGTCAGCGTGTTGCCGTTGGTGTCGACCGTGCCCGTGCCGGTGATGCCGACCGCATTGGCGAGGGTCACGCCTGCCGCGCCCGATTGCAGCGTGGTGCCATTGGCCATCGCCAGCGCGCCGGTGCCCAGCGCCGCATTGTTGGCGACGCGGATGGTGCCGGCGTTAAGGCTGGTGCCACCCGTATAGGTGTTGGCCGCGGTAAGGACGAGAGTGCCGGCGCCGAACTTGCTGACCGCACCACCGCTGATCACACCATTGAGCGTGAACAGATTGCCATCATCATTGATCGTGCCCGTGCCGGTGATCGCGATGTTGTTAGCGAGTGTGCGGGTGCCGCTGACGGCGACCAGGCTTGTGCCATCGGCCATTGCCAGCGCGCCGGTGCCCAGCGCCGCGTCGTTGGCGACGAAGAGCGAACCGCCATTGAGGCTGGTGCCACCATTGTAGGTGTTGGTGCCGGCAAGAACCAGAATGCCGGTGCCGACCTTGGTAACAGCACCACCGCTGACAATGCCTTCAAGCCGCAGGAAGTTGTTCAGCGTGTCGATCGTGCCCGTGCCGGTGACGGCGACCGCATTGGCCAACGTCGCGGATGCCGTCGCTTCCAGCGTCGTGCCATCGGCCATCGCGAGAGTGCCGGTACCGAGCGCCGTGTTGCTCGCTACGCCGACCGTGCCGGCCGTCAGCGCCGTGCCGCCCGTGTAAAGGTTGTTGCCCGAGAGGATCAGCTTGCCGCTGTTCACCTTGTTGATGCCACCAACGCCGTCGATCACACCCGAGAGCTGCAACGTCGAGGGGCTTGCACCGCTGTCAACGGTCAGATTGCCGGCCAGCAAGGTTGTTACATTGGCCAGATTGAGGCCTGACACACTCGCCACCAGGCTGGTGCCGCCGGTTGCCGTCAACCGGTTGCCGGCCAGACCAAGCGCCGTCGCATTGGTCACCGTGATGGTGCCCGCCGTCAGCGCCGTACCGCCGGAATAATTGTTCGCCCGCGACAGGATGAGGTTACCGCTGCCGACCTTGGTCAGTGCGCCAGTACCGCTGATCACCCCGTTCAAGCCGAAGGTGAACGCCTGGCTGTCAACAATCAGATTGCTGGTCGCTTGCAGGAAGACAGCATTGGCCAAGGTGAGGTCTGCTTCGCCGGCGCGCAGAGTCGTCGACTGGCCGATGCTTTCAGCAAACAAGGTGCCAGTGCCAATCGCCGTGCTGGTGCCAACCACGATCGTGCCGCCGGCCAGTTGGGTGCCATCCGAGTAGCTGTTGGCACCATTCAGCGTCAGGGTGGAGGTCGTCCGCTTGGTGAGTTCACCAACGCCGGAGATCGCGCCATTCAGCGTGAGGTCATTCGGCCCCAGGATGGTGAGGCCGCCGGCAGTCGTCACAATGTTGTTGGCCAGGGTGCGCAGGGCACCGCTGTCATTGCCTATCACCGCACCGTCAGCGGTGACCGTGCCGGTGCCGAACGCCGTATCGCTACCGACATAAGCCGCCGCCTGCGTCAGCGTGGTGCCACCGCTATAGCTGTTGTTGCCATTGAGGGTCACGCGGCCAAGACCCGTCGCCAGCAACGACCCGCCGCCGCTCACCGCGCCATTCAGCGTCAGAGTCGTGCCATCGAGGGTAAGCACGCCCGCATCGGAGACATCGCCCGTGGTGCCCTGCAGATTCAGAGTCGTGGCGCCGCTCAGCACCACGCTGTTGGCCAGCGTGATCACCGAACCGCCACCGGCGGTCAGACCGGCGAACACCGTCGTACCATCCGCCGTCGTCAACGTGCCCGTGCCGATTGCCGAACTGTTACCGATCGTGAGCGAACCAGCATTCAAATTGGTGCCGCCACCATAGGTGTTGGTACCAGCCAGGATGAGGTTACCTGCGCCATTCTTGGCCAGCAGGCCCGCGCCCGAAACCACACCGTTCAAACGCAGCGTGTTGCCGTTGGTATCAACATTGCTGGTGCCATTCAGCACCGCGGCATTGGCCAGAGTCACCGTTGCATCACTGAGCAATGTGGTGCCGTCGGTGAAGGTGAGCGTGCCGGTGCCAAGCGCGGTGTTGCTGGCAACACCCAGCGTGCCGGCCGTCAGCGCCGTGCCGCCGGAGTAAGTGCTGTTGCCGCCGAGCACGAGCGTGCCCGTGCCCTGCTTGGTGAGCAGGCCGGCGCCCGAGAGCGGGCTGTTGATCGTTGCCGTCACACCCGGGTTGGTGAGCGCGAACAGGCCGCCGGCGGCGACATTGAGCCCGCCGCCGGTGAGCGTGTAGCCATCGGTCTGGAATTCCAGGCCCGCTGCGGTGAAGGTCGTTGCCAGCGAGACCGTGCCCGCGGTGCCGCGGAAGATCGCGACGCTGCCCGACTGCCAGGTGGTGTTGAGATCGGCGGTCGGCAGAACCGTGTCGTTATCGGTGGTGCCGGTCCAGTTGAAATCGGTGGTGTTCCAGGCGGCGGTGCCGCCATTGATCGCACCATTGCCGACGACATCGGCGCCATCCCAATATTGGAACAACTGGCCGGGGCCGGTGATGAGCAGATTGACCTGGTTGGCATTGGCATTGACCTGAACAATGCCGGTCAAGCCATTGGCGAGATTGTCGATGATGACGTTGTTGTTGGTCAGCGCGCCATAGGTGAAGAGGTTGTAGACACCCTTGGTGAACGCACCACCGGCGCTTTGCGCAACCGAGAGACGGCCGTCGAGCTGCAGGTTGCCGGTGACGACAACCTGGTCGTTGAGCGGGCCGGCGATGGTGTTGGCAGCACCGAATTCATAAGCCAGCAGCGAATTGTTGAGCAGGTTAAGCGTGCCGATGGTCAGCACACCCGGGCTCTGCCCCGGCGCCAGCGTGGCGAAATTGGCGACATTGACGGTGCCGGCGATGGTGCCGACGCCACCCAGCGTCGTGCCCTGGCCGACCGCAACCGTTACGGCCGCATTGGTCAGCGCGCCATCGGCGAGGAGCGTGCCCTGGTTGATCGCCAGCGTGCCGGTGAAGCCGCTGTTGATGTTGGTCAGGGTGACCGTTCCCGTGCCGGCCTTGTTGAGGATCTGCGCGCCGGTGATCGCGCCGGAGATGGTCAGGTCGCTGCCGCCGCCGATGATGTTGCGCGTGCCGTTGACGGCGATCGCGTTGGTCGCGGTGAGCGCGGCGCCCGATTCGTTCAGGATGCCGCCGAAGTTTTCGAGCGTCACCTGGCCGGTGCCGAGGCCATTGCTGTTGCCGAGATAAGCGACGGTGCGGTTGAGTGTCGTGCCGCCGGCATAGCTGTTGTTGCCGTTGAGGAACAGGCGACCCGAAGCACCGACGGTGGTGATGCCGCCGTCGCCGCTGATGACGCCGTTGATCGTCAGGTCGGTGCCATCGGTGATGACTTCGCCGGTGACGATATCGTTCGAGAAGTTGATGCCGTTGAGCTGCACCGTGGTGGTGCCGGCGCCGAGCACGAAGGCATTGCCAAGCGTGATGACGCTGTTGTCGTTGGTCAGGCCGGCGGTGAAGGTGGTGCCGCCGGTGGTGTTGACCGAACCCGAACCGATGGCGTTGCTGTTCGAAATGCGCAGCGTGCCGGCGTTGAGATTGGTGCCGCCGGCATAGGTGTTGTTGACGCCGGTGAGCGTCAGGCGGCCACTGCCGGCCTTGCCGAGCGCGCCGTCGCCGGTGATCCCGCCCGACAGCGTGACTTCATTGGCCACTGTGTCGATGACGCCGGTGAAGCCCGTCGCGGTGGTGATAGCGCGGTCCGAGGTGACCGCCGCGGTGAAGCGCAGCGTCGTCGGCGTGGTCGGGGCCTGCAGCGTCGTGCCGCTGAAGCTGACGCCGCTAGCGCCATCACCAAGCGCGCCGTTGCTGGCGACCGAAACAATACCGTTGGTGATGACCGTGCCGCCGCCATAGCTGTTGGCGGCATTGCCGAGGACGAGTGTGCCGCCACCATCCTTGACGAGCTGACCGGCGCCGCCGATGGCGCCATTGGCGGTCAGCGTCAGGCCCGGCTCCACCAGGAACGTGCCGGTGCCGTTGAGCGTGATCGTCCGCGGCGTCGTGAAGCTGCCCTGCGCGCCGAGGATGGCATTGTTGAGTGTCAGCGTGTTGGCTGCATTGCCCAGACCGTTGTTACCCGTGACAATGAGCAACGTGTTAGTAACATTGACGTTACCGGTGAAGGTGTTGGCACCGCCAAACGCGAAACCCGACGTGAGATTGGCCGGGCCGACATCGGAGATCGACACTGCGCCATTGCCGCTGATCACGCCGTTGAGCGTCGTGCTACCGCCGTTGGCATCAAAGGTGACTGCGCCGCCGAGGACAATGTTGTTGGCGATGGTCGGGAATGCGCCGTTGGTACCCTGCAGGGTGGTGCCCGCGGCCAGAGTCGTGGCGCCAACGCCAAGTGCGTTGTTCGAACCAACACGGACGGTGCCGGCGCTGACCGTCAGGCCGCCGGTGAAGCTGTTCGCGCCATTGAGCGCCAGCGTGCCGGTGCCGGTCTTGGTCAGGCCGTTGGTGCCGGTGATGGCGCTGTTGATCATGGTAACACCGGCAACCGAAGTGTTGATCGTGCCGTTGTTGATCGCAAGATTGTCACCCGTCAGCGTGTAGCCAGCGGTCTGGAAATCGAGATTGGTGAAGGTCTGGGTACCCGCCAGTGTGACGGTGCCGGCCGTGCCCGAGAAAATGCCTGTCGTGCTCGCCCACTTGACCTGCGGGATGCCGGTCTGGCCGGTCCAGTTCTTGGTATTGGCATCCCAGGTGCCCGAGCCGCCGTTGACGACACCATTGCCGAACGGACCCGTGCCGTCCCAGTAGCGCGTACCGGTGAAGGCAGCGATGAGGTTGACCTGGCCAGCCGTCGCCGTGTCCACCGTCAGCGAGAAATCGATCGGCGTCGTGCCGACGAGCAGCCCGTTGTTGGTCAGCGCGCCGCCGTAGTTGATGACGCGATAGGTGCCTTCGTCGAAGCCGGCGAGATCGGTGACATTGATCGTGCCGTCGAGCGTCAGGTTGTTGTTGACGATGATGAGATCGTTGACGCCGTTACCGGTCGTGATCGCCGGATCGCCGAGTTCGAAGGCCAGCAGGGAACCGGCGTTGAGCACCAGGTTGTTGACCGTCAGCGTACCCGGGCTCGTGCCCGGCGCGATCGTGCCGCCATCGGCGATCGTCACGGTGTTGCTGATCGTGCCGGTACCGCCCAGGGTCGCACCATTGTTGACGGTGGCGGCGCTGACGCTGGAACCGTTCACATTCAGGCGACCGCCCGAAACGGTCGTCGTGTCGGTGTACGTGTTGACACCCGTCAGAGTCAGAGTCCCGGCGCCGGTCTTGTTCAGGCCGCCGATATTGGCATTGTTGACGTTGGCCAACACACCCGACAGCGTCAGATCGAACCCGCGCGTATCGACGCCAGTGATGATCCGGCTGTTGATCCCGTTGGCGACATTCAGACCGTTGGCATAAGCGGCCAAACCGGCAGCCGTACCCGAAACGAAAATAGTACCGGTACCGGCTGCGGTATTGCTCTGCAGACCGAGCGTACCGGCGTCGACCAGCGTATCACCGACATAGCTGTTGTTGCCCATCAGCACGAGCGCGCCGGTACCGGTCTTCAGAAACAGGCCGCCAACACCCGAAATCGTACCCGTCAGGCCAAGCGTGCCCGGAGCGGTCGGCAGTTCAAAATTCAACTGGCCGCCAAGCACGATGTTGTTCGCAATGGTCGCCGCCATGTCGGACGTCGACAAGGTGACCTGCTGCGCGGTGGTCGTGATCGCGCCGGTACCCAGCGAACCGTTGGAGAAGCTGACCTGACCGGCTGCGAGCAGCAACCCGCCCGAGAAGTTGTTGCCGCTGTTCGTCAAAGTCAGCGTGTTGTTGCCCAGCTTAATAAGGCTGCCGGTCCCCGAAATGGCACCGGACAGCGTCGACGAGACGCCGGTGTAGGAAACTTCGGCGCCAAGCACCAGATTGTTGGCAATAATGCGGCCGTTGTTAGTCGGCGTGAGCGTGGTGGCGACATTGAAGGTGACGACGCCGGTCCCGAACGCCTGGTCGCTGCCATAGCCGAGCGTGCCGCCATTGACGTCGATGCCGCCGTCAAAGGTGTTGGCGCCGGCGAAGTTCTGCACACCTGGACCGTTCTTGACGATCTTGACGGCGCCGGTGAGATCGCCGCCATAGGAATTGGTGCCAGGGTTGGTTTCGAGCGTCAGCACGACGGCAGCACCGGCATTGCCAAGCGCGCCATTGCCCGAAAGCCCGGCGACCGACTGGTTGAAGCCGTTGAGATCGACGCTGCCGCTATTGATACGCAGCAGCGAATTGGCCGACAGGACATTGGCGGCACCGGCGCGCAGGATGCCGTTGTTGACCGACGTCTGACCCGAATATGTATTGAGCCCCGAACCCGTCAGCGTCAGCGCGCCGATGCCGAGCTTGGTCAGCGCGAACTGACCGCCGCTGTCGTTCATCGCGCCGGCGTAGGTTTCACCCAGAATGCCGACCGTGTCCTGGAATGTGCCGTTGGTGTAGACTGTGAAGGCGCCGAAACCGACTTGGCCGACGGTTGCCCCGGCTAGGTCGCGAACCTGCGCCAAAGCCGGCGAAAGCGCGGCACCTGCCAGCATCAGGCCCGTCGCCGAAACCCCGAGACGCAGCGAGCGCGACAGCGCGCGACCAGCCAGCGACGAACCACGACGATTTTTACCAACAAACATATCTTACCCCAGTGTCTCGCGCATTGAGCCCATTAATGCAGCGCCCTCTAATAAACTAACATTCGTCCAAAGCAAGATGAGACGTGCTTTTTTCGAGCCATTTCGGCGGCTAAAGCAAATCATGTTCATCAAGCGACAACACCATGGGCGCGCCTTGGAGCGGTGACCGATTCGGTCGTTCGGCGCGGGAAGAACGCCAGCAATTGCAACCACCTTTCGGTAGGGGTCGCCTGGCATCGTCGTCGCGGGCCAGTACCTGAAAACAGCCCCCGAGCGCCTGCCGCGCAGCGGTCGGGCGCTGGTCGCGTAGTGGTCCGCCGGCCCGATTCGGAACATCGCAGGAAGGCTGGAAATGGCCGCCGCGGCGAGCCGCCCGCGACGCCCCGATCAGCGCTTTTCGTTGCGGCCGCGCGGTGGCGCCTTGAACGGATTCTTGCTGCCGCGGAAGTTCAGCCGGATCGGCACGCCTTCAAAATCGAGGTCGTCGCGCAGGCTGTTGACGAGGTAACGACCATAGCTGGCGGGCAGGTCTTCGGTGCGGTTGCCGAAGATCAGGAAGCTCGGCGGCCGCGCCGCGACCTGGGTGACATAGCGCAGCTTGATGCGCGTGCCGCCCGCCGCCGGCGGCGGATTGCGATCGAGCGCGGCTTCGAACCAGCGGTTAAGCCCGGCGGTCGGCACCCGGCGCGACCATTTTTCGCGGGCTTCGATCGATGCCTTCATCAACAGGTCGAGCCCCTTGCCGGTCTGGCCGGAAATGGCGACCAGCGGCACGCCGCGGATCTGCGACAGGCCATCGTCGAGCGCCTTGCGCACGCCCTGGAACAGCGACGACTGGTCGTGCGCGACATCCCATTTGTTGAGCGCGATGACCAGCGCCCGGCCTTCCGACAGCACCATGTCGGCGATGCGCAGATCCTGCGCCTCGAGCCCCAGCGTGGCATCGAGCAGCAGCACGACGACTTCGGCAAAATCGACCGCCAGCTTGGTATCGACCGCCGACATGCGTTCGAGCTTGTCGCTGACCTTGGCGCGCTTGCGCAGGCCCGCGGTATCGACGAGCCGCACCGGCAGGCCGTGATAATCCCAGGGGATGGCGATCGAATCGCGGGTGATGCCGGCTTCGGGGCCGACGACCAGCCGCTGTTCCCCGAGCAGCGTGTTGATCAGCGTCGACTTGCCGGCGTTCGGCCGGCCGACGATGGCCATCTTCATCGGCCCTTCGGGCACATCCGGCATTTCGGCGGGGACATCGTCCTCATCGACCGGTTCGGGCAGTTCGGCATCGACGAAGGGCATCAATACTTCATAGAGATCGGCCATCCCCTCGCCATGTTCGGCGGAAATCTGCACCGGATCGCCAAGGCCGAGCGCATAGCTTTCGGCAACGCCGAGCTCCCCTGCCCGGCCCTCGGCCTTGTTCGCGACGAGGATCAGCGGCGTGCCCCGGCGGCGCAGCCAGTCGGCGAAATGCTTGTCGAGCGGCGTCACCCCGGCACGGGCGTCGAAAACCAGCAGCGCGACGACGGCATCGCCGACCGCGGCATCGGTCTGTTGCCGCATCCGCCCGGCGAGCGAGGCGGCATCGGCATCTTCGAAACCGGCGGTATCGACGACGGTGAATTTGAGATCGAACAGCCGCGCCAGCCCTTCGCGGCGATCGCGGGTGACCCCAGGCGTATCGTCGACAAGCGCGAGCTTGCGGCCGACAAGGCGGTTGAAAAGCGTCGATTTGCCGACATTGGGGCGCCCGACAATGGCCACCCGGGGCAGAGATTCACTGGACATGCCGCCGCCCCTAGCAGACGCGGCGGCATCCGGCCATCAACGATACGCGGTTACCTTGCCATCATCGGTCAGCACATAGGCCATGTTGTCGGCGACGATCGGCGGCAGGAAGGCGGCAGCGCCCAGCTTGGCGGTGCGGATCAGCTTGCCGGTATAGGGCGAGATGGTCACCATTTCCTTGTTGGAGCCGACGACGATCAACTGGTCCGATGCCAGCACCGGCCCCGACCATTGGATCGGATCGGCCTTTTTCTTGGGCTTGCGATAATGCTGGAGCTGATAGACCCAGCGCACCTTGCCGTCGCCGCGTGTTAGGCAGACGACTTCGCCCTCCATGGTGACAAGGTAGATGAATTCACCCGCCACCCAGGGGGTCGAGGTGCCGGCGAAATTGCGTTCCCACACCCGTTGCCCGGTGGCGATTTCGAGCGCCGCCATGCGGCCACCATGACCGATGGCATAGACGCGGCCGCGATCGATGACCGGCGATGCATCGATATCCGACAGCGCCGCCATGGCGGTGGAGCGCCCGGTGCGCGCCAACGCGTCAGACCAGACGGTGCGGCCGTTTTCGGCGCGCAACGCGTTCAGCTCGCCGCTCGAAAAGCCGACGACAACGGTTTCCTGCGCGACCGCGGGGCTGGCGGCGCCGAGCAGCCCGGCGACTTCGACCGTGCCCGAGACGTTCCACAACGTCTCGCCCTTGTCGGTGCTGAGCGCATAAAGCTGGTTGTCCTGGCTGACCACGAACAGGCGGTTGCCCGAAACGGTGGGCGCGCCGCGCAACGGAGTCGCCATCGTCTGGCGCCAGATTTCAATGCCGGTGGCGGCATCGAAGGCCGCGACGATACCATAGCCGGTCGTGGCGAACACCCGGCCATCGCCGCCGCCGACACCGCCGCCGAACGCGGCATTGCTGTTCTTTTTCTTGAGTCCGATGCGCGCGACCCACGCCTGTTGCCCGGTCTTGGCATCGAAGGCGCGGACATCGCCGGCGGTATCCATGGTGTACAGTTTGCCGCCCATCACGATCGGCCCGGCGTTGAGCCGGCGCGTGCCGCTGCTGCCCTGCCCGATCGAGGCGGCCCAGGCGCGGGTAAGCGTTTCGGGCAGGGTCAGCTGGCCATTGCTTTTCGATGCCGAACCACCGGCCTGCGCCCAATCGGCATTGGTCTGCGCGAGCGGCAGGACAACCGCGACTTCTTGCAATTCGGGTTCGGCGACGGCGCGCGATTCATAATTGAGCACCGGGATGCGTTCGCCGACCGTCGGCGTGCCGGGCTTCTTGCCGGGCTTGAGAACGCCGCAGCTGCCGAGCGCCAGCACGGCCATGACGACAAGTCCGATGATTGGTCTGGTCACGGCAGGGCCCTTAATTGGCAGCAGCAGGTGCAGGAGCAGTGTCGGCAGCGGTAACGGCCGCAGCCCCCGGCGGCCGCAGGGTCGACAGATCAACGCCCAGCGACAGCGCCAGTTGCGCGGCACGGTTGCGCAGGCTGCCGGGCAGGCTGGTATCGCGCACCATGGCAATCAGCAGCGGCTTGGCCATGTCGGGCTTGCCGGCCTTGACATGGGCGAGCGCGGTCATTTCGCCGGCGATGCCGAACCAGGGGTTGCCCGGCACGGCAAACTCCTTCAGCCGCGCGATCACCGTCGCCGGAGGCAGCGTGTCATAGGCGAGGCGCACCGATTTGATCGTTGCGGCATCACGCAGCGGTTGCGGCGGGGCGGTATCGGCGGCAACGGCATCGAGCAGTTTTACGGCCTTGGCGGTATCCCCGGCACCGACCGCATCGGCGGCCTGCATCATCTGCGCCAGCGGGCGGTAGCCCTTGGGGCCATCGTTGGCAAGCGTATCGAGCAGCGGCCGCGCCGTGGTGGTATCGCCGACTTCGAGCTTGGTCAGCGCTTGGTTGAAACTTTCCCCCGCCAGACCGGCCTGTTTCGCCTGGTTGTCGCGCCACCACAGCCCGCCGGCAACGGCGCCGAGGAACAGCACGAGCAACGCGATGCCGAGCTTGCCATAGCGCTGCCACAAGGACAGCACCTGGTCGCGGCGCACGCCTTCATCGACTTCACGCAAAAAGGCTTCGTCGGCATCCTGGGGAGTCACGGCCAAGGTTCAAATGCTCCTGTGCGGGCGGTGCCGGCGCGTGCGGCTTGCACGCGCGACGCTTTCGCGAGGCTGAATGCCTCATGCATCATCAGAGATAAAGTTGTTTCTCGGTCGGAAAGCGCCTGCTGCGCACCGCCTCGGCATAGGTTGCCGCCGCTGCATCGATGCGCACCGCCAGATCGTCGAAGCGTTCGACGAAGCGCGGCACGCGTTCGAACATGCCCAGCATGTCGTCGACGACGAGTACTTGCCCATCGCAATCGGGCGATGCGCCGATGCCGATCGTGGGGCAGGCAACCGTCGTGGTGATGCGCCGCGCCAGGCTTTCGACCACGCCTTCGACGACCAGCGCGAAGGCTCCCGCCTCGGCGACAGCCACGGCATCAGCGAGAATGGTGGCGGCTTCGGCCTCGCTGCGCCCGCGCGCGCCATAGCCACCAAGCGCGTTGACCGCCTGCGGGGTCAGCCCGACATGGGCAACGACCGGGATGCCGCGCCGGGCCAGGAAACGGATCGTTTCGGCCATCGCGGTGCCGCCCTCCAGCTTCACTGCGGCGGCGCCGGTTTCCTTCATCACCCGCGCGGCGTTTTCAAAAGCCTTTTCGGGCGATGCTTCATAGCTGCCGAAGGGCAGATCGACGACGACGACCGAGCGGTACGAGCCGCGCACCACCGCCGCGCCATGGGCGATCATCATCTCGAGCGTCACCTTGACGGTGGTATCGAGGCCATAGATCACCTGACCGAGCGAATCCCCGACGAGCAGCATGTCGCAATGCTTGTCGAGCAGCTGCGCCATGCGCGCGGTATAGGCGGTCAGCATGACGATGGGTTCGCCGCTCTTGCGTTTCGCGATGGCGGGCACCGTCAACCGGCGCAGCGGTTCGGGCACCGGGTGGGCGCGGCTGGTGCCGGTATCGAGGGTGAAGGTGGTGGACATGGCGTGACGCCCCTGGAAATTTTCAACATGATCGCGCGGGTTCCGGTCCCTAGCGCCATTTCCCTAGCGCATTGCCGGGCGGGTCGACCAGTGTTTCGTCGGGACCGGCAGGTTCAAGGAGTCGGTGGCAACGGCGGCAGCAGCAGGTTCAGGGCGTCAGGGGCGGCAGGGGCAACAGCAACGGTCCTGTACATTTTAGCTGGCCGGGCAATTTGGGAAACAGTTTCACCACATTGCCGCACTGCGCGACATCGCTTTGTCCCTGAACAACGAGCCGGGCGCGATTATGGGCACCCGGCCAAGTGTCGATGTAATTGTCGCGCGCGATACAGTTGCGACAATCATACAGGCTGACCGCCTGCGCGAAGGTTATGCGAATGTCGTTGTTGGCAAAAACGATCCGGTCGAAGCCGCCATCATCCACGCCATTGCGAACATGGTTGAACGCCGTGACACCCTGCATGTCGCCGGCGGCAACGGTATTGCTGACGTGGATATCAGCAGTTGGCGCGGCTGTCGGCCGTGACCACAGTTGAATGCAATCAGAGTGAGCACCGGGCGTGCGCTTGAAATCCTGGCAACTTGTGCGGTCGATCACGATGCGCCGCGATAGGGCGATGTCGATGCCATCGGACCCCATGTCGCGGAAACTGTTGCCTACCAGCCGCGAATCGCTGACCTCGCTGAAGCCGATCCCGTTCCGCAAATAACGCGACATGCGAGTATTTTCAATCTGGATTAGCTGGCCATTTTCCACCTTGATACCGTTAGGGAGGACATTCTGGCCATCAAAAATGCCGCCGCGCCAGGTCAGGCCGACGATATTGCGCAACACAACAGATGTGATCCTCGCCTCGCCGGCCTCCACAGTGACAACTTGGACCCAAGTGCGATCTCGCAACCTTATTGATGGATAGTCGCCGGAACCCAGCCTGATGATGTCGCCAGCAGCAGCAGTTTCAAGCTGACGCTGCAGGGTTTCAGGAGTGGCCACGATAATGGCCGCCAGCGCGGGCCCAGCCAACAGCGCAGCCAGCATGACCAACAGACGTGCGATAAACATGGCCACACTCCATCACTAATCAGCGTCACATTGCACCGTCCGGACAGACCGATCAAGCCAGCACATCATCACATCATCGACACAGACGATACCACTGCATCTGTCGGTCCGCGGTTCAATTGACAGCGAGCAGGCTGAATACTTGACTGCCGGTACAAATTTCTCTGGCCCGGTGCCGTCAATGAAATGACGCGACGGCGCCCAGAAACATTCTGGATTATCCGTCAGTTAGTGGCTATTGAACCTTGGCGGCAGGCTATCGGGCATCACAGCAAAAACGCTGGGCATCATACCTCAAATAAATTTCTTAAAGATCATACAAAAATAACAAAAAGGTGTATAATTAGTGAAAATAAGGCTAAATATTTTTAGATTCGAAATGGGTCGCACCATCGTTTCTGAAGATATCAGCCATACTGGCAATATTTTCAATATATTGCGAACGATTTTTGCCACCGCCGTTATTTTCTCGCATGCTTTTGTGCTGACCGGCCATATTGATCCAAGCACAATCATGTTGCCATACAGTGTTAGTCGTTTCGCAGTATTACTTTTTTTTACGCTGAGCGGATTCTTAGTAACCAACAGCCTGCAGACGCGAGGCGTATGGCAATTCGCGCGTGCGCGCGCATTGCGCATGTTGCCCGGGCTATGGGTCATGCTGCTGGTCTCCTCGGCAGTAGCAACGATAGCCTTTGGCACGTTTCCCCTCAGATCGCTGCCGGGAAATACCAGCCTTTGGCAATACCTGTTCAGCAATGGACTGTTGATCGGCCGCCACTACGATATTGACGGCGTGTTTTTGGGTAACCCATTGCCAACGATCGTCAACGGTGCGCTTTGGACAATTCCCCGCGAGGTGCAATGCTACGTAGCACTGGCACTAGTCGGCGCTGTCGGTCTGTTGAATCGCCCCCGCGTTCTGTTGACATGCTATATCATCGGAACTTGCGTGCACATCATGCTGCCGCCCGATCTGGTGCCGGCTCTGTCTGCATTGCGACCGTTGGTGATTTCCTTTTTTGCCGGCGTATTGATGTTTCTCTTCCGTTCAAAAGTCTATTTGTCATGGCAGTTAGCGGTACTGACGATCTTGTTGACCATTGCCACCGATCCGGGGCCGTTGCGCGAACTTGCGGCGCAGCTTTCGGCAGCCTATGTCGCACTTGTAATTGCTTTCATTGTGCCATCAAGCTGGAAACGCTTCAGCAAAACCATTCCAGACTACAGCTTCGGCATTTACATCTACGGCTTTCCTGTACAGCAAGCAATGATTGCAACAGGATTCGGTATCACGGCGGGGTCAAACATGCTGGCAACGCTGGTTTGTGTCGTACCAATGGCGGCACTTTCATGGCATTTGGTGGAAAAACCGGCATTGGCGCGCAAGGATCGTCGCGAAAACAGCAGCCAGGCTGCCGGCACCTCGTCTACGCCTGCCGATTCAGTCCGCTGACATCGCCAGGATCGTCGCCCATTCGTCATCGCTGATTGGCACCACCGAAAGGCGAAACTGCCGGAACATCGCCATCCCGGCCAGCGCCAGTTCGGCCTTCATCGCCGCCAGCGTCACCGGGGTGGCGACCGGTCGCACCGGTGCCACGGTGACGGCGGGAAAACGGCCCTTGGGGTCGCTCGGATCAATGAAATGTTCGCCGGCGACGCGCGCGATGCCGACCACCGCCAGCCCTTCGTTGGAATGGTAGAAGAACAGCTCATCATCGATCTTCATGGCGCGCAGATATTGCGCCGCCTGGTTGTTGCGGACCCCGTCCCAGATCGTCGATCCGTCGCGGACCAGCATGTCCCAGCTGTATTTGAACGGTTCCGATTTCACCAGCCAGTGCATGGGGACTCCCTTGTTGCGTCCGAATGTTCATGTCCGCGCCAGGGCGGCAAGGCAAGTCCGCCCGATCAGCGCTGCGCCAGCCGCTGCCAGCGCGTGCCCGCCGCCACGCCGCTGCCGACCACATCATAGCCGCTGAACTGCGCCGCGGTCGCGCAGGCATGATTGGGCAGGATGGCAAGCTCGCGGCCGACCGGAAAGGCGGCAAAATCGATCGGCGCACCGCTGCGACTGGTGATGATGCCCTGTTCCTGGTTGAGCCGCGCGACGAACAGGTCGCTGTGAGGATCGTCGCGCAGCACGCCGAAGCCCATCGCGTCGGCTCCGCGATCCTGGCTCAGCGCCATCCAGCCGGCATCGATGATCAGCTGGTTGCGCGCCGGTTGCTGGCCGATCACCGTCGCCAGCACCGCCAAGGCGACATCGTCGGGCGTGCAAACACCGATGGCCGCCATGGTCAGGTCCATGAACATGTACACCCCGGCGCGGATTTCGGTGATGCCGGCAAGGTCGATACCGGCAAAGGCGGTGGGCGTGGAACCCACGCTGACCGCCGGGCAGGCATGGCCCGCAGCGCGCAGCCGCCCTGCCGCGCGCACCGCGCCGTCGCGTTCCGCAGCGGCGGCCCGGCGCAAGGCGACGGCGTCGCGACAAGCATAGGATTCGCCGGCATGGGTCATCACCCCGGCGACCGGCACGCCGTGCCGCGCCAGGGCGGCGGCAGTCGCTAGGAGGGCGTCACTATCAGGAGCGACACCGCTGCGATGCCCGTCGACATCGAGCTCGACATGGACCGCGAGCGCCATGCCCTCGGCAGCGATGCGCGCTGCAATCCTGTCGGCGAGCCCGGCATCATCGACGATGATCCCTACCCGCGCGCCTGCCGCCGCCAGCGCCGCCAGCCGGGGCAGCTTGGCCTCGGTGCAGCCCACGGCATATAAAAGATCGGTGCAGCCGGCGGCGGCAAAGGCTTCGGCTTCCTCCAACGTCGATACCGTCACCGCGCCCGACCAGTTGCGCGTGGCGAGCGCGGCGACTTCGGCAGCCTTGGCGGTCTTGAGATGCGGGCGCAGATCGACGCCGCGCCCGGCCAGTACCGCATCGAGCCGCTCCAGATTGGCAAGCAGCCGGTCGTGATCGAGCAACAGTCGGGGCGTGACGGCCATACAGCGTTCCGGAAGCAGGAGGAGCCGCCGCCTATCGCATCAACGCCGCCCGGGCAACGCCGACATCAGCTGCGCACCAGCCCCGCCATCGGCACCACCCCGGCCCCGGCGAACAAGGTCGCCGCCACACGCTGCGGATCGAGCCCGAACTGTTCCGCCGCCAGCCCGGCGAACAGCGCGCGCAGATCGGCGGTGGGCCTGAGGTCGCGGCCCTCGTAAAGCTGCGAAGGCGCCAGCCCGGGCCAATCGGCGATAACCCGGCCGCCGCGCAGCGCGCCGCCGGCCAGGATCGCGGCGCCGCCGGTGCCATGGTCGGTGCCGCCGGTGCCGTTGGGGGCTGCCGTCCGCCCGAATTCGGTGGCGGCGACCACCACCGTCCGGCCCCATGCTGCGCCGAGCCCGGTGTGGAGCGCGGCGATGACGGCATCGAGCTGGCGCAGCGCCTGCGTCAACCGTCCGGCTTGTGCCGAATGCGTGTCCCAGCCACCGATCTCGATGACCGCGACGCGGGCGCCCTGCGGTTTCGACAGGAAGGTCGCCGCCAGCCGGCCGAGCGCCTCGGGGTTGGCGCGGCCGGTGGCGTCGCTGCCGGCCATCATCCGGGCGTCGGTTGCCTGGCTCCACAGCGCATGGAGTTGCGGATCATCGGCATAGAGCCCGGCGACGCGTTCGAGCAGCGCGGCATCGGCCTGGGGCAATTGCGACGGCGCATAGGAGGTGGCGGGCGCCGCCCCGCGCAGCGCCAGCGGCAGGGTCGGCGAGACCGCCAGCGCCGGCTCGCCGGCCCCAGGCAACAACGGCAGCAGCCGGTTGAGCCAGCCGTCCTTGACCGCATAGGCCGCCGCCCCGCCGCTTTCGAGGACGTTCTGGGCATCGAAATGCGAGCGCTCGCGATAGGGCGAGGCTATGGCATGGAGCATCGCCGCCTCGCCGCGGGCATAAAGCGACGCGGTGGCGGCCAGCGCCGGGTGCAGGCTGAAATCGCCCGACAGGCGGATCGGTTCCCCCGCCGCTGCCGGCGGACCGAAGCGACCGCGCAAGCCGTCGTGCGCCGGATCGCCGACTGGGATGACGGTAGCGATACCGTCCATGGCGCCGCGCAGGACAATGAAGACGAAACGCTGGTCCCCCGGGGTCGCGGCGAGCGCCAGCCCGGGGATGCTGGCGAGGCCAAGCCCGGCGAGCAGTTTGCGGCGGTCGATCATCATCAGCGCCTCAGGAATTCGGGAGACGCGAGTAGCAGCGCCAGACCCTGTTGCGGGCTGTCGGCGCGGGCAATCGCCGCCGCTGTGCCCGGCCCCAGCACGCCGGGCAGGATGGCCGGCGCCAGCTGCCGGGCATCGATGCGATCGCCGGTCAGCGCCGCCAGCCGCCCGGCGATCTCCACCCGGCGCAGCAGCGCATCGGGGGCGGCCCAGGCGGCGGCGACATCGTCCCAGCCCGCCGGCGAACCGGGCCGCCACACCGGCTGGCCAAGCTCGGTCAGCATCGCCACGGCGCGCAGATCGGGCGTCGCCCGCGCGCCGAGACCGCGCAGCGCCGAAATCGTCCATTCCCAAGGCGTCTTGAATTTCTGCGAAATGCCCCAGCATTCGGGCGCCGCGACCAGCACGCGATACAGCGCCATCAGGTCGCCGCCACTCGCCAGATGCGCCGCCGCCAGCCGGTCGACCAGCGCCGGTGGCGGCGCATCGCCGGCGAAGTGCCGCGCCAGCTTGGTCGCCAGATGCCGCGCCGTCGCCGGGTGGACCGCCAGATCGCCGAGCATCGCGCGCGCCTGCGCCTCGCCATCCTGCGGGTAGCGACGCCCGAGCAGGCTGCGCGCGCCGGGCTGGTGCCAGCCGGGCTGGAAAACGAACGCCCCATCGGGCGCTTCGATGCCGATCGGCCGGCGCACGAAGCCGCCAAGGCTCCAGCCGGTCAGCGCGCGCGCCAGTTCGCCGACATCGGCCTGCTGGTAGTTGCCGACGCCCAGCGTGTGGAGTTCGAGGATCTCGCGCGCCAGATTCTCGTTGAGGCCGGGTTGACGCCGTGCGTTGCGGGCGCGGGCGGCTTGCGCCAGCCGCGAATCCGGCCCGATCGACTGGCCCTGGTCGAGATAGAGCAGCATCGCCGGGTGGCGCTCGACCGCAAGCAGCAGGTCGACGAAGCGCCCGGCGATGTGCGGGCGGATAGCCTCGAATTCGAGCGTGCCGGCGAGCCCGATCGTCTGCAACTTGTCAGCCGAAACGGCGAAGTGATTGGCCCAGAAATGCACCAGCCGCTCGGCAAAGGGCGCATCGGAATTGATCGCAGCGGCAATGCGGGCACGGACCTGGCCGCCGTAGGAATCGCGATAGCTGCGCCGCAATTCCTTGCGGATTTCGGCTTCATTCGGCGTCGGGCCTGCCGCCATTGCCGCGTCGCCGCGTGGTTCGATGTTGGCGGCGATGAACGGCCTGATCTTGGCGAGATATTCGCGGAATTCGCGTGCCATGATGGCGGAACCCGGCACCGCCGCAATCACCGGCGGGCGCGGATCGAACCGCGCGAACTGGTCGATCAGCCCGCCGCGCGGATCGGCGGGCAGCATGTCGCCGGGGCGCAGGCCAAGGCCAAAGCGGTTGCCGGCGATCGCGGCGAACGGGGTGGCGGTGGCGGTCACGAAAGGGCTACGGGCGCGGTCGGGTGTATCCCCCGACATATTGGCGACCAAACTCGATCACCCCCCTCTCCCGCAAGCGGAAGAGGGGCGGCGTGCGGATTCAGCCCTCAGTTGTTCGCCTGGCGCTTGAAGAATGGCGGAATGTCGACATCGGGCGCGCCGGCGACCGGGGGTTCCGGGGCCAGTGTCGTCGATGCCGGCTTGGGCCTGGGCCCGCGCGACAGGTTCATCATTTTTTCGAACAGCGTCGGGGCGCGTTCTTCCTCCACCGGGGCAGCGATCGGGGCCGGCGGTTCGACAGCGGCGCTGGCCACGGCAGGAGTCGGGTCGCTGGGGGTGAAGCGGAAGCTGTCGACCACGGCCGGTGCATCGATTCGTTCGGCAACGGCGCCGAGATCGATATCGTCATCATCGATCGTCGCTTCCGGCAGATTGTCGTCCTGCGCTTCCATCGTGGCGAGTGCGCGGGCGAGCGCTGCCGGGGACACGATCTCCTCGTCGGCGGCCATTGGCGGGGCAGCGACTTCGGGTACCGGCGGCGGTGCGATCGCGGCAGGGGTGGCAAAGATGCTCGGCTGGGCGGCAAAGCCCGTCGGCGCGGCGGCGCGCGGTCGCGGCACGACGGCGTTGGGCCGGCTGGCGGCATCGATGCCGGTCGCGACCACGCTGACGCGCATGATTCCTTCGAGATCCTTGTTGAAGGCCGAGCCGACGATGATGTTGGCATCGGGATCGACCATGTCGCGGATGTGCGTCGCGGCTTCATCGACTTCCATCAGGCGCAGGTCGTCGCCGCCGGTGATGTTGATGATGACACCCTTGGCGCCGCGCATCGACACTTCGTCGAGCAGCGGGTTGGCGATCGCCTTTTCGGCGGCTTCGATGGCGCGGCGTTCGCCCGTGGCTTCGCCGGTGCCCATCATTGCCTTGCCCATTTCGGACATGACGGTGCGGATATCGGCGAAATCGAGGTTGATCAGGCCGGGCATGATCATCAGGTCGGTGATGCCGCGCACCCCCTGGTGGAGCACCTGATCGGCCATCGCGAACGCTTCCTTGAAGGTCGTGTTGGCGTTGGCGATGAGGAAGAGGTTCTGGTTGGGGATGATGATAAGGGTGTCGACGACCTTCTGCAGTTCGGCAATGCCTTCCTCGGCGGCGCGCATGCGCTTGTTGCCTTCGAAGGTGAACGGCTTGGTCACGACGCCGACGGTCAGGATGCCCTTTTCACGCGCCGCGCGGGCAACGACGGGTGCGGCACCGGTGCCGGTACCACCGCCCATGCCGGCGGCGATGAAGCACATGTGTGCGCCTTCGAGGCTGGTTTCGAGCTGGTCGAGGGTTTCTTCGGCAGCGGCGCGGCCGATCTCGGGGCGGGCGCCGGCGCCGAGCCCTTGCGTGATCTTCATGCCGAGCTGGATGCGGGTTTCGGCCTTGCTGGCGGCAAGCGATTGCGCATCGGTATTGGCCACGATGAATTCAACGCCCTGAAGATCGGCGTTGATCATGTTGGCCACCGCGTTGCAACCGGCGCCACCGACGCCGATGACAGTGATCCGCGGCTTCAATTCGGTCAATGCGGGCCGTTCGAATTCCAGCATCTCGTGTCTCCCCTGCAACTGACAATACTATATGAGCGATTCACCGGTGGGAAGCAGCATCACATGCTTCCCCTTAATTTTTCGATCATGGTGGCAAGTTTTCCACCACCGCCGGTCGATTTTTGCGCAGATGCCATGTGCCAGATGTCGGGTTGTTCGGCGGCAGCGAACAGGACGAGCCCGGCCAGCGTGGCAAACGCCGGCCCGGACTGTGCCAGTGGCAGCCCGGTCAGCCCACGCGGCCGGCCGATGCGGACGTTGCGGTTGAGCGCGCCCTGCGCAAAATCGGCAATGGCGCGCAGCTCGGCGCCGCCGCCGGTCAGCACCAGCTGCCGCGCCTGCGGGCCGATGAAGCCGAGCTCGTCGAGCTTGATGGCGATCTCGCCGAACAGCATGTCAAGCCGGTGACGGATGACGCCGATGATCTGCGCCTTGGTGACGCGCATCGGTTCGGACGTGCTGTCCTCGTTCATCGGCGGGATCTCGACCGCTTCATGATTGTCCTTGGGCACTGCGATCGCCGAGCCGTCGAGCGCCTTCAGGCGTTCGGCATAGCTGCGCCGCGTCGCAAATTCGGCCGCCAGGTCATAGGTGATGTCGTCGCCGCCCATCGGGATGGCGGCGACGCCGACCAGCATGCCGTAATTGTGCACCGCGATCGTCGTCACCCCGGCGCCGATCTCGATCAGCGCGACGCCAAGCTCGCGTTCCTCGCGCTCGAGCGTCGACAGGCTGGCGGCCAGCGGCGAGGCGACCAGCGAGCGCAGCCCAATATGAGCGTTCTTGATGGCGCGATCGAGGTTCTTCAACGGCGGCGTATCGGCGGTGACGACATGGATATCCATGCCGAGCCGGTCGGCATGGAAACCCAGCGGGCTTTCGACTCCCGGCTGGCCATCGAGCGCATAGAGCGCCGGCTGGGCATGGACGACGGTGCGGCCGTGCGGGTCGATCCGCGCCCGCCCGGCCTCGCGCAGCTTCATCATGTCGGCCGCGGTGATGCTGGCGCCGGCGATATCGATTTCGGCAGTGGCGACGTCGCTGCCGAGATTGCCGGCCGAGATCGAGGCATGGACGAACTCGATCTGCACCCCGGCGGCGCGTTCGGCCTGGTCCATGGCGCCGCGGATGGCGGCTTCGGTGCGTTCGAAATCGGTGACCAGCCCGCGCTTCAGCCCGGCACAGGGCTTTTGCCCGGTACCGATGACGCGCGGTTCGCCATTGCCGCCGACCAGCGCGATCAGCGCGGCAACTTTCGACGTGCCGACATCGAGCACGGCGATGGTACGTTCGGCCGGCCCCTTGGGAACCACGGCGCGGACGAGAGGAAGCTTGGGTGCCATCAGATCGTCGTCGGTTTCGGGGCCTTGGCGGCTTTTGCAGCCGCCTCCAGCGCCTGTTGCACGGCGGGGCCGGCCACGGTCATCTGCCCGGGCAGCCGCATGTCGAAACGCTGGAAACGCCCGCCGAGCAGCTTGCGGTCCTCCGACAGCCCGGCCTCCAGTTTGGCGAAGCGCTTGAACGCTGCGGTTGCCGCCGCCGGCGTGTCCGGCAGCGCCAGCGTTTCGCCCGATTTGAACTTCACGTCCCAGCGCCGGCCGCCGACGAGCACCGCGGCATCGACCTTGTCGGACAAGGTCGGCGCCGCCGCCGTCAGCGCCAGCAATTCGCGCACCCGCAGATTGGCGCCGGGGCCGACGACGACCGGCAGCGCGGCAAAGCGATCGAGCCCCTTGGTGGTCAGCGACCGGCCGGTGATATCGATCAGGGCAAAGCGCTGACGGTGCTGCCACAGCGCCACCGGCCGCCGCTCGACGATCCGGATGCTCAGCGTATCGGGCAGGCGGCGGCCGACACTGGCATCGGCGACCCAGGGCAGCGCCAGCAGGCGGCTGCGGATTTCGGGCAGGTCGGCACGCAGCATGGCATTGCTCGGCCCCGACAGCGCGGCATCATAGATCGGCAATTTGTCCATTTCGCGCGTGCCGGCGATTTCGACATGGCGCACCTCGAAACCCGCCACGGCGGTGCTGCGCACGAAATCGGCCCATTGCCGCTGCGGCGCGCCCGACAGGGTGATGAAAATGCCGCCGGTGACCGCCACCAGCGTGGCGCACGCGATGACGGCATTACGGCGCAGGGCTGAGGCGCTGAGCGGCAGCGCGATGGTTTCGGGCGCGGGCTTGCGCTGCGGCACCGGCTTGTGGCGGGGCGGCTTCTGGCCGCGCTTCATGGTGGTGGCGGTCATGCGGACCTCGAGGGGTGGGCAAGAGCGGAATCGAGCAGGCGCTGCACGAGTTGTTCATAGCTGATGCCGCGATAACGCGCCTGTTCGGGCACCAGGCTGAGCGGGGTCATCCCCGGCTGGGTATTGGTTTCGAGGAGGTAGAGGCCGCCCTCCCCCTGCGCCGGGTCCCAGCGGAAATCCGACCGTGACGCTCCGCGGCAGCCGAGCGCACGATGGGCGCGCAGGGCAAAGTCGAGACAGGCAGCGGTGATCGCCGGCGGCAGGTCGGCGGGGCAGACATGGACGGTGAGGCCGTCGGTATATTTGGCCTCGTAATCGTAGAAACCCTGCGTCGGCTTGAGTTCGGTGACCGCCAGCGCTTCGTCATCGAGCACTGCGACGGTCAGTTCCTTGCCCGCAATGAAGGGTTCGGCGAGCAGTTTTTCAAATTCCTGCCAGGGCCCGACGGCGTCGCGGGCGATCGGATTGCCATAGTTCGACGCATCGGCGACGATCGCGACGCCAACCGAGGAGCCTTCGTTGACGGGTTTCAGCACATAGGGACGCGGCAACGGATCACCGGCGAAGAGGCTTTCGCTGCTGACCATGCGGCCTGCGGGCATCGGGATACCCTGCGGCACGAGGATGCGCTTGGTCAGTTCCTTGTCGATGGCGATGGCGGAGGTGGTGACGCCGCTGTGGGTGTAGGGCAGGCCCAGGATATCGAGCAGGCCCTGGATGCTGCCGTCTTCCCCCGGCGTGCCGTGCAGCGCATTGAAGACGACATCGGGAGCAGCAGCGAGCAGCGCTGACGCAACATTGCGGTCCATATCGATCTCGGTCACGTCATGGCCGAGGCTGCGGCACGCGGCGGCAATGCCGCGCCCCGAGGTGAGCGAGACGTCACGTTCGGCGGACCAACCGCCCATGAGGACTGCGACCTTCATCGTTTGCCCACCCGTTGAATTTCCCATTCGAGTTCGATGCCCGACTGCGCCTTGACGCGGGCGCGGACGTCTTCGCCCAACGCTTCGATGTCGGCACTCGTCGCGTCGCCGGTGTTGATGAGGAAGTTGGTGTGCTTTTCGCTGACCTGCGCGCCGCCGTGGCGCAGCCCGCGGCAGCCGGCGGCATCGACCAGCGCCCAGGCCTTTTCGCCCGGCGGGTTCTTGAAGGTGGAGCCCCCGGTGCGGCTGCGCAGCGGCTGGCTGGCTTCGCGCGCCGCAGCGATCCGGTCCATTTCGGCCTGGATGGCGACCGGGTCACCGGCCACGCCGGAGAGCGTCGCGGCGATAACGACGGCACCATCGGGCAGGTTGGAATGGCGATAGCTGTAGCCGAGTTCGGCGGGGGCCAGCGTTGCGACCGCACCGTTCCGGGTGATGACGGTGGCCGAGACCAGCACATCGGCGACTTCGCGGCCATAGGCACCGCCGTTCATGCGGACAAAGCCGCCGACCGTGCCGGGGATGCCGCGCAGGAATTCGAGCCCGGCAATACCGGCATCGCGCGCCGCCGAGGAGACCTGGATACCAGAAGCGCCACCGCCGACGACAAGGCGATCGCCAGCGTCGGGCGTTACCGTGGCAAAGGCTTTGCCGAGCCGCACCACAACACCCGGGACGCCGCCATCGCGGACGATGAGATTGCTGCCCAGCCCGAGTGCCATCACCGGAACTTCGGGATCGAGTGCTGCAAGGAATGCCGCCAGATCGTCGGCATCCTTGGGCTCGAACAACCATTCGGCGCTGCCGCCCGACTTGAACCAGACGAGCGGCGCCAGTGGCGCACCGGCCGTCAGCTTGCCGCGCACGGCCGGCAGGGTCGGGGCGAGCGCCAGCGTCATCCGCCGCGCGCCTTTTCGATGGCTGCCGCGAGCCCGGCCGCCCAACGCGTGATGTCGCCAGCGCCGAGGCAGACAACCATGTCGCCGGGGCGGGCATCGGCGGCGAGCTGGTACGCCAGATCGTCGGCGCCCGCCACCGTCACCGCCGAGCGATGCCCGGCGGCGAGCAACCCGGCGGCGAGCGCGGCGGCATCGACACCCTCGATCGGGGTTTCGCCGGCGGCATAGACCGGCGCGACATAGACGCCATCGGCATCGTTGAACGCCGCCTGGAAGTCCGCCATCAGGTCGCGCAGCCGGGTGAAGCGGTGCGGCTGGACGACCGCGAGCACGCGGCCGGTCGCGCCTTCGCGGGCGGCAGCGAGGACGGCGCGGATTTCGACCGGGTGATGGCCGTAATCGTCGATAATCGTCACGACGCCAGAGTCCATCGCGACTTCGCCGACCTTGGTGAAGCGCCGCTTGACCCCGCCGAAGCGGGCAAAGCCGGTGCGGATCGCCTCGTCCGAAATGCCGAGTTCGATCGCCACGGCGACCGCCGACAGCGCGTTCTGGACATTGTGGCGGCCGGGCATCGGCAGCATCAGGTCGGGGATGGTGCGTTCGCCGTCGCGGGTGCGCACCACCACCGAAAAGCGATTGCCCCCCGGAACCGGGGTGACATTGTCGCCGCGGATATCCGCCGTCGCCGAAAAGCCGTAGGTGACGATGCGGCGATCACCGACGCGCGGGATCAGCGCCTGGACTTCGGGATGGTCGATGCACAGGATGCCGGCGCCGTAAAAAGGTACGGCGTTGACGAACTGGCGGAAACCTTCGCGCACCTTGTCGAAATCACCCCAGTGATCGAGATGTTCGGGATCGATATTGGTGACGATGCCGAAGGTGCCGCCGAGCCGCAAGAAGCTGCCGTCGCTTTCGTCAGCCTCGACCACCATCCATTCGCCTTCGCCCAGCCGGGCGTTCGAGCCATAAGTGTTGATGATGCCGCCGTTGATGACCGTCGGGTCGATCCCGCCGGCATCGAGCAGCGCCGCCACCATCGAGGTCGTCGTCGTCTTGCCATGGGTGCCGGCTACCGCGACGCAGGATTTCAGCCGCATCAGTTCGGCGAGCATTTCGGCGCGGCGCACCACGGGAATGCGCCGGGCGCGCGCCGCGACGACTTCGGGGTTGTCGGCCTTGATCGCCGTTGACGTGACGATGACCGCGGCATCGGCAACATTTTCAGCGCGCTGGCCGATGAACACGGTAATGCCCTTTTCGCGCAGGCCCTGCACGACATAGCCTTCGGCGCTGTCCGAGCCCTGCACGGCAAAGCCGAGGTTAGCCATCACCTCGGCGATGCCCGACATGCCGATGCCGCCGATGCCGACAAAATGGATGACACCAATATCGGTGCGGAACCCCGGCTGCAGGACGGTGGGGGTGAGCGTCGGGTTCATGCGAGAGATCCGGTCGAAAGAACAAGGTCGGCAAGCCGGGCGGCGGCATCGGGGTAGCCGGCGCGGCGCGCACCGGCGGCAGCGGCTGCAAGGGCTTTCGGGTCCGCCAGCCAGCCGGTCAAGGCCTCTGCCACCGCTTCTGCGGTGAAGCGGGGCTGCGGCACCACGATCGCCCCGCCGGCGGCAGCGAGGCCCTGGGCATTGTCGGTCTGGTGGTCATCGGTGGCGATCGGCAGTGGCACGAGAATCGCCGGGCGGCCGGCAACGGCAAGCTCGGCAACGGTCGAGGCGCCGGCGCGGGCGATGACGACATGCGCGGCGGCGATCTGCGCCGGCAGGTCGGTGAAATAGGCGCGGACTTCGGCCGCGACCCCGGCGGCGCGATAGGTTTCGGCGACCATCGCCGCATCCTCGTCGCGCCCCTGGTGGACGACCGACAGCCGCGCCCGCAGCCCTTCGGGGAGCAGCGCGACGGCGGCGGGGACGATGCGGTTGAGGATCGCCGCGCCCTGGCTGCCGCCGGTGACGAGCAGCCGCAGTTGCGGGGCATCAGCATCGAACGCCGCGGCGCGGGCAGCGATGATTTCGGCGCGTACCGGGTTGCCGGTCAGCGTGGTCTTGGCCGCCCAACCGGGCTGCATCCGGCGCACCTGCGCATAGCTGGTGGCGATGGCATCGACGCGGGGCGCGAGGAAGCGATTGACCCGGCCAAAGACGGCATTCTGTTCGTGGATGAGGCTGGGCAGCTTCAACGACAGTGCCGCGAGCAGCGACGGCAGCGCCGGATAACCTCCGAAGCCGATGACCGCGGCGGGCTTCAGCTCGCGGAACAGCGCCTTTGCCGCGCTGCGTCCGCGCCAGATGCTGATCGCCACCGCAGGCAGGCTGCGCCACCCCGAGCGGCCAGGCGAGCCGCTGTCGACCACCGTGCGCGGCACACCGTCGAACAGCCCGGGAAAGCGCAAGCCCCGGCTGTCGGTGACCAGATGCACGGCATGGCCGCGCGCCTTCAATTCGAGCGCCAGCACATGCGCCGGGACCATATGGCCGCCGGTGCCGCCCGCCGCGAGGATGAAAGGCCCACCCACTATGCCGCCCGCCAGCGCTCGACATAAGGCGAGGCCTTGAGGAACGGGTTGCGCCGGGTCAGCCCGAGCAGTAGCCCCATGCCGAGGCACAGCGCGATGAACGACGATCCGCCATGGCTGATGAACGGCAGCGTCATGCCCTTGGACGGCAGCAGCTTGAGATTGACCGCCATGTTGATCGTCGCCTGCAGGCCGAACTGCGTCGCCAGCCCGGTGGCGGCGAGCATGACGAAGGGATCATCCTCATCGAGCAGCATCAGGAAGACGCGGACGACGAGCGCGACATAGAGCCCGGCGATGACGAGGCAAGCGATCATGCCGAATTCCTCGCCGATTACTGAGAAGATGTAATCGGTGTGGGGTTCGGGCAGGCGGAACTTCATCTGGCCTTCGCCGGGGCCGACGCCGAACAGCCCGCCGGCGCGAAAGCAATCGAGCGCCTTGTCGATCTGGTAGGTGTCGCCGCCGCCGGTGAGGAACTTGTCGATGCGCTGGCTGACGTGATCGACGGTCAGATAGGCGATACCGAGCCCGACCGTTGCCGCCGCGACCAGGCCTCCGAGCACCCAGAACGACATGCCGGCGAGCAGCGACTGCACCAGCCAGACCGCCATGATCAGCGCCGTCTGGCCGAAATCGGGCTGCTTGATGAGCAGTGCGGCGACCATCAGCAGCATGGCAAAGCTGATCTGCATCGTCGGCAGGCTGCGATCATCGAAACGCAGCGCCAGCAACCAGGCGGTGGTGACGACAAACACGGGCTTGAAGAATTCCGACGGCTGGAACTGGAACCCCGGCAGCTGGATCCAGCGCGCCGCGCCATTGGTGCCGGTGCCGATGAACATCACCGCGATCAGGCAGGCAAAGAACACCAGCGTCAGCAGCAGCGACAGGCGCCGCGCCCAGGTGATCGGCAGCATCGACACCCCCAGCATGACCGGCAGGCCGGCGATGACCCAGCCGATCTGGCGCTTGAGGAAATAGAGGTCGCCATATTGGAAATTAGCACCCGACAGGCGGTGCGCCGCCGCCGGCGAGGCGGCGGCAACGGCAATGACGCCGCAGCCGATCAGCGCGATAACGAAGGTGAGCAGCAATTTGTCGATGGTGGCGAACCAGACACCCAATCGCGAACGATCGCCGCGCGAAAAGGCCGCCGCGGTATTGGCGGCGCGCGGCGTCAGCCAGGGCTGCGACACGGTTTCGCTGCGCTGATCGCTCATGGCGCTTTTCTCACGACAGGGCCTCCACCAGCGCGACAAAGGCATCGCCGCGCGCTTCGAAATCGCGGAACTGGTCGAAACTCGCGCACGCCGGGGACAACAGCACGGTGTCGCCGGGTTGCGCCGCTGCGGCGGCATCGGCAACGGCGCGTTCCAGCGTGCCTGAAAGGGTGACTGGCAGCAGCGGCCGCAGAATGGCTTCGAACAGCGGCGCCGCTTCGCCGATCAGATAGGCGGCGCGCACATTGCCCAGATGCGGCAGCACCGCCCCGAGATCGACGCGGCCATCGCTGTCGAGCTTGGGCCGGCCCCCGGCGATCCAGTGGGTGCCGGGAAAGGCCGACAGCGCCGGCGCCGAACTGTCGGCATTGGTTGCCTTGGAATCATTGACCCACAGCACGCCGGATTTTTCGCCGATGCGCTGCATGCGATGCGGCAGGCCAGGATAGCTGCGCAACCCTGCGGCGATTTCGGCCGGCGTCAGGCCGAGCGCTGTACAAGCGGCGACCGCGGCGCGGGCGTTCTGGAGATTGTGCGGGCCCTGCAGCGCCGGCCATTCGGCCTGATTGCCGGCGTCGATATCCTCGATGAACTCGATCAACGGTTCTTCTGCGTCTGCAAGGACATCGTGATCGGCTTCGGCATCCATGCCGACAATCGCCGTCGCGAACGGCGCCTGCATGGCGAACAGCCGTGCCTTGGCCGCCGCATAGGCCGCGAGTGTACCATGGCGTTCGAGATGGTCCGGCGTGATGTTGAGCAGGATCGCGACCTCGCACGCCAGGCTGAAGGTGATATCCAGCTGGTAGCTGCTGAGTTCGAGGACATAGATGCCGCCGGCGGGCAGCGGTTGCTGCGACAGGATTGGCAGGCCGATATTGCCGCCCATTAGCGTCGGCGCCCCGGCGGCGGCGAGCATGTGGTGGATGAGCGCCGTCGTCGTCGACTTCCCGTTGGTACCGGTGACGCCGACGACGCGATGCTGGGGGAGCGCGGCGCGGGCCTGCGCGAACAGTTCGATATCGCCGATGACAGGGATGCCGGCGGCGGTCGCCTTGACAAACAGCGGCGCCGAATGCGGCACACCGGGGGAAACGACCAGCGCGTCGAGGACTGACAGGTCGGTTTCATGCAGGTTGGTCAGCGAACCGTCGAACGCAGCCCGCGCCGCCTCGCCATCATCCCAGTTCAGGCAAACGGCACCCGAGGCGGTGAGCGCGGCGACGGTCGCCTTGCCGCTGCGGGCGAGCCCGTAGACACCATAGGTTTTCCCGGCAAAGGCGGGGGCGGTGATCACCGCAGCTTCAGCGTCGCGAGGCCGGCGAGCGCCAACACGATCGAGATGATCCAGAAACGGATGACGACGGTCGATTCCGCCCAGCCGAGCTGTTCGAAATGATGGTGGATCGGCGCCATCCGGAACACGCGCTTGCCGGTCGTCTTGAAGCTGATGACCTGGACGATGACGCTGACGGTTTCGAGAACGAACAGCCCGCCGATGACAACGAGCACGAGTTCGTGGTTGGTGATGACCGCGATGCTGCCGAGTGCGCCGCCCAGCGCCAGCGACCCGGTATCGCCCATGAACACCGCCGCCGGCGGGGCGTTGTACCAGAGGAACCCCAGGCACGCCCCGATCAGCGCGGCGGCAAAAACCGCCAGTTCACCCGAGCCCGGGACATGATGGACCCCCAGATAATCAGAAAACCGGATGTTGCCGACGAGGTAGGCGATGATCGCAAAGGCGGCCGCCGCGATCACCACCGGCATCGTTGCCAGTCCGTCGAGGCCATCGGTGAGGTTCACGGCATTGCCGAAGCCCGTCACGATGAAGGCGGCAAAGGCGATGTAGAACACCCCGAGCGGCAGGCCGGCATCCTTCAGGAACGGCAGGTACAGCGTCGTGCCGGTACGGCTCGCGATCCAGGTACAGGCGAGCCCGGCAATGAAGAATTCGATCAGCAACCGGGTCTTGCCCGAAACACCCTTGGTGCTGCGCTTGGTCACCTTGTCGTAATCGTCCATGAAACCGATGGCGCCGAAGCCCAGGGTGACGAACAGGCTGGCCCAGACAAAACCGTTGCCGGTGTCCATCCACAGCAATGTCGAGATGGTCAGCGCGATGAGGATCATCAGCCCGCCCATCGTCGGCGTGCCCTTCTTGGTGAGCAGGTGCGATGCCGGGCCGTCCTCGCGGATCGGCTGGCCCTTGCCCTGCTTGCTGCGCAACAGGCTGATGAAGCGCGGCCCGATGAACAGCGCGATGGCCAGCGCCGTCACCAAGGCCCCCACCGAGCGGAAGGTGATGTAGCGGAAAAGGTTGAGGACACCCTCGAACCCCGCCCAGTCGGCGATGGCGTTGATCAACTCATACTCTCCCGCCCCAGATCGGCCTTGTCACGCAGATGCGCGACGATATCGCCCAGGCGCACGCTGTTCGATGCCTTGACGAGCAACACATCGTCACCCGCCAGCAACCGGCCGATCTCGATCTGCGCCGCTGCCGCATCGGCGACGTGCAGGACTTCTACCCACCGCGCCAGCGCTGCCGCCAGCGGTTTCATCTCATTACCCACAAGAATTACACTTGAAACGCCGGCGGCCACTATATGTGGTGCCAATTCGGCGTGAAACCGGTCCGACAGCCCGCCGAGTTCGCGCATCGCGCCGAGCATCGCCAGCCGCCGCCCCTGCCCCGCCGGCACGATCTCGCCGAGCACCGCCAGCGACGCCGCCATCGAAGCCGGATTGGCATTGTAGCTTTCATCGATGACCACGGCGGCCCCGGTCGGCGTCGCCACCCGCAGCCGCTGCCCGCGGCCGGGCAAATCGGTCAGGTCGGCGAGCGCCAGCCCCGCGAGCGCGAGGTCGCCCCCCGCCGCCTGCACCGCCGCCAGCACCGCCAGCGCATTGCCGACCCAGTGCCGCCCGGCCATGCCGACCTTGAAGGTCAAGCGCTGGTCACCCACCCGCGCCGTCACGCACGAGCAATCGGGGTGGAGCGCGACCTGTTCGGCCACCACATCGGCACCCTCGCCGGTACCGAAGGTGACGATCTTTGCCGCATGCGGCCGGGCATGGCCGATCAACCGGTCGCGGTGCGGGTTGTCGAAGGGGATGATCGCGGTGCCGCCGGGCTGCAACCCGGCGAAAATCTCACCCTTGGCATCGGCGATGCCGGCTTCATCGGCGAAATTCTCGATATGCGCCGAAGCGACCCAGGTGACGACGGCGATCGCCGGACGCACCTGCCGGGTCAGCCCGGCGATCTCGCCTGCGTGGTTCATGCCCATTTCGAAGATGCCGAAGCGGCTAGCCGCGGGCATGCGGGCGAGGCTGAGCGGCACGCCGGTATGGTTGTTGTAGCTTTTTACCGAGGCATGGACGGCGCCCGGCGCAAAGCGTTCGAGCGACGCGCGGATGGCTTCCTTCACCCCGGTCTTGCCGACCGAGCCCGTCACGCCGATCCGCAGCGCCGCGCTGCGATCGCGCGCCGCCGCCGCCAGCGCCGAAAGCGCGGCGTTGGTATCGGGCACCAGCACATGCGGCGCGGCGACCGGCTGGCTGACGAGCAAACCGGCGGCGCCGCGCTCGATCGCCTGCGGCACGAAGCGGTGCCCGTCCATGGCCTCGCCCTGCATTGCGATGAACAGGTCGCCGGGGCCCACCTCGCGGCTGTCGAAGGTGACGCCGGTCGCCGCGAAATCGCCGTTCAGGGTTCCGCCGGTGGCAGCAGCTATGGCGGCGCCGGTCCAGAGCACCGTCATGCCGCGCACTCCCGGGCGACCTGGACATCGTCGAAGGGCAGCACCTGTGCGCCGACGATCTGGCCCTGTTCATGGCCCTTGCCGGCGATCAGTACGACATCATCGGGCCCGCTGGCGGCAATCGCGACGGCAATCGCGGCGCGGCGGTCGGCGATTTCGGAGGCGTCGGGGGCTGCGGCCATGATCGCGGCGCGGATCGCCGCCGGGTCTTCGGAACGCGGATTGTCGTCGGTGACAATGACCTGGTCGGCAATGGCAACGGCCGCCGCCCCCATCAGCGGCCGCTTGCCTTGGTCGCGATCGCCGCCGGCCCCGAACACCAGAATCAGCCGGCCTTTGGTGTGCGGGCGCAGCGCGGCGGCGGCGGCCACGAGCGCATCGGGGGTATGGGCATAATCGACATAGACTGGCGCCCCCGAGCGGGCGATGACGGCACGTTCGAGGCGGCCGCGCACCGGTCGCACCCGCGCCAGATGCGCCAGCGTCGCCGCGACATCGCCGCCGGTGGCGATGACCAGCCCGGCCGAAACCAGTGCATTAGCGGCCTGATAGGCGCCGATCAGCGGCAGGTTGATGGTGAAATCCTTGCCCGCCGCCGTTACCACCAAAGTCTGGCCGAGCGCGGTCGGGGTGCGCGACTTGAGCGCCAGCGTCTCGCCGGCCGTGCCGACGGTCAGCAGCTTCAGCCCGCGCGCCTGCGCCGCGGCAATGACCCGGCCCGACCAGGGTTCGTCATCGGCCCAGACCACCACCGCGCCATCGCCATCGACGACATCGGTGAACAGGCGCAGCTTGGCGGCAAAATAGGCCTCCATCGTGCCATGATAGTCGAGATGGTCGCGCGACAGGTTGGTGAAGGCCGCAGCACGCACCGGCAGGCCTTCGGTGCGGAACTGGTCGAGGCCATGACTGCTGGCTTCGAAGCTGGCATGGCTGATGCCTTCGCGCTGCAACCCGGCCATGTTGGCGAGGAAGGTAACGACATCGGGGGTCGTTAGCCCGGTCGTCACCTGGTCGTGCGCGGTGGTGACGCCCAAGGTGCCGATGCTGGCGGCGACATGGCCGGCAAGGTGCCACAATTGCCGCGTCAGTTCGGCGGTGGAGGTCTTGCCATTGGTGCCGGTGACGGCAACCACCATGGCCGGGAACGGCGCGTAGAAGCGTGCGGCGAGCCGGGCAAAGGCGGCGCGCGCCGGATCGGCGGTGATGTGGAAGGCGCCTTCCACCACCACGCCGGGGCGCGTCACGATGGCGATGGCACCGGCGGCGATGGCGGCGGGAATGAAATCCTCGCCATTGACCCGCGCGCCCGGGAATGCGCCGAAGATCGTGCCCGGCGCCACCTTGCGGTGATCGATGGCAAAGCCGGTGATCGCTGCGTCGCCGCCGCCGCTGACCAGGTCCCCCAGCCGCATGCCTTATTCCTCGACGGCTTCGGGGGCCTTGGGCGCCACCGCCGACAGATCGACTTCGCGGTTCGCGTCCGGAGCGATGCCCAGCAGCGGCGCGATCTTGGTGACCAGCCGGCTCGTCGCGGGCGCAATCGTCATGCCGGCGGTCTTGAAGCCGAAGCTGGTCTTGCTTCCCTTGGGATCGTCGATCATCATGACGACGACATAGCGCGGCGCATCCATCGGGAAAGCGGCGGCAAAGGTCGAGACATTGGCGCCGCGGACATAGCGGCCGTTGACGACCTTTTCGGCGGTGCCGGTCTTGCCGCCGACGCGGTAGCCGGGCGCATCGGCCTTGCGCCCGGTGCCGGTAGTGACCACCAGCCGCAGCAGCGCGCGCATCAGTTCCGAGGTCGATTCCCTGTAGACGCGGCGGCCATAGATCGGCTGGCCCGGTGTCGCCTTGATCAGCGTCGGCTTGTGATAGACGCCGCCATTGACCAGCGCGGCATAGCCGGCGGCGAGGTGGAGCGGCGTCACCGCCATGCCATGGCCATAGCCGATGGTCATCGTCGCCAGTTCGCCCCAATTTGCGAGCGGCGGAAACTGCGGGCGCGAGCGTTCGCCGAGTTCGAAATCGACCTGGCGCATGAAGCCGAGCTTTTCCAGCATGTCGCGCTGGCGGTCGCGCCCCACCGCCGAAGCGATGCGTGCCGTCCCGATATTGGACGAATGGGTAAAGATTTCCGGCGCGGTCAACCAGCGGTTGAGTGCGTGATCGTCGTGGATGACCTTGCCGGCGATAACCAGCGGCCGGGTCGCGTCATAGGTCTGGCTCATCGAGGTGATGATGCCTGAATCGACACCGCTGGCGATGGTGAAGGCCTTGAAGGTCGACCCCAGTTCGAAGGTGGCAAAGGTCGCCTGGTTGTAGCGCGACGCATCGTCGGATTTGCCCGGCGCATTGGGGTTGAAATCGGGCTGCGAGGTCATCGCCACTACTTCGCCGGTATCGACATCCATGACGATGCCGGCGGCCCCGGCGGCGCGCTGGTCGAGATAGACGCTGCGCAGTTCATGTTCCAGCGCCTGCTGGACACGTACATCGAGCGCGAGTTCGAGCGGTATGCCGCGCGTGCCGTCCGCCGCCAGCCGTTCGTCATAGGCCTTTTCGAGCGCGACCGCGCCGCGGCCCTTGTCGTCGGTATAGCCGATGACATGGCTGGCGAGGTTGAAATTGGGGTAGAGCCGTTCGGCCTCGCGGCGCAGGAAGATCGCCGGTTCGCCGAGATCGTTGATGCGCTTGGCCTCGGACGGCAGCACGCGGCGGGCGATGTAGCGGAACTGGCTGCGGCTCGCCAGTTCTGTGTAGATTTCGCCCTCGGTCTTGTCGGTCAGGATGGCCGCGATCCGGCGCGCCAGCACGGCGGGGTTGCCGGCGAGCTTGCGGGGTTCGACCGATACCGCATAGGCTTCGAACGTGCGCGCCAGTTCGACGCCGTTGCGATCGATGATATCGGCGCGCGGCGGCGCGGCGCTGGCGATGGTGCGCGTCGTCGCCGGGCGAGCTTCGAAGATCGCCAGGTCGGCCAGCCGCAGCGCCAGCACGATCGGCACGGCGAGGAACAGCAGCAGCAACAATACCAGCCGTTGCCGCGCCACCCCTTGCGATTCCTGGCGCTGGCCGGCGAGCGGCGTGGCCGGCGCGCGGGCCGCCGGCCGCGGCCTCGGCGAATCCAGCGACGGGGCGGGCTTGCCCGCAACAAGGATCATCGGTCCGGCCATGGCGGGGGCTTACTGTCCCCCCTGCGGCAACAGGTCGATCGGTGCACCGGGGGCGGGCGTTTCGGCGCGCGGCGCCTCGATTCTGGTCGGCGCCGGCTTTCTGGACTCGGGACGGCGCGGTTCGGCGGGGCGGCTTGCTGGGCGGCTATCGGGGCGGGGCTCGGCGCGGACCAGTTGCGTGCGTTCGGACCGCACCTTTTGCGCCCGTTCGGGCTGGACGATGTCAGCCACCGGCGCACGGCGCGGCGCTGGCGGGGCAAGCTCGACAACCGGCGCAGGCAAGCGCTGCGGCACGGCGTAACCGGCACGGATCAGGCGCGGCTCGGCGGTTTCGGCGGCCGCCGGCGCTTCATACGCCACGGTGACCAGCGGCGCTGTAACCGGCGCGGCGGCTTCGGGCGTGGTGACGGCGTAGACGATGCCCGGCTTGGTGGCGGCCGGCGCCGCGGCATAGCTGGCGAGTTCGACCGGCGAGCGCAGGAACTGGCCCGCCACCGGCGCCGACATCTGCAGCACATTGTCGTTCCAGCGCTGCAATTCGGGAAAGCGCGCGCGGGTGCGCAATTCGGCCTGCAAATTGCGCACCTCGCGGGCATCGGCAACCAGCTGCATGCGCAGCGATTCGACCCCGGCGCGTTCGCCCGAAACCTTGAGGTTGATCGTGTAGCAGCCGACCGCCGCGACCATGGTGGTCACCAGCATCATCGCCGATCCGGCATAATTCCTCATGCTGACCTCGCAAGCAAAGCGGAGACAGGGGTGCCGCGCCCCGACCAGGCGGGCGCCGCGGTGCGCACGGCGGCACGCAGCGTTGCCGACCGGGCGCGCGGATTGCCGGCGATTTCGGCATCTGAGGGCCGCACCGCGCGCGCCGGGCGTTCGAAACTGGGGGCGCGGGTTACCGGCGCCAGCGGCAGATGGCGTGACCCCGACGGCCCGCTGCCCGACCGATCGCGCAGGAAGGTCTTCACACGGCGGTCTTCGGCCGAATGAAAGCTGACCACCGCCAGCCGGCCACCGGGGCGCAGCAGGCGTTCCGCCGCCGCCAGCCCGGCATCGAGCTGGCCCAGTTCGTCGTTCACATGGATGCGCAGCGCCTGGAAGCTGCGCGTCGCGGCGTCCTTGCCCCCCGGCTGGTGGCCGAGCACCGAGCGTACCAGCCGAGCCAGTTCCGACGTGCGGGTGAGCGGGCGATCATTGACGATGGCGCGTGCGATGCGGCGTGCGCCGGGCTCGTCGCCAAGCTGGAACAGCACATCGGCGATTTCCGCTTCGGTCGCGCCGTTGATGAAATCGGCCGCGGTCATCCCGTCCTGGCCCATGCGCATGTCGAGCGGGCCATCGGACTGGAAGGAAAAGCCCCGTTCGGGCTGGTCGATCTGCATCGACGAGACGCCGATATCGAACGCCATGGCGTCGACCGCATCGATGCCATGCTCGGCAAGCCCGGCCTCCATCTCGGCAAAGGGCCGGTTGATCAGGATAACATCGTCGGCGCTCGCGAGATCGGCATTGAGCGCGATCGCGGTGGCATCCCGGTCGAAACCGATCACCTTGGCAGGCCCCACGGCGCGCACGGCGCGCAGATAGCCGCCGGCACCCAGCGTCGCATCGACATAGATATCACCCGGGCAGATCGCCAGCGCCGCCAGCGTTTCGGCGAGCAGGACGGGATTATGGGGCGCCATGATCATCGCGCCGGCTCCACGGGCGGCAGCCCCTTGGCCTGCATTTCACCGACCAGCGTGCGGCGCAGGCGCGGTTCGAGATCGGGCAGTTCGAGGAAGCGATAGGGGTTCCACATTTGGAACCACTTGCCCCCGGCGATGAACCAGACATGGCTGGTCAGATCGCCCAGGTCGCGCAATCCGGTGGATACAACGATGCGGCCGGGTTCATCGATCCGGTAGGGCAGCGCGCCGCCGAACAGGGTGATGGCGCGCATCGCGCCATCGACGCTTTCTTCATCCACCGCCTGGGCATCGAGCCGGGCCTGCAGATTGCGATGATGGGTATCATCATAGGCGATCAGGCAATCGAACCCCTTCGCCGGCCCGATGTACAGGTCGGACGTGCCCGAACGGGCCTTGATCACTTCACGAAACTGCGACGGAATCGAAAGCCGATTCTTCGTGTCGATCGCGTTCAGCGAGTAGCCAGTGAAGGAAATGTCCGACAACCCATCCGCCCCTGCAATGAGGAAAGGCGGCCGAGCTTGTGACGTTACCGGCTAATCCCGGACCGACGCTGCAACCTGGCCACGCAATGACGTTCCCGCCCTCATTGTGGACAAGCTGTATCATGGGCGACCGTGGGTCTCAATGGGCTATCGTAGGATTGACCCCTGATTCATGGGGACAACCATGGGGAAACCATCCCGGGAGGCGGAATTCCCTGAAGATACAGGCGCATCACGAGCCTGTGGATAAGTCTGTGGTCAACAGCCGGAAATCCCCGCAACAACCGGTGGACGGCGCAGGGTCCGGACCGCAAATTCGGCGATGTCACAAAAGCGTCTTGCCGCTCAACATGTTGCGGCACGGGGACGGGCCAGATCAGCCGAGCGGCGGGCGCGGGGCCGGTGCCGAGAGGGCCGGTGCCGCAGGGGCCGGGCGGGCGCTGGCCTGCCGAACCGAATCATCGGCGCCGGCCGGGCCGGCACCGGGGGCAACCCCCAGGACGGCGAGCGGTTCGCTGGTGGTTTCGGGGGTAACGCGGGATTGATCGGGGCGCAGTCCCGCTGCAGCGATCAGGACGAGCAGGAAAATCGCGGCAAGCCCGGTCAGGCCGACCCGGATGCGCTGGCCACTGCCGGCGCGATCATCGGGGCCCCGATCGCCGGCTCCCCGCGCATCGGGTGCGCGACCGGCAATCGCCGTCGTTTCGCCCGATATGGCAATCGAACGTGCTGGCATTTCGCCGAACTTGCGTTTCAGCAGTGACATCGACCCTCGCTTTTCGTCGTTCCCCCGAGTGCGTTGCCCCGTGGCCGCCCCAAGGTTGGCGGCAAAGGCCCCCGCGCCTAAAAGCAAAACGTTCCACACTATTCGAAAGATATAGGACCGCTACCGAAGAATGTCGAGCATTGTGGTCAATCTGCCACAGTAAGGCCTTTTTTGGCCAGCCATTCGGCATTGTAGAGCGTCGACAAATAGCGCAGCCCCGAATCGCACAGGATGGTGACGATCATGTGCCCCGGGCCGAGCTGTCGTGCCAGCCGCACCGCGCCGGCAACATTGATCCCCGACGACAGGCCGAGGCACAGCCCTTCCTCGGCATTCAGCCGGCGCACCCAGTGCATCCCTTCGGCATCGGGCACGCGGAACTGCGCATCGACCGCCAGGCCATCGAGATTGGCGGTGATCCGGCTCTGGCCGATGCCTTCCGACACGCTCGAGCCTTCGGCGCGCAACTCGCCATGGGCGAAGTAATTATACAGCGCCGCGCCTTCGGGATCGGTGAGCGCGATCGTCACCCCGGGGTTTTCGGCGCGCAGACCCAGCGCGACCCCGGCGAGCGTGCCACCGGTGCCGACCGCGCAAGTGAAGCCATCGATCTTGCCGCCGGTCTGCGCCCAGATTTCGGGGGCGGTCGTCTTGATATGCGCCATGCGGTTGGCGACATTGTCGAACTGGTTGGCCCAGACGGCGCCCGGCGTTTCCTCGGCGATGCGCCGCGAGGTGTGGACGTAATGCGCCGGGTTCGAATAGGGCGCGGCGGCGACCAGCACCAGTTCGGCCCCCAGCGCGCGCAGCGTGTCCTGTTTCTCGCGGCTTTGGGTTTCGGGCATCACGATGATGGTCTTATAGCCGCGGGCCGCGCCGACGACCGCCAAGCCGATGCCGGTATTGCCCGCGGTGCCTTCGACGATGATCCCGCCGGGCTGCAGCAGCCCGCGCCGCTCGGCATCCTCGATGATCTCGAGAGCGGCACGATCCTTGACGCTGCCTCCGGGGTTGAGAAACTCGGCCTTGCCCAGGATGGTGCAGCCGGTTTCGGTGCTGGGGCCCTTCAGCCGGAGCAGCGGCGTGTTGCCGATGAGGCTGATGATGTCGGGAGCGATGGCGGAGGACATGCCGCAGGCTTAACCCGGGCCATGGCCAGCGGCAAGGAAGCTCTGGTTTCCGCACGGCAAGACGGGCTAGAGTAGTCACGGTGTTGTATTGCGAACCCGAATGACCACGAACGGCAAACTTGCCCTGCTCGCGCTGCCGCTGCTGCTGCTCGCCGGCTGCGACGCGTCGCCCGAAGGGGCGCAACTGATGGTGACGGTCGTCGGCGAACCCGGGCACGGCCTTGCCCGGCGGCTGGAGGCCGAAGCGACCCAGCCGGGGCTGGTGGCGCGCGACGGTTCGGGCCAGGTCGTCGCCGGGCTCGCCTCGAGCTGGCGCTTTCTCGACAATGGCAGCAGCCTGATCCTGCGGCTGCGCCCGGTCAAATGGAGTGATGGCCGCGCGCTCACCGGCAATGACGTCGTCGCCGCGCTGCGCCGCGCCGCGACCGCGCGCGAACCGGCACTGGGGTTTGCCGGCATCACCGGGGCGCCGCTGCCGGGCCGCGCCGCTATCGGCAAGCTGGGCGCTTCGGCACCCATCTCGCGGGTCGTCGAATTGCGGCTGGCGGGCGCCTCGCCGCAGATGCTCGGCTGGCTGGCCGAACCCGGCCTTGGCATTACCCGCACCGGCAGCAAGGCCGCCACGCTCGCCTTCTATGTCGCCAACGGTCCCGCCAATGCCCGGCTGCTGACCCGGCGCAGCGATGTCGCCAGCCCCGACGCGCGACCCGCCGCCA
>JBILPK010000235.1:0-4692 GCA_044373875.1 Polymorphobacter sp.
CGGCAAGCGCGTCTGCAATCAGGCGTGACAGGTTGGTCTTGGCATCATGAACAGTGAATTGGGCCATTGGACAAACTCCTTAGCTAAGCAGATAGCTAAAGTAGCTTCCTCGCGCAAGGAGCAGGACGTATTGACGCTGGTTGAAGTCGATTTCGGCCAAGCGACCATCTGTGACACTTTACCCAAAAATCCCAGGCAAAGTGTCATGCGCGACAAATCCATCGCAAGATCGACTCGGTTCGACTCAATTAGGATTCACAGATTCCGCGACTTCTGCTCTGCCTGTTTGCGAACGAAGGACGAACAGAAGGGGCATTTCATGGAACGCGCGCCACTCGACGTCAGCACTATTTTGAGCCGACTCTCCGAACATTCGAGCCGGCCGCGGTATGCCTTCATGGTCCTCAATCTCATCTCCGAAGCGGCCGGGCCTTCGGGTTCGGTCGGACCTGAGGTCGTTCGGCAGGGAATACCTGTCCCGGTGCGCGACTGGCTCAGCGACGCACTCGCGCCTTTGGCCGAGCGTGATCAACGGCGCCGAAAGCTTGCTGCACGCGCTGCGGTTGCTCTCGCCGACGACCTGCCAAGTGACTCCGCGGCCGCTGCGCAGGCTGTCGACATTGAAATCCGTAACCGCGTGCGCCGTTCTGGAAAGACCAATGTCAGCCGAGCCGTCTCAGACCTGGTCCGTGCCGGCTTGCTCCGCCGGCACTATGAGGGATGGTGCAAGGATCACCAGAACCGTGGTGGCCAGCGCCAGTCGGTCTATACCGTTAACGCCAGTGCACTCGCCGCGCTGCGGCGCAATTCGCAGCTGCTATAAGCACGAGCGCGCGGGGGCGGTTAGCCGGGGCAGGGGGCTCTCGTCTGCATCGGCGTCAAAATTGAACGGCGGTTGCACGAGCTCACAGAGCGACACGTCGCTGCCAAGACCCGACAGTGTCAAACCAAGCAGCCGGATACCCTGCTCGGCTGGAAGAAGCGATCGGAGAAGGGCACGGCCGGTTTCGGCGATTATGCTCCGGTCCGACATCGGGGCGGCCAATGTGCGCGATCGGGCCACCAATTTGAAATCGGCAAACTTGGCCTTGAGCGTCAAAGTCCGTCCTGATGCGCCGGCGCGGGCAATGCGGGTCCAGGCGGCATCAATGACCGGCTCGAATGCCATTAGCAGATCGGCTTCCTCCGTCAGATCGCTATCGAACGTCCGCTCGGCGCCCACGGACTTGAGCGGCCGGTCAGGCTGAACGGGACGATCATCTTCACCATGGGCTGCGCGGTGGAAGTAGCCAGCGCTGCTGCCGAAGTGCCGGGTCAACTCTTCGAGACTGCGGTCGCGGAGATCGGCGCCCGTCAGGATGCCGAGGCTTTCCATCTTCGCTGACGTCACCGGGCCGACACCATGGAAGCGCTTGACGGGAAGGGCGGCCACAAAGGCTGGCCCTTGGGCCGGCTTGATAACGCAAATGCCATCGGGTTTGTTCTGATCAGAAGCGAGCTTGGCGATGAACTTGTTGTACGAAACGCCGGCGGAGGCGGTCAGGCCGGTATCCGCCTTGATGCGGGCGCGGATTTCAGCTGCAATGGCAGTCGCTGAACCGATGCCGCGACGATCCTCAGTGACGTCGAGATAAGCCTCGTCAAGCGATAGCGGCTCGATCAGATCGGTGTAGTCGGCAAAGATGGCGCGGATTTGCTGCGAAACGGCTCGGTAAACGTCGAAGCGCGGCGGTACGAACATCAGCGACGGGCAGCGGCGTAGCGCCGTCACCGATGCCATTGCCGACCTCACACCGAATGTACGCGCCTCATAGCTGGCGGCCGCAACAACGCCGCGCGCTTGGGCGCTGCCAACTGCCACTGGCTGGCCACGTAGCGCCGGGTCGTCGCGTTGTTCGACCGAGGCGTAGAACGCGTCCATGTCGATGTGGATGATCTTGCGAAGCGACATGGATCAATGGCTCGGAATTTGATCGCGCATCATCACCTAAGACTTATGAGTTAATTGCATTCCGAAAACATATGGCTTATAGAAATCTCAACGATACATCAGGCACAGCTTATGAAATCGTCCTCTGCAGCTCTGGCACGCAAGCATCTGGAAGCCAGACTGGCGCCGTTGCGTGATAGCACGATAAGAGCCCGGCCGCCAAAAGGTTGGGTCCGTGCGCTTCGCGACGCGCTGGGAATGACGGCTGCTGAACTCGGCCGCCGGATCGGCGTGTCGCAAGCGCAGGCAACTCAGTTCGAACAAGGGGAGGTCGACGGCAGCATCACCTTGCGCTCACTGCGCGGTGCTGCCGAAGCCATGGACTGTGAGCTGGTCTACGCGTTGGTACCGAGAACGCCGATCGACGAGATGCTGCGGTCTGAAGCGGTGAAGCTTGCCGATCGCCAGTTACGCATAACCCATCACACCATGGCGTTGGAAAACCAGGCAATGCGCGGCGCCGATCAGGAAAGCGAACGCGAGCGGTTGATCGCGGCCTTGCTCGACGACCCGCGTCGGATCTGGCGCGCCGAATGAGCGACCCGCTTTTCGACGAAGATGATGACGCCAATACCCCGCTCACTGCCGAAGAGCGGGAAGGGTTGATCCCGACCTACATCGCATTGCGCGCCGAGCTCAACGAGGCCGAGCAGATCGGTATTGCAAACGCCGAACGCTGGGCTTTCGGCCGGCGCCGGGTCGTTATCGAAACCGCGTTCCTGCAGCAACTGCACGAGCGAATGTTCGGTGACGTCTGGAAATGGGCCGGGCAATTTCGGACATCGGCGCGCAATATCGGCATCGACGCCTACCGGATCCCGGTTGAGTTGCGGTCGCTCTGCGACGATACCCGCTACCAGATTGCGAATACGACCTATGCGCCAGATGAAATCGCGATCCGGTTTCATCACCGCCTGGTTTTCAATCATGCGTTTCCAAATGGGAACGGACGCCATGCCCGTCTGGCGGCCGATTTGTTGGCGAGGCAGATGGGTGCGCAGCGCTTCACCTGGGGAAGTGCCAACCTTGTCAGTGCTGCCGAGGCGCGCAAACGTTATGTCGAAGCCCTGCGCGCCGCTGATGCGCATGACATTACGGCACTGCTGGCATTCGCGCGCGGTTGACCAACATCGCCGAGTGGGCAGGGCAACAACCGTCTTCCCCGTCGCTCGAGCTTGGCGTCCTGTAGGCGTTGCTACACCCCCACGGCGCTGCTCCCTTTAGCTGCCAAGGAGGCGCCGCTCGAGCAGTGCCTGCATATCCCGGCGCCCATCGGCGATGACCATGACGAACACCGTCTTGCCACTGACGCGGTAGATCAGCCGGTAGGGCTCGACAAGGATCTGCCGGAATTCCCGAATGCCCAAGGCGTCGAGTTCCTTCGGCACCAATCCGCGAAGCGGAAAGGTCTCGAGTGTCCCGATGGCAGCCAGCAGGCGATCGAGAAGCGCGTCAGCCTGCTCGGCAGATCGGTTGTCTTTCACATAACCGTGGAGCGCTTCGAGATCGATCTCGGCACCGCGGGTCAGCCGGACATCGAAGTCTGCCATCAGCGCTTCCCGGCGTCGGCTTTCAGTCGCGCAATGACATCGCGGGCCGGGGTCGTGCGACCCGCCTCGATATCCTGGTTGCCGATGGCGAGAATCTTGAGCAGCGCGAGGGTTTCCTGGGTCTGTTCGAACGACGCGACATCCTGGAGCACGGCCTTGGCTTCACCGTTCTGGGTGATGACCATCGGCTCGCGCGTTGCCGCCAGATCGAGCAGAACCTCGGCCGCATTGGCCTTGAGATAGCTGATCGGGCGGACCTGGGCAGAGTAACGCATCTGGCGCTCCATGAGACCGAATAAGGACTGAATATAGTTCTTGCTGCTTGCCAACGCAACGTCGCTGCAAGATTCATGTTCCTTATTTGTTCTTATCGACGCACATTGCCGCGTCAACCCGATTCGAGACCCCCGCAGAACCTGATGCCCGCACTTCTCCTTCACGATTTGCCCTTCGAGATCGTGCCTCTTGAGGCAAGACTGCTGCTGTGTTCCACGCCGGCCGGCTTTCCGTCGCCGGCGGCCGACGACATTGAAGAGCCGATCGATCTCGGCACCTGGCTGATCGAACAACCGGCGGCGAGCTATGTCATGCGGGTGGATGGCATTTCGATGGCCGGCGCCGGCATCAATGACGGCGATCTGATTGTCGTCAGCCGGGCGAAGAAGCCGCGCCCCGGCCACATCGTCGTGGCGCTTGTCCACGGAGATCGCACGCTGAAGCGGCTGAAAAGGGCAGGGGACCGGCTGTGGCTGATTGCCGAGGCCGAAGGCTATGGCGAAACCATCGTCGATGAGAATGTCGAGATCTGGGGCGTCGTCGTTGGGCTGGCGCGGCGGTACTGATGCCGACGCCCATCGCCCTCATCGACTGCAACAATTACTACGTTTCGTGCGAACGGGCCTTCGATAGCCGGCTTGTCGGTGTGCCGGTCATCGTGCTGTCGAACAATGATGGCTGCGCTGTCGCGCGCTCAGCCGAGGCAAAGGCCCTCGGTATCAAGATGGGCGACCCGGTCCATCTGATCCGCGACAAGATCGAGCGCCACGGCATCCGGGTGCTGTCATCGAATTACACGCTCTATGGCGACATGCAGCGTCGCGTCGTCGCTTCGATCGAGGACTTTGCCCGCGACTTTGAGATCTATTCGATCGA
>JBILPK010000090.1:0-13385 GCA_044373875.1 Polymorphobacter sp.
GTCCAGCGCAGGTTGGCAAGGGTGACCGACTTGTCGATGACCAACCCTTCGACCTGGTGGAACATCGGCGTGTGCGTGGCATCCGAATCGCTGCGATAGACGCGGCCAGGCGCGATAATGCGGATCGGCGGCTTTTGCGTCATCATCGTGCGGATCTGCACCGGCGACGTATGCGTCCGCAAAAGCATCTTGCCGCCACCGGGGGCATTCTGCGGGAAATAGAACGTATCGTGCATCGCCCGCGCCGGATGCGTTTCGGGGATGTTGAGCGCGCTGAAATTATGCCAGTCGTCCTCGATCTCCGGCCCCGTCGCCACCGCGAACCCCAGGTCGGCGAAAATCTCGGCGAGTTCGTCCATGACCTGCGACACCGGGTGAATACTGCCCGCCAGTGCCGGCGCGACCGGCAGCGTCATGTCCTGGCGCTCGGCAACAAGGCGGGCATTGAGCGCCGCGCTTTCAAGCTCCGTTTTGCGCGCCGCCAGTGCCGCGGTGACCGCTTCGCGCAGGCCGTTGAGCCGCGGGCCTTCCACACTGCGCTGCTCGGGCGTCATGCCGCCCAGCGTCTTCAACAGCGTGGTGACGCTCCCCGATTTGCCCATGGCGCCGACGCGCACGGCCTCCAGCGCGTCGGGCGCGGTGGCGGCGGCGATGGCGGCCAGGATATCGGCTTGCAGGGTGTCGGTGCTCATCGGCGAAGGCTCTAGCTTTCCAGACGGTGAAACGGAAGTCAGATCAAAACAAAAACGGCGCGGCAGGTTGCCCTGCCGCGCCGCTTGTTGTCCGAAAAGCGGCTGGTGTTACGCAGCGACCTTGGCATCAAGCGCGGCCTGGACCTGCGCGATGATGACCTTAAACGATTCCGGCTCGTGCATGGCGAGATCGGCCATGATCTTGCGGTCGATCTCGATGCCCGCCAGCTTGGTGCCGTGCATGAAGACGCCGTAGGTCAGGCCCTGTTCGCGCACTGCCGCGTTGATGCGCTGGATCCAGATGGCGCGGAAGCTGCGCTTCTTTACCTTGCGATCGCGATAGGCGTACTGGCCGGCCTTTTCGACGGCCTGCTTGGCGATACGGATCGTATTCTTGCGACGGCCATAATAGCCCTTCGCCTGTTCCAGGATCCGCTTGTGACGAGCGTGAGTCGTCGTACCACGTTTGACGCGTGCCATTTACCGGCCTCCTTACTTAAGACCGTAGGGGGCCCAGAGCTTCACCCGCGGCGTATCTGCCTCGGAAAGCACCGATGTCCCGCGATTCTGGCGGATGTACTTGGAATTGTGGCTGATCAAACGGTGGCGCTTGCCGGCGACACCGTGCTTGATCTTGCCGGATGCGGTGATCTTGAAGCGTTTCTTCACACCGCTCTTGGTCTTGAGCTTGGGCATTTCGTCTCCTTGGAAGCCTGCAAAGGCTCGGATGGACGCATCATTGAACAGCCACGGCAGCCCATTCAGCCGGGCCGTTCGGTCATGCGAGGGGGGGGCTATAGCCATGCCGGCGCGGCAATGCAACAAGCGATCAACAGGCCGGCGCCAGCGGGAACGTGGCGGGCCTTCGAAGGTTGTGTATCCGATGAACGCCGACATGTCGCAGCCCGCCGCCCCGCCAGCGGAAAAAACAGTTCGCCGCCACCGCCTGCTCGTCGCGATCGCCGTGCTGATCGCCGTGCTCGCCGGGCTCTACCTCTATCAATATGTGACGCGCGGCCGCTTCTGGCAGGAAACGTTCGAGGCCTATGCTTCGAAACGCGCCGGGCGCCCGGTGCGCGTCGCGGGCAATTTCGAGCTGTATCTTGCCCCCGGTATCCGCTTTCGCGCCGATGCGCTGACTGTCGGCAACCCCGAATGGGCCGAACAGGCGCCATTCTTCAGCGCGCGCCGCATCGCGCTCGATGCGCCACTGCTCAAGGCGCTGTTCGGGCAATTGACCATCGCCGACCTGACCCTCGATGGCGGCCGCCTGGCGCTGCAACGCCGCGCCGATGGCAGCAACAACTGGACCTTTGGCGGCGGGCCGCTCGAACTGCCCGAGATCGTGCGTGCCGCTGTCACCGACAGCCGCTTGCGGGTCGTCGATGCACCCAGCGACACGCGCTTCGAGATGACGCTCGGCGCTATTGCCGCCACCGCTCGCGGCGGGGTGCAGCGCATCGCCGGGCCGCTGGTGTTCGATGGCAAGGGCGTCACCCATGGCGCGCCCTTCACCCTGTCCGGGCGGTTGACGACCCCCAATGAAGCGGCTGCCGGGGGCCGCCTCGGGCTCGATCTTGCCGGCAGCATCGCGCGCACCCGCATCACGCTCGCCGGCACCCTGCCGAGCCTGACGCGAATCGATGGCGCCGATTTGCGCATCAGCGCGCGCGGCCGAAATTTGCAGGATCCGGGCGCGCTGTTCGGGGTCATCCTGCCCGCCACGCGGCCCTATGCACTGACCGCGAACCTGACCAAGGTCGATCGCCAGCTGCGGCTGACGCGCCTTGCCGGCCGCATCGGCAGCACCGATATCGCCGGCGCGTTGACCGGGATCATCGCCGAAAACGCCGCCGGACGCTTCCGCCTCGATGGCACGCTGACCAGCAATGTCCTCGATATCAAGGATGTCGGGCCGCTCGTCGGCTATGATCCCGAACGGCTGGAGGCGGGCAAGAGCGTTGTCGTCACGGTCGCCGGCCGGCCACGGCTGCTGCCCGATGCGCCGCTCGCCATCGAAGCCATCGGCAAGTTCGATGCCCGGATTGATTATCGCGCCACCAAGGTGCGCACCGGCAAGCTGCCCTTCGATAATTTCCATCTTGGGCTCGATCTCGATGATCGGCTGCTCAGCCTGACACCGCTGGCCTTCGATATCGCCGGCGGGCGGTTGACCGCCAAGATCGCCATCAATGCCCGGACCCCGCCGGTGGTGACCGATTATGATGTCCGCATCACCCAGGTGCCGCTCGGCAAGCTGCTGACCGGTTTCAAGGTGGAGGATGCGGGGACGACCGCATCGGTGCGCGGCCGGGTGCAATTGCGCGGCACCGGCGACAGTGTGCGCGCCTCGCTCGCCAGCGCCGATGGCCGCATCGCGCTGTTCTTCCCGGTGGGCACCCTCTGGGTGCGCAATACCGAACTGGCCGAGCTCGACTTGCAGAATTTCCTGACCGCGCTGATCGGCAAGAAGCTGAAGGAGCCGCGCAGGATCAATTGCGGGATCGCGGCCTTCACCATCACCAAGGGCCGCGCCATCGCCGATCCGATCGTGTTCGATACCAACAAATCGGTGTTTCGCGGCTCGGGGGGCTTCAACTTCGGCGACGAATCGCTCGAAATGGCGCTGGAGGGCGATTCGAAACAGTTCAGCCTGTTTTCGGCCCAATCACCGATCGGCCTGCGCGGCTGGTTCGCCGAACCCCGCATCAACGTGATTTCGGGGGAATTGCTCACCCGCATCGGCGCCGGGCTGGCGCTCGGCATCATCGCGACGCCGTTCGCCGCCGTGGCGGCCTTTGTCGATCCGGGCGATGCCAAGGACCAGGATTGCACGGCGATCCTGGCCGGCAAGCGCGACACGCCGGCCGGGCGCCGGGCGAACGCCAGGGCGAAACGCTGACGCGCTTGCGAATCGGCCGTGTTCCTTTTATGTTCTATGTGGATTGGGGAGGAACGTGGTGATCGGTTATGTGACTTTGGGTAGCAGCGACCTGGCGCGCGCGGCGGCATTTTATGATGCGATCGCTGCCGAAATGGGGGTCGGCCGCATGATGGATTTCCCGACCTTCATTGCCTGGGGCACGCCGGGCGGCGCCGCTGGCATTGCCGCGACGCTGCCGTTCAACGGCGAACCTGCCAGTGTCGGCAATGGCGTGATGGTGGCGCTGGAGGCCAAGGACGCAGCGCAGGTCGATCGGTTGCATGCCATTGCCCTGACCAACGGCGGCACCTGCGACGGCCCGCCGGGACCGCGCGGCGAAGGTTTCTATGCCGGTTATTTCCGCGATCCCGATGGCAACAAGCTCAACGCGTTCATCATGGGGTGAGGGGGCGGCGTTGGGGTGCTTGCGACCGGATTGTTGGTTTGTCGAAGCAATCGGTAATCGACCCCCGCGTCACGCCCGCCCGGGCGCTTCAGTGTCACGCCCTTCCGGGTGTCGCACTCAACTGCCCGACATCGATGCCCTGCTGGCCGAAGGCTGCCGGCCAGCGCGCGGTGATATCGGTTTCGAACAGGATCGCGGGGTTGCCGGGGGCGACGTGCCAGCCGTGGCGGGTCATTTCGCCATCGAGTTGCCCGGCGCCCCAGCCTGTGTAGCCCAGCGCCGCCAGCCAGCGCGAAGGGCCGCGGCCATCGGCGATATCCTTCAACACGTCGAGCGTGGCGGTAAGGCTCCAGACCGGGCCCGCAGCGCCGGTTACCGAAATCGTGCCCTGGCCCTGGTAATCGGTGCTGTGCAGCACGAAGCCGCGCCCGGGCTCGACAGGGCCGCCATTCATCACCAGCGCGTCTGCAGCGGTAACGCCGGGATCGATATCGAGCTGTTCCATCAGCGCCCGCACCGTCAACCCGGCGGGATTGTTGACGACCAGCCCCAGGGCGCCATCATCGTCGTGCAGGCACATGGCGATGACGCTGCGGTCGAAACGCAGGTCGCCGATCCCCGGCATGGAAAGCAGCAGCGTGCCGGACAGGAAGCGGGAAGCGTTCATCTCGTCGCAGTTATAGCGTTACGCTGGACGCATACAAAGGGGGCGGCTATCGGTCGGTCGATACATTTGCACAAAGGACGGCAAGATGACCATCAAGATCGGCGACAAGATCCCCACGGCGACCCTCGTCAAGGCCAGCGATGCCGGCCCGGCGCCGATTTCGACCGACGAACTTTTTGGTGGCCGCACCGTCGCGCTGTTCTCGGTGCCCGGCGCCTTCACCCCGACCTGCTCGGCCAAGCATCTGCCGGGTTTCGTCATCAATGCCGAAACCATCAAGCAGCACGGCGTCGATGAGATCGTCTGCCTGTCGGTCAACGATGCCTTTGTCATGCGCGCCTGGGGCCAGTCGGCCGATGCCGGCGACAAGGTGACGATGCTCGCCGATGGCAGCGCCGATTTCGCCAAGGCGCTCGGCCTCGAAGCCGATTTCAGCAAGTTCGGCATGGGTATCCGCAGCCAGCGTTTCTCGATGCTGGTAAAGGACGGGGTGGTCACCCATCTCAACATCGAAGAGCCGGGCGCCTTTGCGGTATCGTCGGCCGAACATCTGATGGGCCAGCTCAAGTAAGGCCAGGCACGTAACGCTCGGAAAGGAGCCGGACGCACACCATGGCGATTTCCCGCCGCACCCTGTTGATTGCCGCCGGCGCGGGCGGCGGCCTGGCCATTGGCTGGGCCGTCTGGCCGCGCCGGCAGGCACTCGTCTGGACGGCGGGGGAAGGCGAACAGCTGATCAATGCCTTCGTCAAGATCGGCGCCGATGGCCGGGTGACGGTGGCGGTGCCGCAGGCCGAAATGGGTCAGGGCATCTGGTCGGGGCTGGCGCAGATCGTCGCCGATGAACTCGGCGCCGACTGGCGCACCGTGGCGGTCGAGCCGGCGCCGCTGGGGCCGGACTATGCCAACAAGGGCATGATGGCCGACCAGATCGAGCACATGTCCGACACGATGCGCTCGATCGCCGCCTGGGGCGGTGGCCGCATGGTCGAATTCTTCGATTTCCAGATTACCGGCGGCAGCACCTCGGTGCGCGGCTTCGAAGCGCCGTTGCGCGCGGCCGGTGCCGCGGCACGCGAGATGCTGTGCCGCGCCGCCGCCCGGCGCTGGTCGGTCGATTGGGCAGATTGCGATACCGCGGGTGGTTTCGTCATCCACAAGGCCAATCGCATCGCCTTTGCCGATATCGCCGCCGAGGCCAGGCTCGAGGATGCCCCCGCCGAGCCGACCCTGCGCGACAAGCCGGTGCTGATCGGCAAATCGGTGCTGCGGCTCGATATTCCGTCGAAAACCGATGGCAGCGCGCGCTTCGGCGCCGATGTTCGCCTGCCCGGCATGATGTACGCCGCGATCCGCCAGACCCCCATTGGCGCGACCCGCAAGGCGATCGACAAGCGCGCCCTGCCGGCAACGGCGCGGCTGGTCGAAGGCCCGGATTTCGTCGCGGTGGTTGCCGATGGCTGGTATGCCGCCAAGACCGCGCTCGACAAGGTCGCGGTCAGCTACACACCCGCCACCAACCCCGCCGGCCCGTGGCTCGAAGCCGGGCTGAAGGCGGCACTTGATGGCAAGGGTGACACGGTGCGCGACGATGGCGATGTCGCGGGCGCCTTTGAAAGCGGTGCCGATATCAGCGCCGATTACACGCTGCCCTTTCTCGCCCATGCCTGTCTCGAACCGATGACGGCAACGGCGCGCTTCGAGAACGGCAAATGCGAAGTCTGGGCGCCGACGCAATCGGCGACCATCGCGGCCTGGGGTGTCGCGCGCGCGCTCGATATCGATTCGGACGATGTCACCATCTTCCCGACGCTGCTCGGCGGCGGGTTCGGCCGCAAGGTCGAAAAGGATGCCTGCGAACAGGCGGCGATCATCGCGAAAGCCGTCGGCCGCCCGGTGCAGCTGGTCTGGAGCCGCGAGGAAGATTTCGCGCACGACATGTGGCGCCCCGCCGTGGCGGCGCGGCTGCGCGGTGTTGCGGGCGACCGCGGCGTGACCGGCTGGGACGCGGTGATCGCCGCCCCCGATGTCGGCAGCAGCTTCATGGGCCGCAATATTCCCGTTGCCGGGGGCGACCCCAAGACCAGCGCCGGCGCCATCGAGGGCTCGGTGCACCTGCCGTACGATATCGCCAATATCCGCGTTGCCCATGCGCTGGCGGATTGCCCGGTGCCGCTCGGTTTCTGGCGCTCGGTCGGGCACAGTTTTTCGGCGTTCATCACCGAAAGCTTTATCGATGAACTCGCGGTGGCGGCAAAGGTCGATCCCGGCAGCTTCCGCCTGGCGATGCTCAAGGACAAGCCGCGCCATGCGGCGGTGCTGCGCGCCGCGTTGAAGGCCGGCGGGCCGCTCGGCACCGTCGCGCCGGGCGTTGGCCGCGGCGTCGCGCTGAGTGAATGTTTCGGCAGCATCGTTGCCCAGGTCGCCGAAGTCACGCTGGCCAAGGGCGAAGCACCGCGCGTTACCCGCGTCTGGGTGGCAATCGATTGCGGCCGGATCATCAACCCCGACAGCGTGCGCGCCCAGATGGAAAGCGGCGTCATCTACGGCCTGACTGCGGCGCTGCACGGCCGCGTCAGCTTTGCCGACGGTATAGCGCAGCAGGGCAATTTCGACAGCTATCCGCTGCTCACCATGGCCGAAACGCCCGAAATCAGCGTGACGATCATCGCGTCGGATGCCCCGGCGGGCGGCGTCGGCGAACCCGGCACGCCGCCGATTGCACCGGCCGTTGCCAATGCGCTGTTTGCGGCGGGCGGCGGGCGGCGGCGGCAATTGCCGTTGCTGGCCACGGCATGAACAAGGCCTTTCCCCTGCCGACCCCGGCGCCGGTGCTGCGCCCCGACAGCCACCCGGCGGCGCGGGTCGGCCGCGTCGGCGTGCTGATCGTCAATCTGGGTTCGCCCGATGCCCCCGATGTGCCGTCGGTCAAGCGCTTCCTCGGCGAATTCCTGTCGGACCCGCGGGTCATCGAGATCCCGGCCTTCCTGTGGAAGCCGATTCTCAACCTGCTGATCCTCAACATCCGCCCGCGCACCACGGCGGCCAATTACGCCAAGGTGTGGACGCCCGACGGTTCGCCGATCACCGCGATCACCAAGGCGCAGGCGGCGGCGCTGGAGGGGCGCTTCGGGCCGAATGTCATCGTCGACTGGGCGATGCGCTATGGCAGCCGCTCGATCGGCGACCGGCTGGCGGCGTTGCAGCAACAGGGCTGCGACCGCATTTTGCTGGCGCCGCTCTACCCGCAATATTCGGCGGCAACCAATGCCACCGTCGTCGATGCCGCCAATGCCGCGATCGCCGGCTGGCGCTGGCAGCCGGCGCTGCGCACGCTGCCGCCCTATTATGACAATCCCGATCATATCGCCGCGCTGGCGCAGGGCGTGCGTGACGGGCTGGCGAAGCTCGATTTCGTGCCCGACCTGATCGTCACCAGCTTTCACGGCATGCCCAAGCGCACGCTCGACATGGGCGATCCCTATCATTGCCAGTGTTTGAAGACCGGACGGCTGCTCCAGGAAGCGCTCGACCTGCCGGTGAAAGTCACTTTCCAGTCGCGCTTCGGCCGGGCGGAATGGTTGCGGCCCTATACCGATGGCATGCTCGAATCGCTACCGGGGCAGGGCATTCGCCGCATCGCGGTGGTGTGCCCCGGGTTTTCGGCCGATTGCCTCGAAACGCTCGAGGAAGTCGCGCTGGAGGGGCGTGATACCTTCCTCGAACATGGCGGCACCGATTTCGCCTATCTGCCGTGCCTCAACGACACGCCGGTCGGCATCGAAATGTTGCAGGCTTTACTGGCACGGGAACTTGCAGGCTGGGTCGAACCCCCGCTAAGCTGATATCAGCCGGGATCAACCGGCGGCGATATTCGCGGGGACTTCGACATGGCACGGGTAGCGATTGTAACGGGCGGCACACGCGGCATCGGCGAGGCGATCTGCCTCAAGCTCAAGGAACTGGGCATCTCGGTGGCAGCCAATTACGGCGGTGACGATGCCAAGGCGCGCGAATTCACCGAACGCACCGGCATCCCGGCGTTCAAATGGAATGTCGGCGATCATCAGGAATGCCTCGATGGCGTCGCCGCGGTCGAAGCGGCGCTCGGGCCGATCGATATCGTCGTCAACAACGCCGGCATCACCCGCGACGGCACGCTGATGAAGATGAGCTATGCGCAGTGGGACGAAGTCATCCGGGTCAACCTTGGCGGCTGCTTCAACATGGCCAAGGCGACCTTTACCGGCATGAAGTCGCGCGGCTTCGGCCGGATTGTCAACATCGGCAGCATCAACGGTCAGGCCGGGCAATATGGCCAAGTTAACTATGCAGCGGCGAAGTCGGGCATCCATGGTTTCACCAAGGCGCTGGCGCAGGAAGGCGCGCGCTTTGGCATCACCGTGAATGCGATCGCGCCGGGTTATGTTGATACTGACATGGTGGCGGCGGTGCCTGCGGATGTTCTGGAGAAGATCGTCGCCAAGATCCCGGTGGGGCGGCTCGGCCAGGCGCACGAAATTGCGCGGGGGGTGGCGTTCCTGTGTGCGGAGGATGCGGGGTTCGTGACGGGGTCGACGATGAGCATCAATGGCGGGCAGCATATGTATTGATGCAGCGCGGCCGCGAGCAACGCGAAGCGTTGCGCGCGGACTCGCGCAAGTCCGGCCAGCGAGACGGGGCGCGCTCCTGTGCCCCGGACTCGTCTGACGTCAGCATGGGCTTTGCCCATGCCTCTTGCTACCTGTCTTTCTGCCTGACGACCCAAGAAAATGACCCAGAAACACTCCCTCACCATCGCCGGCCACGCGACCAGTCTCACCCTCGAACCCATCTTCTGGGAAGCCCTCAAGGCCGCGGCCGTTGCCGAAAATAAACCCCTTGCCGCCCTCGTCGCCGAAATTGATGAAGCCCGCACGACCAATTTGTCCAGCGCCATCCGTGTATGGCTCTACGAGCGCGCCTTGCGACGCTGATGCTTGTCAGCGCCCGGTTTCGCCCGCTAGCAGGCAGAAGGAAAACGGGGCATTATATCTTGGTGAAAGCGCCCCGGCTCCTAAAGGTCGTCATCAGGCATCTAGCTTGGCAGTTTGTCGCGCTTCTAGGTGCCGGGGGCTATGTGCTCTCAAGCAACGCCTTGCCAGACACTGGAGCGCAAGTACTCGCTGGCTTGCTGTTGCTGACGATACTGGCGTTGCTTGTCTACCGGTTTGTAAAGGTTCTGCGAGACCCGGTTGGTTCGGTCCGCTGGCAGCCTGACGACTGAGGCTGGCATAGGCCAGCGCGCTCGGTGGTCACTGCTGCCGGCTGCATGGATGTTATTTAAGGCTGCTTTCCACCAACAACCGCCATTCTGCTCGCCTCCTCCGCTACCCCTTCGGCGGCCAAGGAATAAAACTCGACGTTTTCGCAATATACTCCGCATACCCCGGCCGCGTCTTCTTCAGCCCCTTTTCGAGCAACGCCGCCCCGCTCCACTTCACCAAAGTGAAGGTCAGGAACAGTGGCCCCACCGCCGTCCACAGCCCGGCGCCGCCCGAGATCGCCACCAGCCAGATGCCCCACCAGGTGCAGGCGTCGCCGAAATAATTGGGGTGGCGAGTATAGCGCCACAGCCCGGTATCGAGTACCTTGCCATGCTTGGTCGGATCGCGCCGGAAGGCTTCGAGTTGCAGATCGCCGAGGCTTTCGAAGCCGATGCCGATGACGGCGAGCGCGATGCCGATGGCGCCGAGCTTGCCGATCGGGTCGCCGGCGTCGGCCAGCAGTCCGGCCTGCGCCGGCAGTGACACCGTCCACAGCAGCGGCCCCTGCATGGCGAAGACCATGATCAGCGACGTCTTCGAAAAGCTCCAGCCCTTGGCCTTCATGGTGCCGCCGACGATGCGGTCATAGCGCGGGTCGCGCCCGAGCCGGCGCCAGCGGATCAGCAGATGGGTGCCGAGCCGCAGCCCCCAGATGATGACGAGGAACAGCAGCGCCCAGCCATGCGGCCCGACCGGGCTGCCGGGCATCAGCACCGCGGTGAGTAGTGTCAGCCCGACCATGCCATAGGCCCAGACCGCATCGATGAAGCTGACATCCTTGATGGCGACCGAGATCTGCCAGAGCACCAGCATCGCCGCCATGATCGCGGCGAGGTTGACAACCAAGGGTTGCACGAGCGCCATCAGACTGTCTCCTCGACCCGCGGCGCGGGCACATAGCGATAACCACCGCTGGCCGCGACGATATTGGCGGTGGCGTGATGCGGATATTTTGGCGTCACCGAGCGGTAATATTCCTCCACCCGCGCCATGTCGGCGGCATAATCGCCGGTCGGCATGAAGGCGGGGCCAAGCCCGCCGATCTTCTTGGCATAATCCATCAGCCCGCAGACCAGCGGCACGCCGGCGCCCATGGCGACATGATAAAAGCCGGTGCGCCACTTGCGCACCGCGCTGCGGGTGCCTTCGGGCGCGATGGTCAGGCGGAAGACATCCCGCCTGGCGAACTGGTCGATCATCGCCTGGACATAATTGCCCCCAGTCGAGCGATCGACCGGGATGCCGCCGTTTTCGCGCATGAAATTGGCCATTGGCCAGCGGAACAATTCCTGCTTGCCCATGAAATGCGCCTGGAACCCCAGGTCATGGGTCAGCCCGACGAAAAACAGGAAATCCCAGTTCGATGTGTGCGGCGCCGCGATGATGATGCAGCGCTTCGGGATCGGCCCGTCCGACTGCGCGCGCCAGCCTTGTTGCCGGTAAAAGGCCACCAGCGCGGCGCGCGCCGTGCGCGATACCAGCCCGGGCGGCCGGTCCGCGAATTCGTCCCCCATGATCGACTCCCCAGTCGTTCGTCGTTGATGCGAATTCATCTTGGCCCGGAAACGTTGCGGCGTCTATGCTGGCCGAATGATCATGAAAACCGCCACCGCCTTCATCGCCACCGGCCTGGGTTTCGCCGCGATCGACAGTATCTGGCTGATCACCATGTCGACCCGGCTCTACAAGCCCGAGATCGGCGAATTGATGGCGGAAAATTTCCGGCTCGGCCCGGCGATCGTGTTTTACCTGCTCTATATCACCGGCATCCTGGTCTTTGCGGTGCAGCCGGCGCTGGCATCGGGCAAGTGGCAGACGGCGCTGGTCCAGGGCGCGCTGTTCGGCTTCTTCTGCTACATGACCTACGATATGACCAATTATGCGACGCTCAAGGTCTGGAGCCTCAGGGTCACCATCCTCGACCTGATGTGGGGCACCTTCCTCACCGGCTCGGCCGCCACGGTCGGGCTGTTGGTGACGCGAAAGTTCTTCCCGGGCTGAGCCGGCGCTATTTCACCCGCAGCCAGTCCTGGCTCTTGCACAATTTGTCGCCGAGCAGGCAGCCCTTCACCGAGAGCGTCTTGCCGCTGAGAATGGCGCTGCCCGATACGGTGCGGTCCTTGTCGGGGATATAGACCTGCCCGTCCCAGCGGCGCGGCTGGCCCTTGGGCTGCGGGGTCGGCACCAGGTTGCGGAACAGCTGCATGCCGATGATGTTGGTCTGCCCGGCCTTGGCGGCATCGGCCTTGGCTTTGGCGCTGGCCGAAACGATGGTGCCGCACAATTGCTTGCCGCAATCGGCGAGCTTGACCTCGACATTACCCGACGGGTTGCGGAACACGCCGTAATTGGCCGCCAGCGCCGGGCTGGCCACCAGAAACGCTGCCGCCAGCAGCATCGTCATCATCGTCCTGTGCATGTCCTGCCCTCCCGTGCCCCGGCCATCATGCCGGCGCCTTCGGCATTTAACAATCGTCGAAAGCCGCTTTGGTTGCATCAGCGCCGTGTTACCGCCAGCCGGGCGAGCGGGTGGCTGGCGGCGCGGTTGGGTACCCAGCCATCGACGTCGCGCGCCACCAATGCCCAGCGGATCGCGGTGAACAGCGGGATCAGTGGCGGCCCGTTCAACAGTTCGGCCTCGGCGCGCGCCAGCAGCGCCGGCCGCACCGCCGCCGGGGCGGTGCGCGCTGCATCGAGCAGCGCATCGGCGGCCGGGTTGCAATGCGGCCCCGCTCCGCAGCGCCAGCGCGCCAGTGCCGCGGCGGGGTCGGGCTCGGGCAGGGCGGCCTCGGTCAGCGCCAGGTCGAAGGCATTGCGGGCGATGCGGCGCGCGATGGCGCTGGCGGGCAATTCGCTCGCGGCGAGCACGACACCGATGGCGCGCCAGTTGTTGCCGACGATATCGGCGACATTGCGATGGTCACGCCCGGGCGGCAGCAGCACCACCAGCCGCAGGGGGCGCTCTGCCGAATAACCGGCGGCGGCGAGCAGGCGGCGTGCCGCGTCGCGGCGGGCCGCGACATCAGGCGACAGCCAGTCGGTGATCCCGGCGGGCGGGATTTCGCCGGCGGCGGCCGTGGTGTCGTGCGGCATCAGCCCGTCGGCGGGCGCGATGGCGGCGATGCCGAAGCGCGCGACCAGCGCCGGCCGGTCGATCGCCATCGCCAGCGCGCGGCGCACGCCGGCGTCGGCGAGCGCGCCGCTGCGGCTGTTGGCGACATAGCCATAATGCCCCCAGGCCGGATCGAGCCGCAGCGCATCGGCGCGGGCGACGGTGCGCGCTTCGCCAAGGCCGGCGAGCCCGTCGCCGAAAACGATATCGCTGTCGCCGCGGGCAAAGCCGGCAATGGCGCTGCGGCTGTCGGCGGTGGCAATCCGGATGGCGGCGGGT
>JBILPK010000236.1:0-4640 GCA_044373875.1 Polymorphobacter sp.
CCGCCGGCCGCCAATCATATTCGATCAGCGGCAGCACATACGGCATTTCGCCCGGCGTGTCGGCGGCGCGCAGCCCCTGGAAAGCCCAGGCGGATACCGAAAGGAAGCTCGTCGGCGTCTGGCGTTCGAGCGCATAGGTTGAGCGCAGGGTGTCGTCGAAATCGAGGCCGTAGCGACGGTTGAAGGTATCGTCGGTGGTCAGTCGCACCGAAAACTTCGATCGCCAGGTCGGCGAATGCTGCAACTGGCCCTTCAAGGCGAAATAGCCGCGAAAGCGATTGCCGCGGTCGATTTCGGTCACGCCATCGGCGCCGAATTCGGTCAGTTGCGCATAGGTGAAAAACGCATCGACCTGCACTGGTCCCTTGGCGAACAGCCGCCGCGCCGAAAGCTGCAGCGCCGGGTTTTCGGCGGTGTAGAAATGCGGCGTGATCGTCGCATCGCGATCGGGTGCCAGCGCGATATGATAGGGCAGGCTGATGCCGATCCCCAACTGCCGCTGGAATTCGATGCCGGGCAGCAACAGGCCGCTGACCTGCTTGGCGAGGCCATCGGGGTGCGAAAAGGTCGGCAGATAGAATACCGGCACGCCGAACATCTCGAGCGAGGCGGCCTTGTAATACAGCCGGTGCCTGGCGCGGTTATAGGCGATGCGCAGCGCCTTGACCTGCCACACCGGATCGTGCGGGCACCCCTGTTTGTCGACCACGGCGCAGGGTGAATAGACCGCGCGGCGCAGCGCGATGACATCGCCATTGCGCGCGCCTTCGTTCGCCGCCAGCCGCCCGCCATCGTTGAGCACGAGCAGCACATTGTCGATGATGCCGTCGCGCAGCGAATCGGTCAGCTCGATACGGTCGCCAAAAGCCTGGTTGCCTTCCGGATCGATGGTGATGACATGGCCGGTGGCGACCACCTTGCCGGTACGCCGATCATATTCGATGGCATCGGCCGACAGCTTCCAGGCATCGCGCGACAGCTTGACCGTGCCACTGGCGGTGACGATTTCGGCCTTGTCGTCATAACGCATTTCATCGGCTTCGAAGCCGATGGTGTCCCCCGGCGCGATCACGTCGCCGCCGTCACGGGGTACCACCAGTGCCGGCGGGTCCTGCGCGGGCGCTTCTTGCGCACGCAGCGCCACGGCACCGCCCGATGCAGCAAACAGGGTGGCAGTCGCCAGCAGGACGGAACGCAGGGGCAAGCGACGCTTTCAACAGCGGGAAACGCGAAGCTTGACGGCTTAGCCGCCACGGCGCGCGGCGTCCACAGCACTTTGCCGCAGCCGCGCCTTGCGGGTTTGCACGCTGTCCTGCGGCGTTCTAGACGGGAAGCGTTCCCAAGTCGTTTTTGAAGGTTCTTTTCGATGCGCATTGCCTTTCCCGCCGCCCGTGATGCGACCCCGCATATCCTTGTCGTCCTCGCCGGCCCCGATGGCGCGATGTCGCCGGGCGCCGCGGCGGTCGATGCCGCCAGCGGTGGCCAGGTGGCGCGGGCGTTGAAGACCGGGCGTTTCGAAGGCGAAGCGGCTGCGGTCGTCGAAATCCTCGGCCCCCATGGCGTCGATGCGGCGCGGCTGCTCATCATCGGCGTGGGCCCCGCCGAAAAGGCGACGGCGGCCGTCTTCGAAAAGATCGGCGCGACAATCGCGGCGCGTTTCCAGGCGTGCGGCGAAACCCGCGTCACCGTCGACATGACCGGCGTGACCGCCGCGCTGCCGCTCGCCGGTGCCGCCGCGCATCTGGCGCATGGGGCGAGCCTGCGCAGCTATCGCTTCGACAAGTACCGCACGACGATGAAGCCCAAGGCCAAGCCGACGCTGACCGATTTCGACATCATCGGCGCGCCGGGAGCGCAGGCCTATCACGAACAGCTCGCCGCCATCGCCGCCGGGGTGGTGCGCACCCGCGACCTGGTGTCGGAACCCGCCAATGTCATCTACCCCGAATCGTTCGTCGAAAGCGCCCAGAGCCTCAAGGATCTCGGCATCGAACTGACCGTGCTCGGCGAACCCGAAATGCGCGCCCTCGGCATGGGCGCGCTGCTCGGCGTGTCGCAAGGCAGCGTGCGGGCGCCGCGCTTGATGGCGATGCGCTGGAACGGCACCGGCAACCCCGATGCCAAGCCGGTGGTCTTCGTCGGCAAGGGTGTCACCTTCGATACCGGCGGCATCAGCATCAAGCCGGCCGCCGGCATGGAAGACATGAAGTGGGACATGGGCGGGGCAGGGGCCGTCACCGGCGCCATGCACGCGCTGGCGGCGCGCAAGGCGAAAGCGCATGTCATCGGCGTCGTCGGGCTCGTCGAGAACATGCCCGATGGCAACGCCCAGCGCCCTGGCGATGTCGTCACCAGCATGAACGGCCAGACCATCGAGGTGATCAACACCGATGCCGAGGGCCGGCTGGTGCTGTGCGACGCAATCTGGTGGGCGCAGGAACAATATGATCCCGAAGTCGTCGTCGATCTCGCCACGCTCACCGGCGCGATCATCATCAGCCTCGGCCATGAACACGCCGGGCTGTTTTCCAACGATGACGGCCTGTCGGCTCAGTTGCTGAGGGCCGGCGACAGCTGCGGCGAGAAACTGTGGCGGATGCCGATCGGCGATGCCTATGACAAGCTGATCAACAGCGACATCGCCGATATCAAGAACGTCGGCCCCCGCGAGGGCGGCTCGATTTCGGCGGCGCAGTTCATCAAGCGTTTCGTCAAGCCGGGGGTGAAATGGGCGCACCTCGATATCGCCGGCACCGTCTGGTCGAACAAGGCGGGGACGCTCCACGACAAGGGCGCGACCGGCTATGGCGTGCGCCTGCTCGACCGGTTCATCGCGGAAAATTTCGAAGGGTGATGCTCCGGGCCGCCACCGCATGATCGAAATCGGCTTCTACCAGCTCGCCGAGCGCCGTGCCGAGGCGGTGCTGCCGCAACTCGTCGGCAAGGCGCTCGCCGCCGGGCATCGCATCGTGGTGCGCAGCAGCGATGCGGCGCTGCTCAAGACGCTCGATGATGCACTGTGGCGGGCGCCGGCGGACAGCTTCGTGCCGCATGGCATCGACAGCGATCTCGGGCCCGAGCGCTGCGCCAGCCAGCCGGTGCTGCTCTCGGGTGCCGGCTTGCCCGCCGCCAATGCCGCCGATTGCCTGGCGCAGATCGGCGATGATCTGCCCGATGATCTGGGTGGCCTTTCCCGGGTGCTGTTCCTGTTCGATGCCGACGGTCTGGAGGTCGCCCGCAACCGCTGGCGCCGGCTGGCCAAGGCTGAAGGGGTCAAGCCGGTCTATTGGCGCGAAACCGAGGGTGGCCGCTTCGAAAAGGCCGGCTGAATTAACCCTCTCCCCCTGCGGGAGAGGGCGACTCGCGCATCGCCCGAGCGGGGAGAGGGGTCACTCTCCCTTGCCTTCCCGGCCCGGCGCGGCTAGGGGAGCGGCGCTTTCATCCCCCCAATGTTCCAAACGAACGGAGTTTTCCCCGTGGCCATCACGCGCACCTTCTCGATCATCAAGCCCGATGCGACCCGCCGCAACATCACCGGCAAGGTCAACGCCATGATCGAAGCCGCCGGCCTGCGCATCGTCGCGCAGAAGCGCCTGCACCTCACCCAGGCCCAGGCCGAAGGTTTCTACGCCGTGCACAGCGAGCGCGGTTTCTTCGGTGAACTCGTCGCCTTCATGATCAGCGGCCCGGTCGTCGTCCAGGTGCTGGAAGGCGAAGACGCCGTCCCGGCCTATCGCGCCATCATGGGCGCCACCAACCCGGCCAATGCCGATGCCGGCACGATCCGCAAGGAACTCGCCGAATCGATCGAAGCCAATACGGTGCACGGCTCGGACAGCGACGAGAATGCCGCGATCGAGATCGCGTATTTCTTCGCGCAGACTGAAATTGTGGGCTGAAGCGCCGCGCGCGCACAGCCACGCTGTGCGCCGACAGGCGCAAGTCCGGACGGCGGGGCGGTTGGCCTAAAGCCAACCGAACCCGTCCGACGCGAGCACGGGCTTTGCCCGTGCTCTTTTCGTTGCAGGCTCTCGAAACGGGGCTGAGCGTGGCTGCTTTCCGCCAACGCACCGAACAACAGCCCGAGCGAAGTTGACAAAGTTGACACATCTGCACGGATTTTACCGTGCACAGATCAGTGATGATTTGACCACACGACCGGTCGTCCTCCAGTCGCAAAAAATCAAGAAAATCAAGAAAATCACGAAAGATACGCCAAACGCGGTTGCGGTCTGCATTCGCAGGACTGGCGCGGCAGCGTTCGCGCGCCTGCGTGATAGTGACAATTTCAAAGAGCGAATAGAACAACAATCATGGCAGAAACGCCGCCTGTAGGACAGCCGTGCAAGTGTGCAAATTCCTTGGTATGCAAGTCCGCTTCCGACCCAGAGAACGAACCCGCTGCGCGGGATTGGCGCGCGACTGGAGAGCGTGACGCTGATCCGGCGGTTTGACCCGGATTGAGCGCCGCCCGGCACAGGCAGACTATTTCGACCCCTCCAACCAAGGAGTCGAACGATGAACGAGTCTGTTTCCGTGGTTCGCATCAGCCCGCTGCGTCAACGCTTAATCGACGGGACACAGGCCAGCCCCGACGGCTGAGGGCCGTGCGCCCCACGCTCGAGGTCGCCGATATCTTC
>JBILPK010000091.1:0-13230 GCA_044373875.1 Polymorphobacter sp.
ACGCAACCTTCGATTACACCGCCACCGGCGGCGAAACCGGCGATTGGGGGCGCATTAAGCCCTGGCTGATCAAGGCGCTCGGCAATTTTCCGCATTCGCAGCACCTGATCGGCCTGCCGCAGATCAGGCTCAATGGCGACAGCGCCACGTCGAACACGATGCTGTTCAACCCGATGACCTTTGCCGGTGCCGATGGCCCGGCGCTGTTCTTTTGCGGCGCCACCTATCGTGACGAATGGAGGCGCACCGCGACCGGCTGGCGCATCACCCGCCGTGTGGAAACCGACAGCTGGTTCAAGGACCTGCCGCCGGCGCTGGTCCCGGCCAAGGCGGATTGAGCCGGTTCAGGGCCTCCGGCGGCTGGGGCCTTGGGCCCCAGACCCCGATTGTTCGGGGAGCACCCCGGCTTCCGTGTGCGCACCCGAAAATGGGTTCTGGGGCCGCCGGCCCCAGCCGCCGGAGGCAAATTTGACTCCGCGCTTCGACGGCTGGCGGGTGCTCGGCGCCGGCTTTTGCAACGCCATGCTGATGGTCGGCGCGACGGCCTATTCCTTCGGGCTGTTCGTGATGCCGTTGCAGGCCGAATTCGGGCTCAATCGCGAGCAGGCCAATCTCGGGCTGGTGCTGCTGATCGTCGGTTTCGCGGTCTGTGCGCCGATCATGGGGCGCCTCATCGATCGCTACTCGGCGCGGACGATCGGCATCATCGGCGCCGGCCTGTTCGCCGGCGGTTTCGCCGCGATTTCGCTCGCCGGTGCGCCGTGGCAGATGGCGCTGGCGCTGGCAGGACCAGTAGCGCTGGGGTCGACCGCGGCGGGGGCCTTTGCTGCCAACACCGTCACGGCGCGCTGGTTCGTCGCGCGGCGCGGCCGGGCGCTCGGCATCGTCGCGGTGGCGACCTCGGCCGGGGGCTTTGTCGTGGTGCCGGTGATGGCGCGGCTGGTCGCAGCGCTGGGCTGGCGCACGGCGGTGCTGGCCGCCGGGCTGGCCATCGGCGCCGTGGTGGCGCTGGTCACCTGGCGCTTCATTCGCGACCGGCCGGCGGACGTCGGCCAGTTCCCCGATGGCGCGGCAGCAGCGCCGCTTCCCGATGCTGCCGATGACCGGGCATGGACCGGGCGGGCGCTGCTAGGGTCGCGCAATTTCTGGCTGGTCGGCATCGGTGCCGGGCTGTTGCTCGGCAGCGACCAGGCGCTGCTCGTCTCGCTGGTGCCCTATGGCATCGGCCGCGGCTTCACCCCGGTAGCGGCGGCGAACCTGATCGCGGTGCTGACGGCGTCGGCGGTGGTCGGCAAGCTGATCATCGGCTGGCTGGCCGATCGCGTCGACAAGCGGGCGCTGTTCGCCTTCACCTGTGGCTGCAACATCGCCTTCCTGCTGCTGCTGCGCTCGGGGCCGAGCTATGCGGCGCTGATGGCGGCGGCATCGGTGATCGGTCTGGCCATCGGCGGGGTCTATCCGGCGTGGACGACGCTGACGGCGCAATGTTTCGGCCGGGTCAGCTTCGGCCAGGCCTATGGCGCGATGAACCTGGTGACCATGCCGTTCGTGCTCGGATCGATCACGCTGGCCGGGCGCAGCTTCGATGCGACCGGCAGCTATGACAGCGCGTTCGCCTGGTTCATCGGCGCTGCGCTATTGGCGGCGGCGCTCGTGGCGCTTGTTCGCCCACCGACGCCTGTGCCTCCGGCGGCTGGGGCCTGAGGCCCCAGACCCCCATTTGTTTTGTGCAGCACCGGACCGACCGCATGGTCTTTGGTTCGATCGGGGTCTGGGGCCCAAGGCCCCAGCCGCCGGAGGCCCCCTTCACCCTCGCGGCTCGAACAATTCGATGCGGATGCCATCGGGGTCGATGAGATAAACCAGCTTCCCGCAGAAATGCGGATTGTCGGGCGTGCTGAACGGCCGCGAGACGAAGCGGTGGCCGCGCGCCGACAGGTCGGCGTAAAGCGCGTCGACATCGTCCACCACGATGCAGAAATGCACCGCGCCGGCATTGCCGTTGGCGGCGTCGATCGGCACGCCGCCGCCCTGGTATTCGATCAGCTCGATCAACTGGCCGGGCACGCCGAAATCGAGGAAGGCCTGGCTGGTGCTGCACCCCGGATAGCCGGTGACCAGGCCGACGCCGGGGCCATCATGCTGCCAGGGGCCGTGGACCGTAACGTCGAAGATCGCGGTGTAGAAGGCGAGGCTGGCGTCCATGCTGGCGACGGTCAGCCCGACATGGTTGAGCGCGCGGATGCCGGCCTTGGTCATGCCGGGTCGATCAGCGCGCACCAGTGGAAATCATGCTTGATGAAATTCTGCCCCAGGCTGTAGCGGACGCGGCGCACGCCGGGGATCTTGTCGATAGTCTGGTGGAGAAATTCGGTAAGCACATTGCTGTTTTCGACCAGCGTCATCGCCATCACTTCGGCGCGGCCGAGCATGGTGGCGACAAAGCCGATCTCGGGCAGTGCCGCCATCGCTTTCGCCAGCGCCTCGATATCGCCGGCGCTGTCGGCTTCCACCCACAGATAGGCGAGCATCGGGTTCTGCAAGCGGCCGGTGTTGGTGATCGCGGCGACCTGGATGACGCGGTTGTCGAGCAGGCGCTTCAGCCGGGTGCGGATGGTGCCCTCGGTCAGGCCGAGCGCGCGGCCGATCTCGCGGTTCGAGACGCGGGCGTCGATGCCCAATGTCTCGATGATCTTGTGGTCGATGGCGTCGAGCGGGATGGCCTTGCTCATAACGGCGCCCATTCGGTGTTGTATTTGAGGACCTTGAGCGCCAGACCCGGGATCAGGCGATCGACTCCCGGCACATGCGCCAGCCGGTCGGTGAGCAGCATTTCGAGATGGGCGAGATCGGTGGCGACAAGCTGCACCTCAAGGTCATGTTCGCCGATGACGACATTGACGGTAATGACTTCGGGCAGTTCCGCCAGCCGCCGCCCGACATCGGCGGCGCTGTGGCCCTTGACCTGCACGCCGACCGCGGCAAGGCAGCCATAGCCCATCGCCTCGAGATCGCGCATCGCGACGACGCGGACGGTGTTGCTGTCCTCCAGCCGGCGCAGCCGCGAGCGGACGGTGGCTTCGTTGACGCCGACTTCGCGCGCCAGTTCGCGATTGGCGATGCGGCCGTTCTTGCGCATCGCGGCGATGATGCGCTGGTCGATATCGTCGAGATCACCGATGGCGGCGAGCGTGGGCGGCAATGGTTCTGCCTGCGGCAATGGATCTGCCGACGCTGTTGTGTCGTATTGTTCGGCCAATTGTCCTGCCCCCTGTGCGCAGCCATGATAGGCCGCGGTTACGCAAAGGGCCAGACGGCTTTGGAGACCCTGTCGATTAGCGCAGCAATTCTCCCGCGATGATGATCTTGCGGATTTCCGACGTGCCGGCGCCGATTTCGAGCAGCTTGGTGGCGCGATACAGCCGGTTGATCTCGGTTTCGCGCATATAGCCGGCACCGCCGAACAGTTGCACCGCATCGGTGATCACCCGCGTGCAGGCCTCGGCAGCATAGAGAATCGAGGCGGCGGTGAGCATGTGGAGCTCGCCGCGCCCGGCATCGGCTTCATCGGCATCGTTGCAGGCGGCGAGCGCGCGATAGGCGAAGGTTTTCGCGGTTTCGACCCCGACATACATTTCCGCCAGCTTGCCCTGGACGAGCTGGAATTCGCCGATCGCCTTGCCGAATTGCCGGCGGGTCTTGCAATAATCGAGCGCCAGTTCGAAGGCCCGCTCGGCCATGCCGATGTTGATCATGGCGACGGTGGCGCGTTCGAGATCGAGCCCCGACATGACGATGCCGACGCCCTTGTTTTCGGCGCCGACGAGGTTGGCGGCGGGGACGATGCAATCGTCGAAGACCAGTTCGGCGGTGGGGGAACCGCGAAAGCCCATCTTGTCGAGCTTTTGCGCTACCTTGAACCCCGGCGCGGTGGTTTCGACGATGAAGGCGGAAATGCCCTTGTGGCCGGCGCTCTTGTCGGTCTTGGCATAGACCAGCACGATATCGGCGACGGGGCCGTTGGTGATGTAGAGCTTGCGGCCGTTGAGGATGTAATTGTCGCCTTCGCGGCGCGCTGTCGTCGCCATCGATCCGAGCGCGTCCGAACCGGCGCCAGGCTCGGTCAGGCCGAGCGCGCCGACGAGCGAGCCGTCGCACAGGCCGGGGAGGTAGCGGCGCTTCAGCGCTTCACTGGCATTGCGGGCGATGTTGTTGACGCACAGATTCTCGTGGGCGACGTAGCTGAGCGCCGTTGCATGATTGTGTCGCGCCAGCCCCTGCATGATCAGGCCGGAGGTGAACAAGTCGCTGCCGGCGCCACCATAATCGGGGGAGACGGTGACGCCCAGGAACCCCATGCGCGCCAGTTCGGGCATGGTTTCGGGCGGCCAATATTCCTCGTCATCCATGCGCCGGGCGAGCGGGGCGAAGACATCGCGGGCAACGCCGGTGGCGGTATCGAGGATTTCCTGCTGGTCGGCGGTCAGGCCATAGGGGCTGGCGGCACGGTTTTGCGGATAGCCGGCTGCTGCGGTTGCCATAGCTGCGATTTCCCCATGTTGACGCCAAAATGAATTGCGTTCAGCTTATGCCGGTTCGCCTGCCCTGCCAAGCCACAAGGGAGCCCGATGCCGCGCCTGACCGACCAGAGCCGCCGCCTGCGCGAGGACCAGTTGCTGGCGGCGGCGCGGCGCAGCTTTGCCGATTTCGGTTTCGAGGCCGCGTCGATCGCTGGCATCGCGCGCGGCGCCGGGGTGTCGGACGGGCTGCTCTACCGTTATTTCGCCGACAAGCGCGCGCTGCTGCTGGCGGTGCTGGCGCGGTTCTTCGAGGAACTGATCGATCGGGCGGGGGCCGCGGTCGCGGCCGAGAGCGGTTTTGCCGCGCAGTTGCGGGCGCTGACGAAGACGCATTTCCAGACGATGGTCGATGATCCATCGCTGTGCAGGCTGTTCCTGCGCCAGACCCGCGACGCCGGCGATTATCTCGGCTCGCCGATCCATGATTTGACCCGGCGTTATGCCGCGGTGCTGACCGGCATCGTCCGCGTCGGGCGAGCGGCGGGGGAATGCCGCGCCGATCTCGATGACCGGCTGTTCCGCGACCTGGTGTTCGGCGGCATGGAACATATCGGCTGGCGCTTCCTCGATGGCGACACAAGGTACGACCCGCGCGAAGCGGCGGCGCGGCTGGTGGCGCAGCTCGTCGAAGGTTGCGCGCCATGACCGGGTTCGACGCCGTGCTGGTCGCCAACCGCGGCGAGATTGCGGCGCGCATCCTGCGCAGCGTGCGCGCGCTGGGGCTGCGCGCGCTGCTCGTCTCCCATGCCGATGATGCCGGGGCGCCGGCGCTGGCGCTTGCCGATGATGTGCGCTTCCTGACCGGGCCGACGCCGGTGGCGGCGTTCCTCGATGGCGCGCAGATCATCGCGGCGGCGCGCGCCATGGGGGCAGGGGCGATCCATCCGGGCTATGGCTTTCTTGCTGAAAATGCCGATTTTGCCGCCGCCGTGGCCGCCGCCGGGCTGGTCTTCATCGGCCCGCCGCCCGAGGTCATCCGGCTGATGGGCGACAAGGTGCGAGCGCGGGCGTTCGTCGCGGCGCGAGGTTTTCCGGTGGCGCCGGGGGTTGTCGAGGATGACGACCCTGCCGGCTTTGCCGCAGCGGCGCGGGCGCTAGGGCCGCCCTTGCTCATCAAGCCCAGCGCCGGCGGCGGCGGCAAGGGCATGCGCATCGTGCGGGATATGGCCGATCTCGATGCCGAGCTGGCGCGGGCGCGATCGGAAGGGCTGCGCTATTTTGGCGATGGCCGGCTGTTCGTCGAACGCTATGTCGAACGGCCGCGGCATATCGAGGTGCAGGTGCTCGGCGATGCCCATGGCGGGGTCGTGCATCTGTTCGAACGCGAATGTTCGCTGCAACGTCGCTTCCAGAAAGTCGTTGAGGAGGCGCCCAGCCCGGCGCTCGATGACAGGCTGCGCGCGCGGATCTGCGACGCCGCGGTCGGCATCGCGGCGGCGGCGGGGTATCGCAACGCCGGCACGGTCGAATTCATCATGGGGGCGGACGGGTCCTTCTATTTTCTCGAAATGAACACGCGGTTGCAGGTCGAGCATCCGGTCACCGAGGCGATCACCGGGCGCGACCTGGTCGCCGACCAGATCCGCATCGCGCGCGGCGAGCCCTTGGGCTTTGCGCAGGGCGATGTGACGCGGGCGGGCCATGCCATCGAACTGCGCATCTGCGCCGAAGCCCCGGGGCGTGATTTCGCGCCGACGACCGGCCCGGTGCTGCATCTGGCGCTGCCGGCGGGCGCGCGCTGCGACATGGGGGTGGCGCCGGGCGGCATGGTGACGCCGGCCTATGATTCGCTGCTCGGCAAGCTGATCGTCCATGGCGCGACGCGCGCCGAAGCGCTGGCGGCGGCCGATGCAGCGCTGGCGGGGCTGGTGCTGCTCGGGGTCGAGACCAACATCGCCTGGCTGCGCCGCCTGCTCGCCGACCCCGATGTGGTCGCCGGGCGGCTGCACACCGGGCTGATCGGCGACCGCGCCGATCTGCTCGCCGAGCCTGAACCTGTGGCGCGCGACGCGCTGCTGGCACTGGCGCTGCTGCACAGTGCGGAGGCGCGGCGTGCGGCTGATGCGGTGCCGGCGCTGCACGCGGCGATGGGGGCGTGGCGGACATGAAAGGCCCCAAGAATCAATCGGGGTCTGGGGCCGCCGGCCCCAGCCACCGGAGGCCCACTTTCTTATGACTGGCTTCATTTTGATCGACGGCATCGCGCACGCCGCCGGCCTCGCGGGCAATGCGGCCTTGGGCTATCGCCTTGCCGATGGCCGCGCGGTTCGGCTCGAAGGTGACCAGCTGTGGGTTGGTGACGCGCGTTGGCCGGTAGTGACGGCGCGTGATGGCGAAGCGCTGTGGGTCCACATCAATGGCGCCGCACACCGGCTTGAATGGCGCGATGCCGTGGGGCATCTTGCCGAGGCGGCGGGGGGGGGCGGCGGCGATGTGATGCGCGCGCCGATGCCGGGTTCGGTGATTGCGGTTAATGTGGCGGTCGGCGATGTCGTTGCGGCGGGGGATGCCGTGCTGGTCATCGAAAGCATGAAGCTGGAAACCGCGATTCGGGCACCGCGCGCCGGGGTGGTGGCGACGCTGGCTTATGGCGTCGGTGCGGTGTTCGATCGTGATGCGTTGCTGGCGACGCTGGAAGGGGAGGCCGGCTGATGCGCCGTATCGACACCCGCATCGATCCGCGCAGCGCCGATTTTGCCGCCAACGCCGCGGCCAATCGCGCGATTGCCGCCGATCTCGGCGAGCGCCAGCGCGCCGCGCGGCATGACCGGCCGGCGCGCGATCGCGAGCGGCTGGCGCGCCAGGGCAAGATGTTCGTGCGCGACCGGATCGAAGCGCTGCTCGATCCGGGCACGCCGTTTCTGGAGCTGTCGACGCTCGCCGCCAACCGCGCCTATGGCGGCGATGTGCCCGGCGCCGGCCAGGTTTCGGGCATCGGCATCGTCGGCGGCAAGGAAGTGATCATCCACGCCGATGATGCGAGCGTGAAGGGCGGCGCCTGGTATCCGCTGAGCGTCAAGAAGATCGTACGGACGCTCGATATCGCCATCGAGAACCGCCTGCCGGTCATCCATCTCTGCGATTCGGCGGGGGGGTTCCTGCCGTTGCAGGCCGATCTGTTTCCCGATCGCCAGCACGCCGGGCGGATTTTCCGCAACCAGTCGATCCTGTCGAAGATGGGCGTGCCGCAGGTGGCGCTGGTGCTCGGGCATTGCACGGCGGGGGGCGCCTATATTCCTGCGCTCAGCGATTATTCGGTGATCGTGAATGGCACCGGCGCGATCTTTCTCGGCGGTCCGCCCTTGGTCAAGGCGGCGACCGGCGAGGTGGTGAGTGTCGAGGATCTCGGCGGCGCGGCGATGCACACCAGCGTCTCGGGGGTCGCCGATTATCCGGCGGCGAGCGAGGCGCACGGCATCGCCATCACCCGCGAGATCATGGCGGCGCTGTCACCGCGGCCAAAGACCATCATCGACTGGCAGCCGGCCGAGCCGCCGCATTATGACCCGGAGGAGCTTTACGGCATCGTGCCGCGCGAGCATCGCAGCCAGTTCGACATGCGCGAGGTCATCGCGCGGCTCGTCGATGGCAGCCGCTTTCACGAATATCAGCCGGCGTTCGGGCCGACGCTGGTGTGCGGCTTTGCCCGCATCCATGGCTACAAGGTCGGCATCCTCGCCAACAACGGCGTGCTGTTTTCCGATTCGGCGCTGAAGGGCACGCATTTCATCCAGCTGTGCGACAAGGACCGCACGCCCTTGCTGTTTTTGCAGAACATCACCGGCTTCATGGTCGGCCAGGCCTATGAACGCGGCGGTATCACCAAGGATGGCGCCAAGATGATCATGGCGGTGTCGGGCGCCAGCGTGCCCAAGTTCACCTTGAACGCCAATGCCAGCTTCGGCGCCGGCACCTATGGCATGTCGGGGCGGGCCTTCGACAGCCGCTTCATGTTCTCCTGGCCGCAATCGCAGGTGGGGGTGATGGGGGCGGAACAGGCGGCGGACGTGCTGTCCGAGGTCAAGATCCGCCAGTTGCAGCGCGAGGGGCGGACGCTGTCGCCCGAAGATGTCGCGGCGATTCGCGATCCGGTGATCGCCGATTACCGCGACCAGGCCAGCGCCTGGCACGCCACGTCCGAGTTGTGGGACGATGGCGTGCTGGGGCTGACGGATACGCGCAATGCGCTGGGGATGTGCATTTCGGCAGCGCTCAATGCGCCGATTCCGGAGCCGGGGTACGGGGTGTTCCGGATGTAGTGCACCCCGCTGCGGTCACGCGCACCAGTGGATATCGATGTCCATCTCGAGGTCCGCCAGCAGCCGCCCGATCGGCAGGTTGCTCGACGCGCCGTCCTTGAGTGCCTTTTCGACGAGCTTGCGCTTGTCCTTGCCGGTCAGCACCAGCGTGACGGTGCGTGCCGATACCAGCGCCGATTTGGTCAGCGTGACGCGGTTGACCGGCATGTCGGCGGGCATCGGATCGGGGCGGATACCCATGGCGCGGCGCACCTTGGGGCCGTTCAAGGCGCCGTCATAATCGGGGCCCGGGAAGATCGAGGCGACATGGCCATCGGCGCCGACGCCGAGCCAGGCGAGATCGAGCGGCCATTCGAGATCGGCGAGGCGTTCATCGGCGGCGCGGCCGGCGAGCATCGGGTCGGTCTCCCCGGCGCACAGCGGCACGACGCGGGCGCGCCTGGGCAGGAACAGCTTGGCGAGCATCCCGACGTTCGAGCGCGGGTCGGTCGGCGGCACCAGGCGATCGTCGGTCGGCACGATGGTGACATCGGCCCATTCGATCTTGCGCGCGGCGAGCAGGCCGAGCGCTTCCCTGGGGGTTTCGCCGCCGGGCAGCGCGACGATGGCGCGGCCGCGGGCTTCCAGCGCCTGCTCGATGATGAAGCCGACATCGCCGGCGACGGCTTCGGCTAGTTCGGTGGCGTCGTCATAGTCCCACCATTCGGCGTCGATCATCGCATAAGCTCCGTTACAATGCTGGCGCGCTTTGGCACGTCGCGGCGGCGCTGGCTACCGGGCTATTCCACCGGCACGGTATAGTTGAGGCCCAGCCGACCGCCATCGGCATAGATGGTCTCGCCGGTGATGTACGAGGCGTCGTCGCTGGCCAGGAAGGCGGCGATGGCGGCGATTTCGGCGGGTTCGCCGGCGCGGCCGAGCGGCGTGCGCGACAGGATCATGCGGCGCGCGTCGTCGTCGGACAGCACCGCATGCTTCGCCAGGTCGGTCAGGATCGTGCCCGGGCCGATGCCGCAGACGCGGATGCCGTGCGGCGCCAGCGCGACGGCGGTGTTGCGCGTCAGCTGGTTGAGCCCGCCCTTGGCGACATTATAGGCGAGCAGGGTCGGGATGGTCAGCACGGCGTTGACGCTGCTCATGTTGATGACGACGCCGCGTCCCGCCGCGATCATGTGCGGCGCGGCCAGCTGGATGGCGTGGAATGCCGCCTTGAGGTTGATCGCGAGCACCCGGTCGAACAAATCCTCGTCGGTGGTCAGGATATCGCCGCGCGGCGCGATGCCGGCGTTGTTGACCAGCACGTCGATGCCGCCCCAGCGTGCCATGCAGGCATCGATGGCGACGGCGATATCGGCGCGGCGGGCGACATCGCAGGCGATGAACGCGGCCCGATCGCCCAGCGCGGCGGCGGCCGCCGAGCCGTTGGTCGCGTCGATATCGGCGAGCAACACGCGCGCGCCTTCGGCGATGAAGCGCGTCGCGCAGGCCAGCCCCAGCCCGTTGGCGGCGCCGGTGACGAGGATGCGGCGACTCTGCAGCCGCATCAGTCGGTCAGCTCGTTCCAGGCATCCTTGAGCTTGGCGAAAAAGCCTTCCTGGCGCGGGTTGTTCTTGCCGCCTTCGGCTGCTTCGAGTGTCTGGAATTCCTCGAGCAGCTCGCGCTGCCGCTTGGTCAGCTTCACCGGCGTCTCGACCTCGACCTGGACGACGAGATCGCCGAAGCCGCCACCGGCCTGGCCGCCATTCAGTGCCGGCATGCCGCGACCGCGGACGCGGAACTGCTTGCCGGTCTGGGTGCCGTGCGGCACGCGCACCACAGCGACTTCCTGGTCGAGCCCGGGGACCTCGATCTCGCCGCCCAGTGCCGCCGTGGTGATCGAAATCGGGGCGATGGCGAACAGCGTCGTGCCATCACGCTTGAGGACCGGATGGGGTTTCAGGTGGACGAAGATGTACAAGTCGCCGGTCGGGCCGCCGCGTGATCCGGCCTCGCCTTCGCCGGCGACGCGGATGCGGGTGCCATCATCGACGCCGCGCGGCACGTTGACGTTGAGCGTCTTTTCCTTTTCGACGCGCCCGGCGCCGCGGCAGCTGTCGCACGGATCGGCGATGACCTGACCGGTGCCCTGGCAGGCGGGGCAGGTGCGCTCGACGGTGAACAGGCCCTGGCGCATCGCGACGCGGCCCTGGCCGCCGCAGGTGCTGCACGCCCGCGCCGAGGTGCCCGGCTTGGCGCCGCTGCCGTCGCAGGGTTCGCACTTGGCGGCGACTTCGACCGTCAGCGTCGCCGCCTTGCCGGCAAAGGCTTCCTCCAGCGTCATTTCGAGATCGTAGCGCAGGTCCTGGCCGCGGGTGGCGCCGCCGCGGCCGCGCTGCTGGCGGCCGCCGCCGCCCCCCATGAATTCGCCGAAGATGTTTTCGAAAATGTCGGAAAAGCCGCCGAAATCCTGCGCGCCGAAACCGGCGCCGCCACCGCCGCCTTGGCTGGTGAAGGCGGCATGGCCATAGCGATCATAGGCGGCGCGCTTCTGGGGGTCCTTGAGCACGTCATAGGCTTCGGAAATCGCCTTGAAACGCTGTTCGGCAGCGGCATCGCCGGGATTCTTGTCCGGGTGCCATTTCATCGCGAGCCGGCGATAGGATGATTTCAGCGCCGCATCATCGGCGCCGCGCTGGCATTCCAGCAGTTCGTAATAATCGATTTCGGTGCTCATCGGGCCTTACTTCTCCACTCCCGATCGGGCCCCATCAAAATATCACTTTGATGGGTACCCCTGACGGGAGGGCCGGGGGTGGGCTGTGCCAGAGACGACGGCGCCGACCCCCGACGGCACTTCCCACCCCCAACCCCTCCCGTTGCCGGGAGGGGAATCGATCGCTTACTTCTTGTCGTCCTCGACATCCGAGAATTCGGCGTCGACGACATTGTCGTCCTTGGGCGCTTCGGCACCCGGCGAGGCAGCAGCGGCCTGTTCGGCGCTGTAGATCGCTTCGCCCAGCTTCATCGCCGCCGCCGAAAGCGTGGCGGTCTTGGCAACCAGTGCATCGGCGTCGCCGCTGTCGAGAATCGCCTTCAGGTCGGTGATGGCGGTTTCGATCTCGGCCTTCACATCGGCGCCGATCTTGTCACCATGTTCGACAAGCTGGCGCTCGGTGCTGTGCACCAGGCTGTCGGCCTGGTTGCGGGCTTCGGCCACGGCGCGGCGCTTCTTGTCTTCCTCGGCGAACTTTTCGGCGTCCTTGACCATCTGTTCGATGTCGTCCTTCGACAGGCCGCCCGACGGCTGGATGCGGATCTGCTGTTCCTTGCCGGTGCCCTTGTCCTTGGCGTTGACCGCGACAAGGCCGTTGGCATCGATGTCGAAGGTGACTTCGATCTGTGGAATGCCGCGCGGTGCCGACGGGATGCCGACGAGATCGAACTGGCCGAGCATCTTGTTGTCCGCCGCCATTTCGCGCTCGCCTTGGAAGACGCGGATCGTCACGGCCGACTGGTTGTCATCGGCGGTCGAATAAGTCTGCGACTTCTTGGTCGGGATCGTCGTGTTGCGGTCGATCATGCGGGTGAAGACCCCGCCGAGCGTTTCGATGCCGAGCGACAGCGGCGTCACGTCGAGCAGCAGCACGTCCTTGACATCGCCCTGCAACACCCCGGCCTGGATGGCGGCGCCCATGGCGACGACTTCATCGGGGTTGACGCTGGTGTTGGGCTCCTTGCCGAACAATTCCTTCACAAAGGCACGGACGCGCGGCATGCGGGTCATGCCGCCGACGAGGATGACTTCATCGATTTCGGAGGTCTTGACGCCGGCTTCCTTGATCGCATCGAGGCACGGCTTGCGGGTGCGCTCGATGAGGTCGAGGACGAGCTTTTCGAGATCGGTGCGGGTGATCGTCTTGACGAGGTGCTTCGGCCCGGTCGCATCCGCCGTGATGAACGGCAGATTGACTTCGGTCGAGGCCGACGACGACAGCTCGATCTTGGCCTTTTCGGCGCCTTCCTTGAGGCGCTGCAGAGCGAGCTTGTCCTTCGTAAGGTCGATGCCTTCCGACTTCTTGAAATCGGCCGAAAGGAATTCGACGAGCTTGGCATCGAAATCCTCACCGCCGAGGAAGGTGTCGCCCGAGGTCGACTTCACTTCGAAGACGCCATCGCCGAGTTCGAGGATCGACACGTCGAAGGTGCCGCCGCCGAGATCGTAGACGGCAACGGTCTTGGCTTCGGTCTTCTTGTCGAGGCCATAGGCGAGCGCCGCGGCGGTGGGTTCGTTGATGATGCGCAGCACTTCGAGGCCGGCGATCTTGCCGGCGTCCTTGGTGGCCTGGCGCTGGGCGTCGTTGAAATAGGCCGGCACGGTGATGACCGCCTGGGTGACGGTTTCGCCCAGATAA
>JBILPK010000011.1:0-40985 GCA_044373875.1 Polymorphobacter sp.
GGCCCCGCAGCAGGGGCCTTTCGGGTTACTTGGCCTGGGTTACTTGCGCAGCCCGAGCTTCGCGATGAGATCGGTGTAGCGCTGGCTGTCGATCTTCTTGAGATAATCGAGCAGCGAGCGGCGCTTGTTGACAAGGACGAGCAGGCCGCGACGGCTGTGATTGTCCTTGGCATGCGTCTTGAAATGTTCGGTCAGGTTGGCAATGCGCTCCGAAAGGATGGCGACCTGGACTTCGGGCGAACCCGTGTCGTTGGCGGCGCGGGCATTGCCCTTGATGACGTCGGCCTTGCGTTCTGCGGTAATCGACATCGGATACTCCTTGGTTGCAGCCCAATGGGCTATAGATTGAACCCGCGCAGGACCCGGACCTCCGAAAGGTCGATCTCGACCAGCGCCACGGGAACAGAGCCGTTGCAGGCGAGATAGGTGCCGGGTTTGGCAGGGTGCCCGGAAAGCCTGCGCCCCTGTCGGAGTGCCGCCGCTTCGTCGGGATCAACAGCGAGAGCCGGGATGTCGTCCAGCCCCGCCATCAGTGGCAGGATGACCTGTTCAAGGGCTGCCCCCTGCACCGATCCTTCGAATTTGTCCAGCGATATCGCGTGTTCGAGGGCGAAAGGCCCGGCCCGGGTGCGCCGCAACATGGCAACATGGCCGACGGTGCCGAGCGCCAGCGCGAGATCGCGCGCCAGGCTACGGATATAGGTGCCCTTCGACACGGTGGCCGAGAAGGTGGCGCTGTCGGAGTCGCTGGCAACAAGGTCCAGTTGCAGGATGGTGACGTGCCTTGTCGCGAGTTCCACGGTCTCGCCCGCCCGTGCCAGCGCATAGGCGCGCTTGCCATCGATCTTCAGCGCCGAATAGGCCGGCGGCACCTGGTCGATCGGCCCGGTGAAGCGCGGCAGCACGGCGGCGATGGCGGCGGCATCGGTGCGCGCATCGGAGCGGGCAATGACCTCGCCCTCGGCGTCCTCGGTGGTCGTCGCTTCGCCCCATTTGACGGTAAAGTCATAGCCCTTGGTGGCATCGAGCATCCGCCCGGCGAGCTTGGTCGCCTCCCCGATGGCGATCGGCAGCACGCCGGTGGCCAACGGATCGAGCGTGCCGCCATGGCCGATGCGGTCGGGCCGGATGCCGACACCGCGCAGGATGCGCTTCACGGCTGCAACCCCCTGCGCCGATGACAGGCCGAGCGGTTTGTCGAGGATGAGCCAGCCGTTGAGGGGGGGAAGGGAAATGCTCAATCCTTGAGTCTTTGCGCCGCCATGTCGAGGAGCCGCAGCCGTTGCGAGCGTCGCGCCATCAAAAGATCCGAACGGCCTCGGCCTCGATGCGCGGGCGCAAATAGGGGTGCAGCGAGGTGCGTGTCATGACATCGACGCGGCGCCTCAGCATGCTGCTTAACCGGTCACGCAGGTCCATCACATCGAACAGGCTGAGGCCAAGACGGCTTGGGTCGAAGAACAGGTCGATATCACTGTCGCTCAGGGCTTCATCGCGCGCTGTCGATCCGAACAGATAAAGCGCGCCGACACCCAATGCGCGCAGCGCATCGGCCTGGGCAGCAAGCAAGGCAGTGGTTTCAGCGCGGCGCATGGCATTGCATAGCATTAAAGCCTGTGTCGGTCACTTCTTCGCCGGCGGGCCAGCGATGGCGGTGAGCGACCTGATCGTGCAGGGCCCGCTGCGCGACACGATCTGCGAGCCCGTCTCCAGCCGCCCGCCGGGGCCGGTGCGAAAACCCAGCCGGCCGTTGAAATCGGGGCGGACACAGGCGCCGCTCATATCGGCGCGATACCATTTCTTGCCGCGGTCCTGCAGATAGACGGTGTTTGCCGTCGGCACCTGCCAGCCCTGGATATTGCCCTGGTCGACGCGCGGAATGGCGACATTGGCGGTGACGACGAACAGCAGGATGATCATCTTGCCTCCTTCAGCGCTGGCGATTCTTCGCCCGGCAGCAACGAATAGACCGCCGTGTCGCGGACATGGCCCGTCCAGGTGATGCGGTTCTGGCGCAACACGCCATCGAGCTTTGCCCCCAGCTTGCGGATCGCTGCCGCCGAGCGGGTGTTGCGCGTATCGACATCGAAGACGATCCGCACGATCCCGCAGGCACGGGCATGTTCGATCATCAGCCGCTTGAGCCGCAGGTTGAAGGGGCCACCGCGCACCGCCGGCACGATGAAGGTGCTGCCGATGGCGACGGCCTTGTTGGGGGCATCGAGCGCATACCAGCTCGTGCAGCCGACCAGCACGTCGTGATCGAAGACGGCATAGCAATGCCGTGCGCCGTCGAGCATCGTGTCAAACGCTGGGTCGAAATGCGCGCCGAGCATCGAGTAGGGATAGATGTGCCAGATGTCCTGGTCCTGCGCGCAAGCTTGGCGCAGCGCTTCACGGTGTTCCTCGCCAAGCGGTTCGAGCCGCAGGTCGCCCGTGGCAAGCGGCACGAACAGCCGCTCGATCACCGCGACGTCCCGGCCGGTGCGGGAAAGCCGCCGCGCGCCTTCATTCGTCGCCATCCTCGTCATCGGAAAGCTGCGGCAGGCGGGCTTCGGGTTCGAGATCGCGGGCGATCGACGGGCGCCGCAGGATCGCATCGATGCGCGCCCCGGCATCATAGCTTTCATCGGGGCGAAAGCGCAGGTCGGGGGTGTATTTCGTCGCCATCTGGCGGGCGACTTCGCCGCGCAGATATTTGGCATGGCTCGCCAGCGCCTTGACGACGGCCTGGTCATCGCCGCCGCCCAGCGCCTTGATGAACACCGTCGCGTGGCGCAGATCGGCGGTGACGCGGACCTCGCTCACCGACACGATGGTGCGCTGGAGCAGTTCATCGCGCAATTCGCCGCGGCCGATCACCCCGGCAATGGCGTGGCGGACCTGTTCGCCGATGCGCTGCAAGCGGATCGAGCGGCCTTGGGAGTCGGGGGTAGCGCGGGCCATGGGCTATTCTAGTCTTTAACGGTTTGGGAGGGAAGCGGGGCAGGCTTGTCGCGGGGAGGCACCGCGGCAAAGCCGCGGTGTGACGTCAGACGAGATCGGCGCGCAGGAGCGCGCGCCGCCCCGGGCTCCCGCCAAAGTAATACTTTGGCGGGAGCCCGTCGCTGGCCGGGCTTGCGCCCTACAATGTCCGCTCGCGGCTCTCCACTTCGAACGTCTCGACGATATCGCCCGGCTTGACGTCCGAAGACCCCTCGATGGTGATCCCGCATTCGAAGCCCGACTTGACCTCCGCGACGTCTTCCTTGAACCGCCGCAGCGACGCGATCGAGCCATTGTAGATGATGACATCGTCGCGCATGACGCGGGCGCGCAGGGCCTTCTTGATGAAGCCTTCGGTGACCCGGATCCCGGCTGCCTTGCCGGTCTTGCCGGCCTGGAAGACTTCGAGGACCAGCGCACGGCCGACGACATTTTCGAGCAGTTCGGGGCCGAGCTGCCCGGCCATCGCCGCCTTCACATCGTCGATCAGGTCGTAGATGACGTCGTAATATTTCAGCGCCACGCCATCGCGCTGGGCGATTTCGCGGGCCTTGGCATTGGCACGGACGTTGAAGCCGATGATCGGCGCACCGCTCGCCTTGGCCAGCGTCACGTCCGATTCGGTGATGCCGCCGACCGACGACAACAGCACCTTGGCCTTGATGAGATCGGTCGAGATCTTGTTGACCGCCCCGGCAATCGCTTCGGCCGAGCCTTGCGTATCGGCCTTGATGACCAGCGGATAGGTCTGCGCCTTGGCGGCACGCAGGACGCTGAACATGGTTTCGAGGTTCGCCGGTTCCTGCTCGATGCGCTTGGCGTTGACCAGCGCGGCACGATATTCGGCGACTTCGCGGGCGCGGGCTTCGCTTTCGACGACCGTCACCGGGTCACCGGCGGCTGGTACGCCCGTCAGGCCGAGCACTTCGACCGGGACGGACGGCAGCGCTTCCTTGATCTGGGCGCCGGTGTCATCGACCAGCGCGCGAACCTTGCCCCATTCCTGGCCCATCACGAAGATGTCGCCACGCTTGAGCGTGCCGCGGCGCACGAGCACCGTCGCCAAGGGGCCTTTGCCCTTGTCGAGCCGCGCTTCGATGACGGTGCCTTCGGCGGCACGATCGGGATTGGCCTTGAGTTCGAGGATTTCGGCCTGGAGCAGGATCTTGTCGATCAGTTCGTCGAGCCCGGTCTTCTGGGTCGCCGACACTTCGACATCCTGGACTTCGCCGCCCATCGCTTCGACCTGCACGTCGTACTGGAGCAGCGCGGTGCGGATCTTTTCGGCATTGGCCCCGGCCTTGTCCATCTTGTTGATGGCCACGATCATCGGCACGCCGGCCGCCTTGGTGTGCTGGATGGCTTCGATCGTCTGCGGCATGATGCCATCATCCCAGGCGACGACGAGCACGACGATATCGGTGATCGACGCACCGCGGGCACGCATCTGGGTAAAGGCTTCATGACCCGGCGTGTCGAGGAAGGTGATCTTGTCCTTCGCCTTCGTCGTGATCTGGTAGGCGCCGATGTGCTGGGTGATGCCGCCGGCTTCGCCCTTCACGACATTGGTGCCGCGCAGCGCATCGAGCAGCGAGGTCTTGCCGTGATCGACATGGCCCATGATCGTGACGACCGGCGGCCGCGGCAGCAGGTGATCATCGACATCGGCTTCGCCGACCATGCCGATTTCAACGTCGGATTCGCTGACGCGGACGATGTTGTGGCCGAATTCGTTGAGCACCAGTTCGGCGGTATCCTGGTCGATTTCATCGACCGCGGCGGCCGGCATGCCCATGCGGGCGAGCAGGCGCACGACATTGGGGGTGCGTTCGGCCATGCGGTGCGCCAGTTCGGCGACGGTGATGCGGTCCGGAACGGTGACGTCCTTAACCTGCTTGGCCTGCGAACCCAGCTTGCCGCGTTCCTTTTCGCGTGAACGGCGCAGCGCCGCCAGCGAGCGGGTGCGCACCGAATCGTCCGATTCGAGCGCGCGGGTGACGGTCAGCTTGCCCGACTGGCGGCGATCATCGCCCATGCGCAGGCGCGCCGGCTTGGCGGCGAGATCGGGCTTGCGGCCCGGCAGGGCGCGGACGCGAAGCCGTTCCTCTTCCTCGTCGAGTTCGACAAGGGTCATCGGGGTATCGGAAACCACCGGATCGGGGCGGGTGGCGAGTTCTTCCTCGCGTGCCCGCTTGTCCTCGATGCGCTGGCGCTCGATCTCGGCGGCTTCGGCCTTGGCGGCTTCCTCGCGGATGCGGGCTTCCTCGGCGGCGCGCAGCCGGTCTTCCTCGGCCTGGCGCAGCATCAGCGCCAGCCGTTCCTGCGGCGTGAGATTGTCACGCGGCGGCACGCGGCGCGGCTCGGGAGCCCGGGCGGCCGGGCGCGCGGCGGGGCGCGCCGGCGCGGCGGTCGGTCTGGCGACGGCGGCTGCCGCGACAGGAGCCGGGACGGGGGCGGCGACCGGGGCCGGAGCGGGGGCAGCAACCGGGGCCGGCGCCGAGGCGACGACTGGGGCCGGAGCAGGGGCGACGACCGCAGCGGGCGCTGCGACCGGAGCCGGCGTCTCCACCTTGGCTTCGGGCGGCTTGGGGGCCGGTGCGCGTTCGACCGGGCGGAAACCTTGTGCCGGCGGCAACGGCGGGGCGCGTTCGACAACCGGCAGCGGCGCGGGTTCGGCGCGCACCGGAGCGGGCGCCGGGGCTGCGGCCACGGGCTGGGGGGCCGGCACGACGGGCGCCGGCGCGGGCGTTGCGACAACCGGCGGCGGCGCGGGCGGCGTTTCCACCGGCGCCGGATCACCCGGGCGATGCAGCACGCGCGCGCGCTTCACTTCCACGACCACCTGCTTGGTGCGGCCATGGCTGAAGCTCTGCTTCACCTTGCCCACTTCGACCGCCTTGTTGAGGCCGAGGGGGGCTCGCATGCCGAGCTTGGGTTTGTTGTCGTCACTCATACAGTCGCGCCTAATGCCTTTTGATGCCGGTTTCGGCAACTGCCGAACCGGTCTGGTCGTTGCCGGTTTCAGCATGTGCCGAACCGGTCGGGTCGTCGCCGGTGTCGGCTGATGCCGAACCGATGGGGTCGTCTTCCTCGTCTGCTACGCTCACCTTCGTGCCGTTGAAGGCCGCCCAGCGTTCCAGCGCTTCGATCACCCGCGCAGCGCTGGCGGCGTCGGATATCGCGGCGTGTACAACATTTTCGCGGCCAAGGGCCATGGACAATTGGTCCCGACCGACCGGCAGCACGATCGAAATCGTGTCGGGCGACGCGCCGCGGCGCTTGGCCTCGAGCTTGCCCATGCCATCGGCGCGCGCGTCGCCGGCGTGCAGCAACAAGCGCACCTTACCCTTCAGAATGGCCTCGCCGATGCGTTCGCTACCCCAGATAAGGTTACCGGACTTGTTTTCCAGCCCCAGCCGGTCGAGCGCGCGGCGTTCGAGCCCGCTGGCGATCTGGTCGGGCAATGTATCGGGCAGCTTGAGGTCATTGGCCTTGAAGGCCCGCGCCAAGGCGCCGCGCAGCTTGCCCTTGGCGAGCGCGGCTTCAAGGATCTTGCGATCGGCAACGATCCAGGCGCCGCGCCCCGGCAATTTCGTCGACAGATCGATCGCCACCTGCGAATCGGGGCCGACCGCGAGCCGGATCAGCGTCGCGCGCGGGCCATGTGCACCCGTCAGGATGCAGCGGCGTTCGGGCACCGCGCTGCTGTTGGCGCCGGGCACGGCACTGTTGTGGGCGCCGGGCGCGGCGCTGCTGTCGGTGCCGGGGGCCGGCACCGCCATCGCAGTGGCTTTGTCAGCCGTCAGATGCTCATCGTGTTCCATCCGCGGGTGCGTCCTCCCCGGCGGTGGTTTCATCTTCGAACCAGTGCGCGCGCGCGGCCATGATGATGCGGTTGCCATCATCTTCGGACAGGCCGAAATCCTTGAGCACGCCGCTCGCCTTCGAAACGAGTTCGTCGGTGGCGAGGTCGCCCAGGTCGTCGAGCGTCTTGATGTTCTTCTTGCCGAGCACGACGAGCATCGCTTCGGTCAGGCCCTCGATACCGGCGAGCGCGTCCTCGACTCCCAGCGCGGTGCGTTCCTCGCGGGCGGTGGCTTCGCGACGTTCGAGCGCTTCGATGGCACGCTTCTGCAATTCGCCGCCGAGGTCTTCGTCGAAGCCTTCGATGCCGGCGATTTCCGACAGGTCGACATAGGCGACCTCTTCGAGTTCCGAGAAGCCTTCGGCAACGAGCAGCTGCGCCAGCGTTTCATCGACATCGAGCTCGCTTTCGAACATCGCCGATTTCTCGGTGAATTCCTTCTGGCGGCGCTCGCTTTCGTCGGCCTCGGTCATGATGTCGATCTGGCGACCGGTCAGCTGCGACGCGAGGCGGACATTCTGGCCACGACGCCCGATGGCGAGCGACAACTGGTCATCGGGAACGACGACATCGATGCGATTGTCTTCCTCGTCCATCACCACCTTCGACACTTCGGCGGGCTGGAGGGCGTTGACGACGAAGGTCGCGACATCGGGCGACCAGGGGATGATGTCGATCTTTTCGCCCTGCAGTTCCTGCACGACGGCCTGGACGCGGCTGCCCTTCATGCCGACGCAGGCGCCGACCGGATCGATGCTCGAATCGCGGCTGATGACACCGATCTTGGCGCGGCTGCCGGGATCGCGGGCGACGGCCTTGATCTCGATGATGCCGTCATAGATTTCGGGCACTTCCTGGGCGAACAGCTTCTTCATGAAGTCACCGGCCGAGCGCGACAGGAAGATCTGCGGCCCGCGGGCTTCGCGGCGCACGCTGGCGATGAGCGCGCGGACGCGGTCACCGGGCTTGAGCACTTCGCGCGGGATCTGCTGGTCGCGGCGGATGACCCCTTCGGCCTTGCCGAGATCGACCACGACGTGCCCGAACTCGGCGCGCTTGACGAGGCCGGTGATGATCTCGCCGGCGCGGTCCTTGAATTCTTCATACTGGCGGTCACGCTCGGCATCGCGGACCTTCTGGACGATGACCTGCTTTGCCGCTTGCGCAGCGATGCGGCCGAATTCGACCGGCGGCAGCGGATCGACGATGAAATCGCCGAGCGCGGCGTTCTTGTCCTTCTTGAGGGCACCCTTGAGGTCGATCTGCTTGAAGAAATCCTCGGGTTCCTCGACGACTTCGAGGACGCGCCACAGCCGGGTTTCACCGCCCTTGGGGTCGATCTTGGCGCGGATGTCGTTTTCGGCACCGTAGCGCGCGCGGGCGGCGCGCTGGATGGCGTCTTCCATCGCTTCGATGACGATCGTCCGGTCGATCGACTTTTCGCGCGCCACGGCATCGGCGATGGCGATCAGTTCGGCGCGGTTGGCAGTGATGGCAGTGGCCATGGTGTCAATCCTCAGTCGTGTCGTTGTCGTTGTCGGCGGCGTCGTTGTCAGCGGTGTTTTCGTCGGCAATCTCGGGCAGTTCGATCACGTCGTCGGCGCCGCTGGCATCGAGCGGGCGGGTGGCGTTGATCAGCCTTGGCGTCAACACCAGCTTGGCGGCGCTGATCGCGGCAAAGGGCAGCGCGACCGGCCCGACACTCTTGATATCGAGGGTCACCACGTCCGATTCAATACCGCTGATCACGCCATGCGCGCGCGCCCGGCCATCGACCGGCGGATCGAGCTTCAACCGCACTTCGTGCCCGGCCCATTTTTCCCAGTCGCTGCGGCGGGTCAGCGGCCGGTCGATGCCCGGCGACGAGACTTCCAGCGCATATTCGGATTCAATGGGGTCGGCCTCTTCCAATGGAAGGTCGAGTGCGCGGCTGATTTCGGCGCACTGGCCGAGCGTCAGCTGGCCCGTCGTCCGGTCCTCGGCCATCACCTGCAACGTCATGTCGCCCGGCTTGCCCGACAGCTGGATGCGCACCAGATCATAGCCCAGCTCGGCGACCACGGGGGCGATTATGGCGTCGAGCGTCACGGCAAGGTCGGCAGCGGTCAAACGAGATCCTGAATTGCAAAGCACATCGGGCGGCGGGCGGGGCGACCCCGACCGACCTCCATGCGGTTACCCATGTAGAGATGACGCCGCTATAGTCGCTGCCGCCGGGCGGGGCAAGCGCCGATGCGGCGCGGTCGCGCGCCGACAGGCATTGCGGCGCGGTTGCGCGCCAGGGAGTGCCGCCCTACGTTGGCGAGGGGGATTCTATTGAAAGACCGGCAATGATCGATACCAAGACGACGATGCGGACCCTGGGGTTGGTCCTGCTGCTCGGGATGGCCGCGCCGGTGCTGGCCCAACCGGCGCCCGACAAGCCCGAAGACAAGGTCAGCGATATCGACAAGGTCGGCAACACCGCCGAAAACATCGCGACCAAGCCATTGAAGGATTTCAACCTGATGAAGGAGGAGATCCCGCCCGAAGTGCTGGCGGTGATGAAGGCCCCCTATTCGTTGCAGGGCATCAAGGGGTGCAGCCAGTACAAGGCGAAGATCTCCCGGCTGACCGAACTGCTCGGCCCCGATGTCGATTCGGGCCTTGCCGCCAAAAAAGGCCAGAACGCCGGCGAATTCGCGCTCAGCGCCGCCGAATCGGTCGCCGGCAGCCTGATTCCTGGTACCGGCCTCATCCGCAAGATCTCGGGCGCCGAAGCCGCGCAGAAGCGTGCCCAGGCCGCCGTGCTCGCCGGCCAGCTGCGCCGCGCCTATCTGAAGGGCACGGCGCGCGCCAAGGGCTGCAAGGTCTAGGCCGTCACGGCTTGCCGTCCCCGAGGGGATGGCGGGCGTTGACGAGTTCGACCAGTGCCCGCGACGCGACATGGGTGTAGATCTGCGTCGTCGCGATATCGGCATGGCCGAGCAGGGTCTGCACGGTGCGCAAATCGGCGCCGCCTTCGAGCAGATGGGTGGCAAAGGCATGGCGCAGCACATGCGGGCTGACGCGTTCGGGCGGGATGCCGGCGGCGGCGGCGAGGCCCTTGACGAGCTGATACAGCCGTAGCCGCGTCAGATGCGTGTCGCCGCGCGAGGCGAACAGGTAACGCGCCGCCACCGGCACCCGTTCGGCGTGCGCCGCGACCGCGGCATCGGCGCGCGCCCCGATCGGCACCAGCCGTTCCTTGCCGCCCTTGCCGGCGAGGATGATGAAGCCGCGCCCGGGCCGCACGGCGTGGCGCGGCAGCGAGACCAGCTCGGTGGCGCGCAAGCCGGAGCCGTAGAGCAGCTCGACCAGCGCGGTCAGCCGCAGCACGCGGGGATTGGCCGGGTCCGCCGCCTGGTGTTCGGCCAGCGCGGCGAACAACCGGTCGACATCGCGCGGATCGAGCGTCTTGGGCAGCGGCCGCGCCGCCACCGGCCGCGTCAGGTCACGCCCGGGATTGTCGGGGCGCAGGCCTTCATTGGCCAGAAAACCGAGGAACTGCCGCACGGCCGAGGCCTTGCGTGCCGCCGAGGCCCGCGCCAGTCCGGCCCAGTGTGCCGACAGTTCCGCCAGCGCCTCGGCATCGGCGCTGCCCAGCCCGCCGCCGAGCCATTCGCTGGCTTGCGCGAGATCGCGGCCATAGGCGAGCAGGGTGTTTTTCGCCGCGCCGCGTTCGGCGGCGAGCATGTCGAGGAACAGGGCGATCAGCCGCCGGTCCCCGGTCGCGGGCGTCATTGCGGCGCGGTCGCTTCAGCCCGCGTCATCGCTTCGGCGGCGATCAACCGCGCTTCGGCGGCATGGCCGGTGCGCACCAGCGCCGCGACGATATGGTAGAGGTGCAGCGGCGGCAGGTCGGTCAGCGCGCCCTGCACGCCCGAGGCTGCGAGCACCGCGACTTCGCCGCTGCGCCCGGCGGCGGCGGCGGCGGTGATGGCGCGGGTCCAGCTGTTGGTGGCGCGCGGCAGCAATTCGTCGCGCAGCCCCGCCCAGCCGCCGCCCTGTGCCTGGCCCTGCCCGGCGAGCGCCGCCAGCAGCAGCGCCGCCTTGCGATCATCGGCGCCAGTCTGGGTTCGCCAGTCCTTGAACTCGTCGCTGTCCATCGGCACGCCGCCGGCGCCGGCGGCGAGCAGCGCCCAGGCGGTGGCGCGCACCTTGCCGCCCGCCTGGTCCGCAACCGGCCACCAGCGCCGTGCCGCATCGACCTGGCCGACGGCGAGCAGCGCCGCGATGATGTCGGCACTGGCGTCGGCCGCCGCCGCGCCGATCGGCAGCCGCGCCGCGGCATTGCCCGATTCGATCAACGCGCCGTAACGGTCCGCAGCGGTGCCGCCGCCATCACCCGCGGCGTTGCCGCCGCCTTCACCAGCGTCGCCGGCCGAAGCCCAGATCGCCTTCATCGCCGCCATCCGGTCGGCAAGGCTGGCGCCGGCAAAGGCGGTGCGCAGCCGCCCGGCCGGGGTGTCGGCGGCAGCATCGCCCGGCGACAGCGCGGTGATGCCGCTGACTAGTTCATCGGCCGATACGCTGCCCAGCACCGCGGCGAGGCGCAGGCTGGCGAGCCGGATTTCGGGCGAGACGCCGGGCGATCGCACCAGCCAGCCGAAGCGCGCCGCGCCCAGCCCAGGCAACAGGTCGGCCGGCACCGGCACCCCGGCGGCGGTGGCGATGCCATAGCGGAACAGGTTGATGCCCGGCGCTTCGCTCCATTCGACATTGGAGGCGCGCCCGGCGCCGCCCGCCAGCGTCGCGACGCGTTCGCCGAGCCGCACGTCGAAGGGTTCGGCATCCTTGGCATCGGTGCGCAGATCGTCGAAAATCCGCGCGGCGGTGATATCGTCGCCCTGCAACGCGGCGCACATGCCGACCGCCATCTGCCACATGACATCGGCGAACAGCGAGCGCCCGGTGACTGCGATCGGGCACAGGCCGCCGAGGTCGCCCGCCGCCAGCGCCACCTGCGCCGCGACCTTGTAGAGCCCGGGGCTGTAGCGATCGACGGCGATGCCATCGACCATTGCCTTGGCGCCGTCGATCTCGCCATTGCGCAGCAGCAGCGAGGCGCGCGCCGCCACCCAGTCGCCCGGCACGATATCGGGCGGGGTTGCGCTCTGGCTGAGCAGCGCCCGGCGCAGCGTGATCGCCACCCAGCGCGAGCCGATCGGCGTGACCATCCGCCGCCCCAGCCCGGCGATGAACATGCCCTTCGATCCGGCGAAGGCGGCGGGGCCGAAGCCACCGTTTTCGGGTGTCAGCGGCCCATAGGCGTTGCCATCGGGGCGCGATGCCAGCGCAAAGGGATCGGGCGCCGGGGCGGCCCCGGCCAGCGCCGGGCCGGTTTCGGCGGGCAGCGTGCCGGCGAGCGGCGCGGGCGCGGCGGTTGCCACCCCCGGCAGCGGCGCCACCGGGGCCGGGCCGGGGTTGCTGTCGATCGCCGGGCCGTCGAAAACATCGGGTAGCAGCGATTTGGGCGCGGCGGGCGGCGGTTCGGCCGGCTGCGCGGCCAGCGGCGCAGCCATCAGCACGGCGAACAGCCCGGCGATCAGCCGCGCGATCGGCCAAGCCGCTGTCGCGCGCCTGTCCGCCCCGGGGATGCCGCTTCGTGCGCCTTTTGCCTGCTTCATCCCTGCCTGTCCGGTTGCAACACTGGCGGCCGGCTTTGCCAAGCGCGCGTCTGGTGTATAGCGAGGGGCGTCATGGAGTGCGACGCCAAAATCCCCGATCCGGAGCCGCCTGAGAACCAGGCGGAAAACCAGCCGCCGCTGCGCGCCGCCGAACTGCGGCTGGCGGCTGCGCGGCCGGTGACGCTGGTCGGGCTGATGGGGGTGGGCAAGACCACGGTGGGGCGGCGGCTGGCGGCGCGGTTGCGGCTGCCCTTCGTCGATGCCGATGCCGAAATCGAGACCGCCAGCGGCATGACGATCGCCGAAATCTTCGCCAAGTTCGGCGAACCGCATTTCCGCGATGGCGAGCGCCGCGTCATCGCGCGGTTGATCGATGGCGCGCCCAAGGTCATCGCGACGGGGGGCGGCGCCTTCATCCAGGACGATACCCGCGCGCTGATCCTCGACCGCACGCTGGCGGTCTGGCTCGATGCCGATATCCCGACGCTGGTCGAGCGCGTGCGCCGCCGCAACAACCGCCCGCTGCTGGCGGGGCGCGACCCCGGCACGGTGCTCACCGAGCTCGCCGCGGTGCGCAACCCGATCTATGCGCAGGCGCCGATTCGCATCGCCAGCAAATCCACCCCGCATGGCGACACCGTTGCCGCGATCATCGCCGCGCTGATCGCCGCCAACCGCCCGCCCGAGGACAGCCCCGCATGATCGTCACCGTCCCGCTCGGGACCCGCGCCTATCCCATCCATATCGCGCCCGGCCTGTTAGCGAACGCGGCGCCGTTGCTCGGTCCGCTGGCGCCGCGCGGCCGGCTGGCGCTGGTGACGGACAGCAATGTCGCGGCGCTGCACCTGCCGGCCTTTGTGGCCGGGCTGGCGGCGGCGGGCATCGCGGTCAATGAAATCGTGCTGCCGCCGGGCGAAGCCAGCAAGGACTGGGCGACGCTGGCGCAGGTCACCGAGCGCTTGCTGCAACTGGGGGTGGAGCGCGGCGATGCCGTGGTGGCGCTCGGCGGCGGGGTGATCGGGGACCTGACCGGTTTCGCCGCCAGCATCCTGCGGCGCGGCTGCAAGTTCGTGCAGGTGCCCACGACGCTGTTGGCGCAGGTCGATTCGTCGGTGGGCGGCAAGACCGCGATCAACGCGGCGGCGGGCAAGAATTTGGTCGGCGCGTTTCACCAGCCGGCGCTGGTGCTGATCGACCCGCATGTGTTGCAGACGCTGCGGCTGCGCGACCTGCGCGCCGGTTATGCCGAGGTGGTGAAATATGGCCTGATCGGCGATGCCGGCTTCTTCGACTGGTGCGAGGCCAGTGCCGCCGCGCTGCTGGCGGGCGATGCGGCGGCCCAGGCCGAAGCGATTGCGGTGTCGTGCCGTGCCAAGGCGGCGGTGGTGGCGGCCGATGAGCGCGAGACGGGCGATATCCGCGCGCTGCTCAACTTGGGCCACACCTTCGGGCACGCTTTCGAAGCCGAAGCCGGTTTTTCGGATCGCTTGCTGCATGGCGAGGGCGTGGCGCTCGGCATGGCGCTGGCGTTCGATCTGTCGGCGGCGCGCGGCCTGTGCCCGGCGGCCGATGCGGCGCGGGTGCGGGCGCATCTGCTGGCGTGCGGGTTCACGCTGTCGCCCAGGGCGCTCGGGCTCGATGTGCCAGCGGCGGTGCTGCTCCATCACATGCGGCAGGACAAGAAGATGAAGGCGGGGACACTGCCCTTCATCCTGGCGCGCGGCATTGGCAAGGCGTTCGTCGCGCGCGATGTGCCGCTGGCGGAGGTCGAGGCGTTTTTGGGCGGGGTTGTCGCGGGCTGATTCTTCACCTGCCCGCGTCGCCGGAGGCGACCACTGGTCGCGCGGGGGCCGGTGAAACCGCTATTTCGCCTCGAACCGATCCCCCGCCGCCAGCAACGGCGTGACGCCCGACGCCAGCAGCGCCGCATCGCCCGTGTCGCCGAACAGCGTCATCCCCCAGAAGGCGGAGGTCAGCCGCGCCGTCACCGTCTGGATATGACTGTCGGGCCCCGCCGGGGCGCGGCGGAGATTGCCGGCAAAGACCATATGGTCGCCATCCTGGAAGACGATGAGATATTTCCGCCCCGGCGCCATGCCGGTGTAGGGGCCGGTGCGCTGCGCCTGTTGTTCGATCTGCGCCGTCGAGGGCACGGCGTCGCGCACGATACGGGGCATGCCATCGGCGGTGCCGGTGACCGACAGGAAGGGGATGGCGATGCCGCCAAAGGCCTCGCTCAACCCGCCGGTGGTCAGTGTCGACGGGCTGAGCGCGATGGCAGCGGTGATGCGCGGGTCGCGAAAGGCGGCAGCGCCGAAATAGCGTTGCCCCGCCACTGCCTGTGCCGTCCACGCCCCCATGCTGTGCCCGGCGAGGCCGATTCGCGACAGGTCGAGCCGTGCCAGGTCGCAAGCGCCTTCGCGCGGTCGCCGCGCCAGTTCATCGAGGATGAAGCTGACATCGCCGACGCGGGCCTGCAACTGCGCGCCCGTAGCGGCGGCACGCACCCGCGCCTTCAGGTCGGCGGCATCGGCGGCGCCGGCATAGACGCTGGCATCGCTGCCGGGGTGTTCGAGATGGATGACGGCGATGCCACGCGCTGCCCAGGCGCTGGCCCAGAGCGTGCCGCCGATGGTGCTGCCGCCCAGCCCGGGGCTGAACAGCACCACCGGCACCCTGGCGTCACCAGCAGGACCGGGGCCATCGGGCATCCGGATGCGCACCGGCAGGTCGCGCCCCCGCGCTGCATCGCGCCACACGGCGTCGCAGACCGGCCCCGCCAGCGCCGGGGCGGCGCACAGCAGCGCAAGGGAAAGCAGGGCGGGGCGCAGCATCACCAGCATGGTGACGCTACGGCCGCGGCGCGGCAAGTCCCCGTCAGACCAGCGCCATCTTGCGGGCGCCGCGCTTCACCGTCGCGGCCTGGCCGGGGCCGGTGGCCAGCCCGCGTTCGCGCACGCTCGCCATGAAGACATAGTCGGTGCGCACCGCGTCGGGGGTGAAGGCGACGGTCATGTAGCCGCGGCGGCTGGTGTCGCACCACGTCATCTCGGGATTGCCCGCCACTAGTCCGACCGCGATGGTGCGCGGATCGGCGGCGAGCGCCGATTCATAGCCCGGCGACGATACCGAATGGCCGGCGAATTCCACCCCGGCGGGCTTGCCGCCTTCGGCGAGGTTGAAGGCCCAGGCGTTGTGGCTGTCGCCCGAGATGACCACCATGTCCGAATCGGCCGCCTGGGCCGCCTTGAGCAGGCGCTTCCTTGCCTGCGGGTAGCCGCTCCACATGTCCATGCTGCCCGGGATGCCGACCGACGCGGCGGCGAGCCCACCCTGGATATAGCCCTGGGCCCGCTTGCCGGCATCGGGGCCGAGCCATTCCATGGCATTCTTCGGCGTGTAGACATTGCCCATGATGACCTGCTGGGCGACGAGTTGCCACTTCTGCCCGGCCTTTACCGAGGCCTTCATCGTGTCGGCGAACCAGGTTTCCTGTTCGAAGCCCATCAGCGTGCGATCCTTGGCGTTCCACTGCTTGTCGCGGAAATCGAGCAGCGCCGCGCCGCCTTCCTTGGCAGCTTGGCCGAGGTTGAGCTGCTGGTCGCGCCCTTCGGCGCGGGTATCGAGGGTGATCAGGCTGACGAGATCGCCGATGTCGTAGCGCTGCCAGATGCGATCGGGGCCGGGCAGCCATTCGCCATGGACCTGGCGCGCGGTCGCCTTGCGCGCCTGCCAGTCGCCTTCGTCGGGCTGGTGGTTTTCGGCGCCGTTCTTCCAGGTGTCGTTGGCGAATTCATGGTCGTCCCAGATGCTGACCATCGGGAACAGCCGGTGGAGTTCCTGCAGCGCCGGGTCGACGCGATAGCTGGCATAGCGCTGGCGATAATCGTCGAGCCGGACCATTTCGTTCGCCGGCTCGATCTCGCGGCCCGGCATGGTTTCGCTGGCCGATGGGTAGATGCCGCGGGCATATTCATACAGATAATCGCCGAGGTGGACGACCAGATCGATATCGTTGCGTGCCGCGGCATGGGCATAGGCGTTGAACCAGCCGAACGGCTTGTTGGCGCAACTGAACACCGCGACGTTGAAGCGCGCCAGCGGGCCGACCGGCAGGGTGCGGGTGCGGCCGATATCGGACTGGCGGCCATCGGGCGCGGTGAAGCGGTAGAATACCCAGCCGCCGGGCGGCAGATCGTCGATGCGCACCTGCGCGGTGCCCCAGGTGGCGGGGCCGGCGGTGGCTTCGGCGCGCTTGAGGATGTTGGTCATGCCGGCGTCGCTGGCGACCTCGACCTTGAGCACGGCATCGCGGCCATCGCCGCTGGCATAGCGCGTCCACAGCTTGATCGAGGTGTTGCCGGGGTCGCCCGAGGCGACGCCATGGGTGAAGCCCTTGTCGGCCCACAGCCCGGCCAGCGCCGGGCGCGCCGGCAGCAACAGGCCGGCAGCGCTGGCCGAAAGGAAGGCGCGACGATCGACAGCAGGACGCATGGAGATTCCCCCGATAGGATGATGCGGCGGCTTAAGCCGCGATTGTGACAATGCGGGGACGCTAGACCGTGCCGAAGATGCGCCGCAAGGGCGATTTGCCGACGAAAGACTGCATCGCCTGCGGGCGGCCGTTCGCGTGGCGCAAGAAATGGGAACGCGACTGGGACAATATCCGGCACTGCTCCGATGCCTGCCGCACCGGCGCCTATTCCCGCGCGAAGCAAAAGCAGGCAAAGTAGCGGCATATCTTTGGGGAGTCGCACGATGGCAACGCAGTTGAAGGTCGCATCCGCAGGCAATGGCGATGTGAAATCGCAGGTGTCGGCGGAGGAATGGGCGATCCGGGTCGATCTGGCGGCGGCCTACCGGCTGGTGGCGCTGTATGGCTGGGACGACATCATCTTCACGCACCTGTCGGCACGGATTCCCGGGCCCGAGCATCATTTCCTCATCAACCCGTATAATCTGATGTTCGAGGAGATCACTGCCTCGTCGCTGGTCAAGATCGATGTCGAGGGGCATCCGGTGATGGAAACGCCGTATCTGACCAACCCCGCCGGCTTCACCATCCATTCGGCGATCCACATGGCGCGCGAGGATGCCCATGCCGTCATGCACGTCCACACCAAGGCCGGGCAGGCGGTGGCGGCGCAAGCCGATGGCCTGTTGCCGATCACCCAGACCGCGATGCTGATCCGCGATGAAGTGACCTATCACGAGTATGAAGGCGTCGCGACCGATCTGGAGGAGCGCGAGCGGCTGGTCGCCGATCTGGGGCCGACCAAGACCGCGATGATCCTGCGCAACCATGGCACGCTCGCCGTCGGCAAGACCGTCGGCGAATGCTTCATCAGTCTCTATTTCCTCGAACGCGCCTGCGAGGCGCAGGTGATGGCGCTGTCGGCCGGCCCGGGCGGGCTGTATAATCCGCCGCAGGGCACGCCGGAAAAGGCCGCCGGGCAAGGCAAGGCCGGGCTTGGCATCGTCGCCAACATGCTGGCGTGGCCGGCGCTGCTCAGGAAGCTCGACCGGATCGATTCGAGCTTCAGGGATTGACCGCCGCCTCTCCCCTGTGGGGGGAGAGGCGACTCGCGCGCCAGCGCGGCGGGTGAGGGTGGGTCCGCCTGTGGCCACGAAAGACCACCCTCACCCGGGCCGGCTTCGCCGTCTCTTGCCTCTCCCCTCGAGGGAGAGGGATGGTTTCAATCCCTGAGCTTGTCGCCCGCCACGGCAACAACGAAGATCCAGAACCAGCCGAACATCATCAGCGACCCGCCGATCGGCGCCAGCGCGGCGATCCAGCGCGGCGCCCCCAGCGCCAGCGCATCGAGATCGCTGGCAAAGATCAGGCTGCCGATGCTGATCGCCCAGGCACCGGCGCGGACATAGCGGGTGTTGCGCCAGGCGAGCAGCCCGAACACCGCGGCGACATGCGGCAGTTGGAACATCACCCCGGTCATGATCCAGTCGCGCGCCTGCGGGTCCTTGATGCCGTGCGCGGCAAAGGTGCCGAAGGTCAGCGCCAGAATCGCATTGGCGGCGGCAAGGGCAGGGAGGTTACGGGGTGTGTCCATGCCGCCTTATGCCCCGCGATGACAGGCCGGGCAAAGCCGGGTGTGAGGATTTGCCGCCGCACTGACGGAATTTCCGTTGCCGCTGTATTTTTCTGAATGCCGTTCAGCCCCCGTCAATGTGCGCGACGGCATATGGTGTGTGCGGGTGACAGCCGCTGCCGGAGTTTGCCCCCTGTTATCCGGCGGCGACCAAACTGCCCCCGCTGCGTGACGAGCGCAAAAAGGCCCCTGCTCCATGCCCCCGGAGCAGGGGCCAATTGCGTTTTGGGGCGGTTTTTGTGCTGCGGGCCGTGACGTGGCTGCCGCCTTGGCCTACATCATCGGCATGACGCTGCGCATTGCCACCTGGAACATCAATTCGGTCCGTTTCCGGCTCGATATCGTCGAGCGTTTCCTGCGCGATCACGCCCCCGATGTGCTCTGCCTCCAGGAAACCAAGGTCGTCGATGGCGATTTCCCGCACGAGATGTTCGAATCATTGGGCTATCGCCACCGCCTGCTCAACGGCCAGAAGATGCACCATGGCGTCGCCACCGTGTCGCGGGTGCCGCTGGTCGAGGATCGCCGCCATGACTGGCAGGACAATGGCGAGGCGCGCCACATCGGCGCGCGGCTGGCCGGCGGCCCCGGGGCCGGCGTGCTCATCGAAAATGTCTATGTGCCCGCCGGCGGTGACACCCCCGACCCGGTTGCCAACCCGAAATTCGCCCAGAAGCTCGCCTTTGTCGATCGCATGACCCACTGGTCGGCGTCCCTGCGCGAATCGACCGTCATCGTCGGCGATTTCAACATCGCGCCATTGGAAAGCGATGTCTGGAGCCACAAGGCGCTGCTAGATGTCGTCAGCCACACGCCCGTAGAAGTCGCCGCGCTGGCAGCGTTGCAGCAGAGCCACGACTGGGTCGACCTCGGCCGCCACTTCATCCCGCCGCCCGAGCGACTCTACACCTGGTGGAGCTATCGCGCCGCCGACTGGAAGGCGTCCGATCGCGGTCGTCGGCTCGACCATATCTGGGCCTCGCCCGAAGTCGCCCGCGCCGCCACCCGCTTCGAAGTCGTCGAAGATGCCCGCAACTGGGGCAAGCCGTCGGACCATGTCCCGCAGATCGTGACGCTCGAGTTGTGAGCCTCGCGCCGGGACCTGCGACGGCGGTCGCGCCAGCCTATGCCGCCATCGCCGCGTCGGATGCGTTGCGGCGCGGGCAGATTGTCGGCGTCGGCGGGCTGGCGATCCTGTCGGCCGAGCTTGCCGATGCGGAAACGCTGGCGGCGCTGGAAAGGCACGGCCGCGCCGGCATCATCATCACCGCCCGCCGCGCCGCGGTGCTCAACCTCGCCAACCAATTGGCTGCGGCGGTGGCCGACCCCGAACCGGTGTGGGTCGAACGCCCGGCCTGGCTCGATCTCGCCGCCAGTCGCGCGGTTGCCGACCCGGTGCTCGATCTCGCCACACCGTTGAAGGGGCCGTTCACCAGCCGCGCACTCGGGGTCGATGCCGATTCGGCGCGCGCCGCGATCGGGCTCGCCAAGCATGCCGCGCTGCTGCCTGCCGTCTATGCCGTGCCGATCGCCGATGCCGCGCCGGTGCTGGTCACCGATGTTGCGACCGCGCTGGCACTGCCGGCGGCGGCTGCCGATGTCCGCGTCTCGTCGCGCGCCCGGCTGCCGCTGGCGCTGGCCGAAAATACCGAAGTCATCGCCTTTCGCCCCGCCGATGGCGGCCCCGAACATCTGGCGCTGGTCATCGCCGACCCGTCGCGCAGCGGCCCGGTACTGGTCCGCCTGCATTCGGCGTGCCTCACCGGCGATGTGCTCGGCAGCCTGAAATGTGATTGCGGCCCGCAGCTGCACGCTGCGCTGGCGGCGATCGATGCCAACCCGGGCGGCGGCATTCTGCTCTATCTGCAACAGGAAGGCCGCGGCATCGGGCTGCTCAACAAGCTGCGCGCCTATGCGTTGCAGGATCAGGGCTTCGATACCGTCGATGCCAATACAAGGCTGGGCTTCGAGCCCGATGAACGTGATTTCAGCCTGGCGGCGGCGATGCTGAAGGCGCTCGGCGTCGGCGCGGTGACGCTGCTGACCAACAATCCGGGCAAGGTCGCCGGGCTGGCGGCGCATGGCCTGGCGGTGACGCGAGTCGAGCACAGCATGGCGCCCAACCCGCACAACCACGCCTATCTCGACACCAAGCGCGACCGGCAGGGACATTTGCTGTGATTTTGGCGTCGGTTTCGGCCGGCACCGTCGCGGCGTTTGACGAAACCGTTCCCGCCGCGTTCGGCAAGGGCGGCTCGATTGCCGCGAGCGAAAAGCGTGAAGGTGATGGCGCCACCCCACTCGGCATTTGGCCGATCCGCGCCGCGCTGTTGCGCCCCGACCGGCTGGCGGCACCGGCGACGCGGCTGCCATGGCGCTGGCTGCGCCCCGATGATGGCTGGTCGGATGGGGTCGGCGATCCGGCGTACAATCGCCCGGTGCGGTTGCCGCACCCGCACAGCGCCGAAAGCCTGTGGCGCGATGATCATGCCTACGACCTGATCATCGTGCTCGGCCATAACGACAGCCCGCCGCGGGCGCCGTTGGGCAGTGCCATTTTCTGGCATTGTACCCAGCCAGACCGGCGGCCGACCGAAGGCTGTGTCGCCATCGATCGGCCGGTGCTGGTGCGCTGGCTGGACCTGCTGGCCGTCGGCGACACCATCACCATTACCGGCTGAACGAGCCGCCTTTAGAAGCGGTAGTTGAGCCCGGCCGTCACGGCGTGACGGTTGAACTTCACATCGGAGGTATCGACGCCGATGCCGGTGGCGACATCGGGCAGGTCTTCGCTGCCGAAGCCCGAATAGGCATATTCGAGGCGCGCCGAGACATTGCTGCCGAGCATGCGTTCATAGCCGACGCCGGCGGTGAAGCCGTCGCGGTTGCCCGAGGTGGCGCCGAAGCCATCATCGACGGTGAAGCGCGTGTTGGCATAGCCGCCGCGGACATAGAGCAGGCCCTGCGGATCGATGAGATAACCGAGGCGTGCCGTCGCGGTGATGGTGCGGCCCTGCGAGATGGCGACCGAGCCGGTGCCGTCGCTCAAGGTGCCGGTGCCGGTGCGGCCGGTCAGCGCGACTTCGCCGCCGAGCACGGTGCCGGGTGACAGCCGCAGGTCATAGCCGATCTGGCCGCCATAGGCGAAACCGCTGTTGCTGTTGGTGGCGCGTGCGGTGACGCCATTGTCGGTCAGGCGCAGCGTCTGGCGATCCTGCTGCCAGCCGCCCTGGACGCCGACAAAGGGGCCTTTGAAGGCATTGGCTTCATCGGCGGCAAGGGCCGGAACGGCGGCCAAGGCGATGGCGCTGGCGAAAACAAATTTCAACATGAATAACTCCACTGATACTCCGGCTGCCGTGCAACCGGACGGGGGAGTTAGGTGATGACAATTGGCTTTACAATGCTTTCTATCGACAGAATGACAATAAATATTTAAATAAATAAAAGTATGGCATTTTCTATGCAATAATAATGCTGGCTATTTTATTCTATTACTTTTTAACCGCTAAAGATAATTTTTAACACGAGATGAACGCGGGAAAATTTATTGTGGATAACTGTGGTGCAGCGGCCGTATCAGCCGTTCAGGCCGCTCGCCATTCCCAGCGCCACACCGGGCCTTCGTCGGGGTCGATCGCTTCGCCGGCGCGGACAAAACCGTTGCGCAGCAGCGCCCGGCCCGAGGCGTTGAGCACCGGCAGGGTGTCGGCGATGACGATCGCTTCGCCGGCCGCGGCAGCGATCGCCAGCAGCGCGCCGGCCATAGCGGTGGCGACGCCGCTGGCCTCGGCACGCGGAAAGGTCATGTAGCCGATTTCGGGCGGATCGCCCGGGCCGGGGATGTTCTTGAAGCCGCAACAGCCCACGGCAACGCCATCGCGCCAGGCGAGGAAATTGCCCCAGGGGTATTCCCGCGCCTCCGCCCGCATCGCCTCCAGCCCGTCGGCGAGCATCGCCACGCTTGCCGCCTCCAGCGGCGGCACGATCTCCGCCAGCACATCGGCGATCGGCCGGTTGTGCGGCAGGAAGCGCAGTTCGAAGCTCATGCCTTCTTCAGGTGGCGCCGCCCGAGCAGTTCGGCGATCTGCACGGCGTTGAGCGCCGCACCCTTGCGCAGATTGTCCGACACGCACCACAGCACCAGGCCATTGTCGACCGTCGGGTCCTTGCGGACGCGGCTGACATAGGTGGCATATTCGCCGACGCACTCGATCGGGGTGATGTAGCCGCCGTCCTCGCGCTTGTCGAAAAGCATGACGCCGGGGGCCTCGCGCAGGATGCTCTGCGCTTCCTTCACCGAAATCGGCCGTTCGAATTCGATGTTGATCGCTTCGGAATGGCCGACGAACACCGGCACGCGCACGCAGGTGGCGGTGACGAGGATGTCGGGGGATAGGATCTTGTTGGTCTCCTGCGCCATCTTCAGCTCTTCCTTAGTATAGCCATCATAGCCCGAATCGGGCCCGACGAAGCTGTCGATGTGCGGGATGACGTTGAAGGCGATCTGCTTGGTGAACTTGCGCGGGCTGAGCGCGTCGCCGACGAAGATCGCGCGGCTTTCCTCGAACAGTTCGTCCATGCCTTCCTTGCCGGCGCCCGACACCGACTGGTAGGTCGACACGACGACGCGCTTGATGCCGGCGGCATCGTGGAGCGGCTTCAGCGCCACGACCATCTGCGCCGTCGAGCAATTGGGGTTGGCGATGATGTTGCGCTTTTTATAGCGGTCGATGGCTTCGGGGTTCACTTCGGGCACGATCAGCGGCACATCGGGTTCCATGCGGAACAGGCTGGAGTTGTCGATGACGGTGCAGCCGGCGGCGGCCGCCTTGGGGGCGTAGATTTTCGCCGGGCCGGAACCCGCGGCGAACAGCGCGATGTCCCAGCCGGCAAAATCGAAATGCTCGATATTATGGACCTTCAATTCGCGGCCGGTGTCGCCGAAATCGATGATGTCGCCGGTCGAGCGCGGCGATGCTACCGCGGCGATATCCGCTAGCGGGAATTCGCGCTCCGCCAGGATGTTGAGCATTTCGCGCCCGACATTGCCGGTCGCGCCGACGACGACGACTTTGTAACCCATGATGATCTCCTGATCGGAAAAGCGGCTGGTGCCGCCCCGAAAGCCTGCGGCGCTTACGCCCCTGGGCCCACGCTTTCAAGCTTCAGCCGCTTCGACATGATCGCGGTGACCGCCAGATCGGCGGTAACATTGCCGAGCGTGCGGAAAATATCGGGCACCAGTTCGACCGCGAGCAGCAGCGGCAGCACCTCGACGGGAATGCCCATCGCGTTGGCGATCGGCACGCAGGCGGCGAGAAAGGTGATCGATCCGGGCAGGCCGCCGGTCGACACGGCGGCGGCCAGCGACGCCAACAGCCCGCCGGCGAGCGCCAGCAACCCCGGCGAAATGCCGTAGAGATGCCCGCAATAGAGTACCACGGCGATATTGGCGCACGGGCTGGTGATGCGAAAGATCGACACGGCGAGCGGCAGCACGACGCGGCTGACATTTTCGGGCAGGCCGAGCCGTTCGGCGCCGACGAAGATGGCGGGCAGCGAGCCGATCGAGGATTGCGTCGATACCGCCACCGCCTGCGCCGGTAGCACGGCGCGGGCAAAGCGGCCGATGCCGATCCCGCCGAGCAGCAGCGCCAGCGGATAGACGAGCAGGATCAGCCCGACCTGGACGATGACCAGCACGGCGATATAGTGCGCCAGCAAGCCGAAGGCGCCGAGCCCGGCCTTGAGCCCGACCGTCAGCGCCAGCGCGAAGACGCCGACCGGCGCGACGGCGAAGATCCAGCCGACCAGCACCAGCATCGCATCCTTGACCGTTTCGAACAGCGCCGTCAGCCGGTCGCGGCGGTCAGCATCGAGCCGGCTGGCGGCGAGCGCAAAGGCCGAAATGAAGGTGACGACGGGCAGCATGTCGCCCTTGTCGAGCGCTTCGAAGATGTTGGCGGGCACCAGGCTGAGCAGCCATTTGCCCGGATCGATGACGGCTTCGGGCACCGCTGCCGCGGCGCCCGCCGATTTGGCGACGATCGCCGCGGCGGCGGCGGCGGGGGCGGGCCACAGCCGCAGCAGTTCGGGCACGAACAGGATCGCCCACAGCGCGCTGAAGATCAAAAGCCCGAGGAACGCCAGCAGCGCCCGGCCCGCGACCTTGCCGCCGCCGGCGGTGCCGACCGATTCGGTGATGCCGGTGAACAGCAGCCCGGCGATCAGCGGGATGATCGTCATCTGCAACGCCTGCAGCCACAGATTGCCGACCGGTTCGGCGATGGCGAGCGCGATGCCGCTGCCGCCCAGCGCCGGCAGCACCGCGCCGACCGCCAGCCCGGCGAGCAGCGCGAGGAAGATGCGCGTCGTCAGGTTCATTTCGGCAGCAATCCTTCCGGCGCGACGGTGCCCATCGAGACATAGAATTTGGCAAGATCATCGACGCCGATGCCGGTCACCCGGCGCACGCGATCGACCGCGACGAACACCAGCGCGCCGCCGATCGGCACCGGCGCTGTCGGCAACAGCACGAGGTGGCGCGGGCCATCGCCCATGTCGAAGACCTGCGGCGCCGCGAGCAGCGCCAGCACTTCGGTATCATCGCCGAAACGCACCGACACTGGCGCCATGCCCTGTAATTCGCCGCCCGGCGCGCCGCCGATCATCCGCACCATCTGCGCCAGCGGGCGGTAGAAACCGCCGAGCACCGGGATCCGCCCCATCAGATAATCGAGCCCGCCTTCGAGCCGCGCCCGCGCCTGCGTCTGCACCAGTAGCCCCAGCGCCCAGACGAACAGCGCCGCCAGAGCCAGCCCGGTGACAAAGGCCAGTTCGGGCGTGCGGGTCAGCAGCATGCCGCCGCGCGCCAGCGCCCCGCCGATCAGCGTGCCCGGCCCCAGCGCCGCGATCACATAGCCCGACAGCCATTGCAGGATGACGATGGTCAGCAGCACCGGCGCCAGGAACACCAGCCCGGTAACGAAAGGCCCGGCGACCTTTTTCAGCATCAGGCGAGGTGCGCGAGGATGGCATCGCCCATTTGTGCGGTGGTGAGGTTGCCGCCGAGGTCCGCCGTCCGCGCCCCGCCGGTCAACGCCGTGTCGACCGCGGCTTCGACGCGCAGCGCGAGGTCGGGCCGGCCCAGGCTGTGGCGCAGCGCCATGGCGAGGCTGAGCACCGAGGCGCAGGGGTTAGCGACGCCGCGCCCGGCGATATCGGGCGCCGAGCCGTGGATGGGTTCATAGAGCCCGGGCATCCCGGCATCGCCGATGGCGGCCGACGGCAGCATGCCCAAGGAACCGGTCAGCATCGCGGCTTCGTCCGACAGCATGTCGCCGAACAGATTGTCGGTGAGGATGACATCGAACTGCTTGGGATTCTTGACCAATTGCATCGCCATATTGTCGGCGAGCATGTGGGAGAGCTTGATATCGGGATATTCCTTGTCGCGCAGCGCCTGGACATCCTCGCGCCACATCAGCCCGGCTTCCATGACATTGCCTTTTTCGGCCGAGACGACTTCGCCCTTGCGGCCGCGCGCCAGTTCGAAGGCGACGCGGGCGACGCGCTCGATTTCGGACGTCGTGTAGACATGGGTGTTGACGCCGCGGCGCTGGCCATCGGGCAGGATTTCGACACCGCGCGGTTCACCGAAATAGACGCCGCCGGTCAGTTCGCGGACGAACAATATGTCGAGCCCGTCGACATGGACGCGCTTGAGCGTCGACGCATCGGCGAGCGCCGAAAAACAGATAGCCGGGCGCAGATTGGCATAGACATTCATCACGGCGCGCAAGCGCAGCAATCCGGCTTCGGGCCGCTTGTCATAGGATTGGCCAGCCCATTGCGGCCCACCGACGGCGCCCATCAGCACGGCATCGGCGGCCTTGGCGAGCTCAAGCGTTTCGTCGGTCAACGGCACGCCATCGGCATCGATCGCCGCCCCGCCGAAGCGCGCTTCGCTGATGGCGAGGTCCAGCCCTTGCGAGATCAACCGCCCGGCAACACGCCGCGACACGGCGGTGACTTCGGGGCCGATGCCGTCACCGGGGAGCAGCAGGAGAGTCTGGGTCATTTGCGGTCGGTCCTGATTGGCAAGGATGGTCAGCGCGGCACGACGCCGGTTTCGATGAAGCGGCGTTGGTCGGCGGCATAGATGCGGCGGCCATTGGCGATATTGCCGTCGATTTCGGTGGCGGCCTGTTCTGGGGTGCGCCCGGCGGCGATGGCGGTGGCGATGCCGGCGGCGCGGAACGCCGCCTGTTCGTCGAGGCACGCCTTGGCGAAACCGGTTTCGAAATCGTCGGGCTTCATCCGCATCGTCATGCCCATGCGCACCGTGCCGGTCAGGCAGGCGGTGAACTTGTCGGCACTCGCCGCGAAATCACCGGCCTGGAGCAGCAAGGCAACGATCAGGATCATGCCGCGCGCGCGGCGGCGCCGGCGATCCACGGGCGCTCGGCGGCGAGCCGGGCCTCGTGCACCGCGATGTCGTTGTCCATCGCCACGGTCAGCCCGATTTCATCGAGGCCGTTGACGAGGCAATGCTTGCGGAACGGGTCGATCTCGAAGCTGAAACGGTCCTGGAAAGGCGTCGTCACCACCTGGTTTTCAAGGTCGATGGTGACGGGGTCGGTGGCGGCAACCTCCATCAGCCGGTCGATGGCAGCCTGCGGCAGCACGACCAGCAACAGGCCGTTCTTGAACGAATTGCCCGAAAAGATATCGGCGAACGACGGCGCGATGATGGCGCGCAGCCCCATGTCGGCGAGCGCCCAGGGGGCGTGCTCGCGGCTCGAGCCACAGCCGAAATTGTCCCCGGCGATGAGGATCGGCGCGCCCTTGTTGCGGTCATTGTCGAAGATATTGTCGGGGTCCTCGCGCAAGGCCGAAAACGCTGCCTTGCCCAGCCCGGAGCGGGTGATGGTCTTCAGGAACCGCGACGCGACGATGACATCGGTATCGACATTTTCAGCGCCGAAGGGAATCGCGGTGCCGGTAAGGGTCTTGAAGGCCTGCATGGGAAATCCGAAGAACAGAGGGATGGCGAAGGGCGGGCTTATGCCCTGCCCGGATGAGCCTTATGCCATGCCCGGCTTCCAGGCGAAACCATCGCCGGCGCGCACGACATGACCGGTGCCCGGATAGGGGAAATGCGGCGAAAACACGAGATCGCCGCTGTCGGCGAGCTGGCCGAGCACACTGCGGCGGCGCTCGGCGCCCAGCTTGCGATCACGATCATAGCCCATCGCCCAATCGGGTTTGGCGAGCGAAATGATGTAGCTGTGCGCCATGTCGCCGATCGCCAGCAGGCGCTTGCCCTTAGATTCGACGCGATAGCCGCTGTGGCCCGGCGTATGGCCATTGAGATCGACCGAGGTGATGCCGGGCAGCACCGCCGCGCCGGCTTCGAACGGTTTCACCTGCGCCGAAATGGCGGCGACGAGCTTTGCGTTGGTCGGCTGTGCCTGGATGCTCGCCCATTCGGCCGCCGCCATGCGGACGCTCGCCTTGACGAACACCGGCTTGCCATCGGCGCCGACCAGCCCGCCGACATGATCGCTGTGACCATGGCTGATCAGCACGTCGGTGACCTCGGCGGGCGTGACCTTTGCCGCGGCAAGGCTGGCGAGCAGGATGCCGCGCGGGGCGCCATAGCCGGTGTCGATGAGGACGACATGGCCCGGGGTGCGGACGAGCAGCGCGCTGACGCTCAGGCTGATCTGCCCCGTTGGCACGCCGGCGGCGGCGAGCACGGTGTCGACGGCAGCCGGCCCGACGTCGATGCCGAACACCTTGGCATCATTGGGGGCGATATTGCCGGCATCGCGCAGCGCCGCCAGCTTGAGGCTGCCGAGCTTGAACGGCGTCGCGGCGGCGGTGACCGTCACCGGGCCGATCTGCGCGACCGCCGCGACAGCAAGCGCACAGGTGGCAGCAGCGGCGAGCAGCGTGAACGGGCGCATTGAACTTCTCCGGGAGGGACGCTGCGTTATTCCGCCCTCGCGCTGGCAACGCAACCCCTGCTAGAAAGCGCCATGAGCAAACAGCATCTCTATCTCGTCGACGGTTCGGGCTATATCTTTCGCGCCTATCACCGGCTGCCGCCGCTGACCGACCCCGAAGGCACGCCGGTCGGCGCGGTTTATGGCTTTACCGCGATGCTGTGGAAGCTGATCACCGAGCTCGCCAATGCCGAGGCGCCGACGCACCTTGCCGTCGTTCTCGATGCCGGGGCGCATACCTTTCGCAACGACATGTACGAACATTACAAGGCGCACCGCCCGCCGGCGCCCGAAGACCTGATCCCGCAGTTCCCGCTGATCCGCGATGCGGTGCGCGCCTTCAGCGTGCCGTGCTTCGAGGAAAAGGGCTATGAGGCCGATGATATCATCGCCTCCTATGCGCTCGCCGCGCTGCGCGCCGATTTCAACGTCACCATCGTCTCGTCCGACAAGGACCTGATGCAGCTGGTGCAGCCGGGGCTCGACCTGCTCGACACGATGAAGAACCAGCGCATCGACCGCGCCGAAGTCATCGAAAAATTCGGCGTGCCGCCTGAAAAGGTCGGCGATGTGCTCGCATTGATGGGCGATACCTCGGACAACATTCCCGGCGTGCGCGGCATCGGCCCCAAAACCGCCGCCGAACTCATCATCCAGTACGGCGATGTCGAAGGCGTCATCGCCAATATCGCCGCGATCAAGAAACCCAAGCTCAAGGAAACCCTCGCCGCCTCGATCGACGATGCCCGGTTGAGCCGCGAACTGGTGCGGTTGAAGGACGACATTCCGCTCACCGAGCCGCTGGAGGCGCTGACGCTGCGCCACCCGCCGCACGAGCCGCTGGCGAAATTCCTCACCAAGCATGGTTTCCGCGCGCTGCTGACCAAGCTCAACCGCGAGGCCGAAGCCGCCGGCACCGCCGCGCCGGCCCCCGCGCCGGTTCCCGATGCGGTGCCCTTCGTCCATGCCGATTATGAAACGGTGACGATGCTTGAACGGCTCGACTGGTGGGTGGCCGAAGCAACCCGGCTCGGCGCCGTCGCGGTCGATACCGAGACCGACAGTCTCGACCAGGTCCGCGCCCGCCTCGTCGGCATCAGTCTCGCCACCGCGCCGGGCCAGGCCTGCTACATCCCGCTGGCGCACCAGTCGGGCGAAGGCTTGCTCGCCGAAAAGGTCGATCAGCTCGACATTCCGACGGTCATCGCGCGGCTGAACCCGCTGCTCGCCGATCCGGCGGTGCTCAAAATCGGCCAGAACATCAAATACGACATGATCGTGCTGCGCCAGCATGGCGTGCCGGTGCTCGGCCCCTTCGACGACACGATGCTGCTCAGCTACGCCCTCGATGCCGGGCGTGGTCATCATGGCATGGACGAGCTTTCCACCCGCCACCTCGGCCATACGCCGATCGCCTTCAAGGATGTCACCGGCGGCGCGAAGGGCAAGTGGGATTTCGCCCAGGTGCCGCTCGACAAGGCGACCGCCTATGCCGCCGAAGACGCCGATGTGACGCTGCGACTGCACGCCTTCCTGCGCAACCGGCTGTGGCGCGAACAGGTCACCTCGATCTACGAACAGGTCGATCGTCCGGTGCTGCCCGTCATCGCAGACATGGAACTGGCGGGCATCCGGGTCGATCGCAGCGCGCTCGCCGGCCTGTCGGCGGCCTATGAGGTGGAGATCTCCCGGCTCGAAGGCGAAATCCATGCGCTGGCGGGCGGGCCGTTCAGCATCGGCAGCCCCAAGCAATTGGGTGAAGTGCTGTTCGAACGCCTCGGCCTGAAAGCGGGCAAGAAGAGCAGCAAGACCGGCGCCTGGACGACCGATGTGACGGAACTCGAACGCCTCGCCGGGGAAGGGGCGGAGATCGCCACGAAAGTCCTCGACTGGCGCCAGCATTCCAAGCTCAAATCGACCTACACCGATGCGTTGCAGGCGCAGATCAACCCCGCCACCGACCGGGTGCACACCAATTATGCGCTCGCCTCGACCAGCACCGGGCGGCTGTCATCGAACGACCCCAACCTCCAGAACATCCCGATCCGCACCGAGCTCGGCCGCCGCATCCGCCATGCGTTCGTGGCGGCGCCGGGCCATGTCATCATGGCCGCCGATTACAACCAGATCGAGCTGCGGCTGGTCGCGCATATCGCCGATGTGCCCGAACTGAAGGCGGTCTATGCCGAAGGCGGTGACGTCCACGCCCTGACCGCCCGCGAGGTGTTCGGGGAGGTGACTCGCGACACCCGCGCCCGTGCCAAGACCATCAACTTCTCGATCATCTACGGCATCTCGGCGTTCGGCCTGGCGCAGCGCCTCGGCATCGATCGCGGCGAGGCGGCGCGCTATATCGAGCTCTATTTCAGCCGCTTCCCCGGCATCCGCAACTATATGGCCGAAACCATCGCGGCGGCGAAGGAACACGGCTTCGTCACCACCTTGTTCGGCCGCAAGGCGCATTTCCCGCTGATCGGTTCGAAGAACCAGGGCGAACGGCAGTTTTCGGAACGCGCCGCCGTCAACGCCCGGGTCCAGGGCACGGCGGCGGACATCATCAAGCGCGCCATGGTGCAGATGCCCGGTGCGCTGGCGGCGGCGGGCCTTGGCAGCACGCGCATGTTGTTGCAGGTGCACGATGAACTGGTCTTCGAAGTGCCCGCAGCCGATGTCGCGGCCGTCACCCCGGTGATCCGCGAGACGATGGCGAAGGCGCATCGCCCGCTCGTCGACCTGTCGGTGCCGCTCGGCGTGGAGATCGGTTCGGGCATCAGCTGGGGGGATGCGCACTAGGGTTCGAGCGCGTCCCTAGCAACTGAACGCCGGCGCCGCCCCTGCAAGCTCGGCGCGTACCGCACCAAGATCGCGCCTGAACGCCGGGTCCGCCTGCAAGCGGGCAAACACCGCATCGGCGAGCTTGCGGCCGGCGGCGACATCGCTTTGCCAATGCACGCGGCAGACGAGGCGATTGTCGCCGAAATCCTGGCCCCAGTCGCGCACCACCGCCGCGCGGCCGGGCACGGCGGCGGCAAACACCGTGCCGAACAGTGCGCCGATCGCGGCATGGCCGCTGGGGTAGCTGTAATTGGGCTTGGGCGGTGACTTGGGCATGATTTTCGTCGCGGTGCGCGGGTCGCAGGTGCGCGGGTCTTCGGCGCCGACAAAGGGCCGGTCGCGCGCGAAATGCGCTTTGGCGGCGTTCACCGGCCGGTCGATATCGACCCGGATGCGCTTGATGAAGACGATGGTCAGCGGGGTCGTCGTCGGCGAAACCTGGTGGCCGATGGCGCAGCTCAGTTGCTGCATGACCTTTTTCGAGCTCGGCGCCAGCTGGGTCGACGCGTAATTATAACGCGGCGAGCCGATCTCGGCGGCGGTCTTGGCAAAGGCGGCGCGGTCTGCCGCCGCCTGCGCCGATCCGGGCGCCGGCGGCGGGCCGAGCACGGTGCGGTAGTCGAGCGTTGCCAGATAGCCGGCTGCCGGCGGCTCCTTGGCGGTCGCCGGCAGCGCCAGCGTGATAAGCAGCGCCATGCCGGTGCGGGTCAGCCCTTGCATGGTGCCTCCGGCGCCTTGGCGATTTCGTCGGCAGCGCGCACCAGATCGGCTTGGAACTCGGGCTCGGCGAGCAAGCGGCCATAGACCGAGGTGGCAAGAATGCGGCCATAGGCGACATCGCTGAGCCAGTGCACCCGGCAGGCGATGCGCAGGTCGCCGGTGTGCTGGCCAAAGGCGCGGATCGGCTCGGCGCGCGCCGGATTGGCATCGGCGAGCAGCAGCGCCCATAGCCAGCCGATGCCCGAATGGCCCGACGGATAGGCGTATCCCAGCCCGGCGCCGATGCCATCCTTGCTGATCGGGTCGCACGCCGGTCCCTTGTCGGTGGTGAAGGGGCGCGGCCGCTTGTAGAAAGTCTTAGCGGTGCTCATCGGCCCGGTCATGTCGACCCCCGAGCGCGCGATCATCGCCATGGTGACGGGCGTCGTCGCCGGCGAGATGACCTTGCCGACGGCGCACGACAGCTTGGCGAAATAGGCCGGGCTGGCCGGGTTGAGCTCCGCCACCGCTTCCTGCCACGCCGCGCCGCCGACGTCCTTCGCTGTGGCGGCATAGACGCTGCGGTCGGCGATGTCCTGCGCGCTGCCGGGTGCCGGTGGCGGCGGCAACAGCTTCAATATCGCGACGGGTGGCTTGCCGGTCAGATAGCCCGGCGGCACCTTGCGCGGGGTCGGCGCCATGGCGGAAGCCGGGGCCGGCGCTGCCGCCGGCACTTGCGCCACCGCTGCGCTTGCCAGGCCCATCACCAGAACCCCGCTCAAAACCGCCCGCATTTTCGCATTCCCCCGTGGCAAACTGTCCCGCGTCCGGCCGTCATTCTTGGGGAACACCCTTGGCAAGTCCAGCCAGTTGGCCTCCGATCGGCGCAAATTCGCGCCTCGCGGGCTACAGATTGGTCGTTTGGCCCCTTGATGTTTGCCCCGGAGAGGGTGACATTCATCGTTGTAATCTGCCGGTAACGTCAGGATCGATCATCAGCCCGCGTCCGGCCCGCCCCCAGGCCCGACGCCCCAGCGGAGACAGGCATGCCCTCTTTCACCCGCGAACTTGAAAAGACCCTCCACAATGCGCTCGCCGAAGCGGCGCGGCGTACCCATGAATATGCAACCCTCGAACATCTGCTGCTGGCGCTGACCAACGACAGCCACGCCGTTGCCGTCCTCAAGGCGTGCAGCGTCGATCTCGATGAACTCCAGGGCCAGTTGGCGCGCTACCTCGATACCGAATTGTCGGCGTTGAAGGCTGATGCCAGCGTCGACCCGTCGCCCACCGCCGGCTTCCAGCGCGTCGTCCAGCGCGCCATCCTCCACGTCCAGTCGTCGGGCCGCGAGGAAGTGACGGGTGCCAATGTCCTCGTCGCGCTGTTTTCGGAACGCGAAAGCCATGCCGTCTTTTTCCTGCAACAGCAGGACATGACCCGCCTCGATGCCGTCAGCTACATCAGCCATGGCATCGCCAAATCGGGCCAGAGCGAAACCCGCGCCGTCAAGGGCGCCGGCGGCGACAAGGACGAGAGCGAAGCCCCCAAGGGTAACGACAAGGCCGAAAAGGGCGAAAAGCCCAAGAACGGCGAAAGCGCGCTCAAGCAGTTCACCGTCAACCTCAACGAAAAGGCCGGCACCGGCAAGATCGATCCGCTCATCGGCCGCCATGCCGAGGTCGATCGCACCATCCAGATTCTGTGCCGCCGTTCGAAGAACAACCCGCTTTATGTCGGCGATCCCGGCGTCGGCAAGACGGCGATTGCCGAAGGGCTGGCGCGCAAGATCGTCGAAGGCAGCGTGCCCGAAGTGCTGCTGCCCGCGGTCATCTACTCGCTCGACATGGGCGCGCTGCTCGCCGGCACGCGCTATCGCGGCGATTTCGAGGAACGGCTGAAGAATGTCGTCAACGAACTCGAAAAGCTGCCGCACGCGGTGCTATTCATCGATGAAATCCACACCGTCATCGGCGCTGGCGCGACCAGCGGCGGCGCGATGGATGCGTCGAACCTGCTCAAGCCGGCGCTGTCATCGGGCGCCATCCGCTGCATTGGCTCGACGACCTATAAGGAATTCCGCAACCACTTCGAAAAGGATCGCGCGCTGCTGCGTCGCTTCCAGAAGATCGACGTCAACGAACCGTCGATCGAGGACAGCGTCAAGATCCTGATGGGCCTGCGGCCGTCATACGAGGAACATCACAAGCTGAAGTACACGCCCGAAGCCATCAAGGCCGCGGTCGAGCTGTCGGCACGCTACATCAACGACCGCAAATTGCCCGACAAGGCGATCGACGTGATCGATGAATCGGGTGCGTCGCAGATGCTGCTGCCGCCGGGCAAGCGCAAGAAGGTCATCGGCGTCAAGGAAGTCGAAGCCGTCATCGCCACCATGGCACGGATTCCGCCCAAATCGGTCTCTACCGACGACAAGAAGGCGCTCGCGACCCTCGATGCCGATCTGAAGCGCGTCGTCTTCGGCCAGGACAAGGCCATCGAGCGCGTGGCCTCGGCGATCAAGCTCAGCCGTGCCGGGCTGCGCGAACCCAACAAGCCGATCGGCAGCTATCTGTTCTCCGGCCCCACCGGCGTCGGCAAGACCGAAGTCGCCAAGCAGCTTGCCGCCATCCTCGGCATCCCGCTGACGCGTTTCGACATGTCGGAATATATGGAACGCCACTCGGTCAGCCGTCTGATCGGCGCGCCTCCGGGCTATGTCGGCTTCGATCAGGGCGGTTTGCTTACCGATGCTGTCGACCAGCAGCCGCATTCGGTGCTGCTGCTCGACGAAATCGAAAAGGCCCACCCCGATCTGTTCAACATCCTGTTGCAGGTCATGGATAACGGCAAGCTGACCGACCATCACGGCAAGACGGTCGATTTCCGCAACACCATCCTGATCATGACGACCAACGCCGGCGCCGCCGACATGGCACGCGAAGGCATCGGCTTCGGCAGCACGCAACGGGTCGGCGAGGACGAGGAAGCCATCAAGCGGATGTTCACGCCCGAATTCCGCAACCGCCTCGATGCGGTGGTGGCGTTTGACTACCTGCCGCCGGAAGTCGTCGCGCGCGTCATCGACAAGTTCATTCTCGAACTCGAACTGCAACTCGCCGAACGCGAAGTCCATATCGCGCTCACCGATGAAGCCAAGGCGTGGCTCACCGAGCGCGGTTATGACAAGCTCTACGGTGCCCGCCCGATGGGCCGCCTGATCCAGGAAAAGATCAAGCAGCCACTCGCCGAGGAACTGCTGTTCGGCAAGCTCGTCCATGGCGGTGAAGTGCGGGTTCATCTCAAGGACAACGACCTCGTCTTCGAAATCGTCCCCGCCGCGAAAAAACCGCCGCGGGCGAAGAAGCCTAGGGCGACCAAGGCGCTGCCACCGCCAACCGTCGACGCCTAAGCACTGAATCCACCTCTCCCCTCGCGGGAGAGGTCGGACTCGGCGTAGCCGAGCCGGGAGAGGGAGCGTAGCAAAAGCGCCTCCGGCGGGCAGGGGCTGAGCCCCTGCACCCCTTTCTTTATTCGCCCATCAATCCCAGCGCTGCGTCCTCGTTTACCGCCGCGAGCACACGCTTCGCCACCGTGAAATCATGCCCCGCCCGCGCCATCGCGGCGAGTTCACGCGAACGCCGCGCCGGGTCGGTCGGCGTGCCTTCGCGCGCGAACGGCCCGAAGCGGCGGCGGCGGGCAAAGGCGATGGCGGGGGCATAGGGATCGGCGGGGGCATCGTCGTCGCGAGCGAGCACCGCGGCGATATCGACGCGCGACACGCCCGCAGCATTGAGCGCGCCCTTGACCCGGCCGGCGCCAAAGCCGCGCGCGGTGAGGTCGCGCTGTTTCGAGGCAGCATAGACGCGGTCATCGACGTAACCGAGCGTCACGATCCGCGCGACGAGGCTTTCGATGTCGGCGGGGGTTTCGTGGGTCCAGACACGCTCCCCCAATTTGCGCTGCAGATAGCGCCGCAGCTTGGCCGCCGTCGTCGCATAGCGCGCGGCATAGCCGACGGCGAGTTCCTGCAACTGCGCGGCGTCGATCGGGCGGGGTTCGCGCGGCTTGTATTCGCGGGGTGCACGCGGCTTGCGGCGGCGACCGGAAGGTGCATCGGGGTCGTGGCCGCCTTCATCATCCATCATGCCTTGTTTGTGCCATGTTCGGGCCGGAATTTAAACGTGCCCGTCTGCGAAAGGTGCAGGATTGGAGACGGCATGTCTGTGCCGCATGGTGGCCAACACCAGCGGCGGGGTCTGGATAGGGAGTGATGGGCTTGCATACAGGCCTGACGGCATTGGCGCCAACGCCGACATTCGATACGCTGGCCCGCCGCCGCGCGTCGTTCGGTACGCTGGGTGAAGCCCTTGATTATGCAGGGCTTGGCGAAAAGGGCATGAATTTTCATGATGCCCGCGCCGATCTGGTGCGGCCCTATCCCTATGCCGAGCTCGCCGCCGATGCGCGGGCGCAGGCGCGCCGCCTGATCGCCGATGGCATCAAGCCCGGGGACCGCGTCGCGCTGATCGCCGAAACCGGGGCCGGCTTTGCCGCCGCCTTTTTTGCCGCCATCTATGCCGGCGCGCTGCCGGTGCCGCTGCCGCTGCCGACGAGTTTCGGTGGTCGCGAGGCCTATGTCGACCAGATCGCCACGCAATTGCGCAGCTGCGACCCGAAGATGGTGCTGTCGCCCGAGGGCCTGTTCGCGATGGTCTCGCAATCGGCGGAAGGCCTGTGCGCCGCGCATGACTGGGCTGTCTATTTCGCCGATGCCGCCCCCGATGTGGCGCTGCCGGCCGCCAAGCCGACCGATATCGCCTATCTGCAATATTCGAGCGGTTCGACGCGCTTTCCGCACGGCGTCGCGGTGACCCACGAAGCGCTGCTCGCCAACCTCGCCGGCCATGCCCATTGCATGGAAGCCGGCGATGGCGACCGGGTCGTCTCGTGGCTACCCTGGTACCATGACATGGGGTTGGTCGGCTGCATGCTGGCGCCGCTCGCCAACCAGATTTCGGTCGATTATCTCGCCACCGAAGATTTCGCGCGCCGGCCGCTGTCGTGGCTGACGCTGATCAGCCGCAACCCGGGCAAGACGCTCAGCTACTCGCCGACCTTCGGCTACGACATTTGCGCGCGGCGGATTTCGGCGTCGATCGACGTCAAGGAACGCTTCGACCTGTCGCGCTGGCGGGTTGCCGGCAATGGCGCCGACATGATCCGTCCCGAAGTCATGCAGGCCTTCGTCGATGTCTTCGCCGCCGCCGGCTTCAAGGCGAGTGCCTTTTTGCCGAGCTATGGCCTCGCAGAAGCGACGCTCGCCGTCAGCATCATGCCGCTCGGCGAGGGCATTGTTTCGGACCTTATCGATGAGCGTACGCTTTCGGGCGGTACCGGTGGCCGCATCGATGCGCGCCAGCCGACGCGTTTCCGCGCCATCGTCAATTGCGGCAAGGCGGTGCCGGGCCTGACCATCGAGATTCGGGACGAAGCCGGCGCGGCGCTCCCTGACCGCAAGATCGGCCGGGTGTTCGTGCGTGGCCTCGGCGTCATGGCCGGCTATTTCCGCGACGAGGAAGCGACCGCAGCGGCGCTGTCCCCCGATGGCTGGCTCGATACCGGCGACATGGGGTACCTCTCGAAGGAATCGATCTTCATCGTCGGCCGCGCCAAGGACATGATCATCATCAACGGCAAGAACCACTGGCCGCAGGATATCGAATGGGCGATCGAGCAGCTGCCGGGTTTCAAGGCCGGAGACATCGCCGCCTTCGCCATCACCACGCCGTCGGGCGAGGAATCACCCGCGGTGCTGGTGCAGTGCCGCACCTCCGATGTCGATGAACGCAATTCGCTGCGCGAGGCGATCCGCAACAAGGTCCGCGCCATCACCGGCATGGCCTGTGTGGTGGAACTGGTGCCGCCGCGCACGCTACCCAAGACGTCGAGTGGCAAGCTGAGCCGGTCGAAGGCGCGCAGCCAGTATTTGAGCGGTGAGATTCAGCCGTTCGATGTGGCGGCGTAGTCGCAGCGCGGCCGGCGCGCAGCGCAGCAGCGCGCGGATTCACGCAAGACCGGACGGCGGGGCGAGGCGGCCTTCGCGCCTCGAACCCGTCCGACGTCGGCATGGGCTTTGCCCATGTCCCTTGTTCCTTTCTGCCACTCGCTCGCAATGACCATCGCGATCACCGGCGCCACCGGTTTCGTCGGCAGCCGCGTTGTCGCGATCGCCGGCGCGCCACTCCGCGCCCTGGCGCGGCGGCCGCAGCCCGCGCGGCCGGGCATTGGCTGGATCGCCGGTGACCTCGGCGACCCAACCGCGCTTGCCCGGCTGTGCGAGGGCGCCACCACCATCATCCACATCGCCGGCGTCGTCAGCGCTCCCGATCGCGCCGGCTTCGATGCCGGCAATGTCGCCGGTACCGCCGCGATGCTCGCTGCTGCCAGGGCGGCCGGGGTGGCGCGTTTCGTCCATGTTTCCAGCCTTGCCGCGCGCGCGCCGCAACTGTCGATGTACGGCGCGTCCAAGGCCGAGGCCGAAATGCTGGTGATGGCGAGCGGGCTCGATTGGGTGATCGTGCGGCCGCCGGGCGTCTATGGTCCCGATGATCGCGAGATGCTCGATATCTACAGACTGGCGGCGCGGGGGCTGTATATCGCGCCGCCGGGGCGGCTGTCGCTGATCCATGTCGATGATCTGGCGCGGGCACTGCTCGCGCTCGCCGCTGGCGGACCGACGCACCGGACCCTGGAAATCGATGATGGCGCGGCGGGCGGGATGTCGCATGGCGATTTTGCCAGTGCCATCGGCGCCGGCCTCGGCAAGCGCGTGCGGGTCGTGCCGCTGCCGATCTCGATGCTCCACCTTGCCGCGCGGCTCGGGATTTCGGCCAAGCTGACCCGCGATCGCGCCAATTATATCGCCCATCCCGATTGGGTGGCGCGCGGCGGCAATGCGGCGCTGGCCGGGGTGTGGGCGCCGCGGGTCGATCTGGCTGCCGGAGTGGCCGACACGATTGCCGGTTATCGGGCGAAGGGCTGGCTTTAACCCGTCAGTCGGGTCAGCAGGAACACCGCGAAGGTCAGGATCAGCCCGCCCATGAAGACGCGATAGGCCCAGCCGAGATATTTGTATTTCTTTTGCTGGAGCACCGTGCCGAGCTGGTAGATATCGCGGGTCATGGCGGCGCGGATGCCGGCATCGGTCGCCATGATGGTTTCCATTTCGGCCTGGAATTCGGCTTCGGGCACCGCGGTGAAGGCGCCGAAGAACAGCATGTTGGGCGGTGGCGCCGGGCCGGCCGGTCGCCGCAAGCCGATCGCCGGGACGACCGCCAGCATGCACAGCACCGCCGCCAGCGACGAGGCCGCGGCCAGCACGATCATCGCCGGCGACAGCGCCGCGGCATCCTTGACGACCAGCGCGAAGATCACCGAATTGACGCCGATCAGGATATTGGCCTTCTGGTCGGCCATCGCCGACAAGGTGACATGATGGGTCTGCACGGCGCGCAGAAAGTGGATGATGTTCGGATTGACCGCTTCATCGCCGATCTTGATCATCGCCTGTACCTTGCCCCGCCCTTGATTGCCGCGCCCCTCATGCCATCAAGCCCGCTGCGCGGGCAAGCGGCCCCGCTTTGGCCATTTTGTGCTGCCAAAGCGCAAGGCCAGCCATATAATCCGGCGCCAATGCGCCACCGGGAGCCATGATGACCGCACCTGCCACCGATCGGGCCTCTGTCTACGCCCGCATCATCGAACTGATCGAGCCGCTCAACCCCAAGAAGGTCGCGCTCACCGAGAACACCAGCTTTGCCGGCGATCTCGAGATGGATTCGCTGACCGTGATGGACCTTGTCGCCAGCATGGAAGACGAATGGGACATCGTCATGCCCTTGAACATGCTCCCCGATCTCGAAACCGTCGGCCAGGTTGCCGATGCCGTCACCAAGCTGGTGACGAAATGAGCGACCTGTTTTCCAAGTTCGACAATCTCATCAACGAGCGTGCCGATCTGCTCGCCAAGGGCGTGCGCGACCCGTTCGCCATCGTCATGCAGGAGGTCAAGTCGCCCACCGTCGCCATCATCGACGGCAAGGAAACCATCCTGCTCGGCACCTATAATTACATGGGGATGACCTTCGATCCCGATGTCATCGCCGCCGGCCAGGAAGCGCTGGCCAAGTTCGGCGCCGGCACCACCGGCAGCCGCGTCCTCAACGGCACCTACCAGGGCCACAAGGAATGCGAGGACGCGCTCAAGGAATTCTACGGCATCGAGCATGCCATGGTGTTCTCGACCGGCTACCAGGCCAATCTCGGCATGGTGGCGACCCTGGCGGGCAAGGGGGATTTCATCATCCTCGATGCCGACAGCCATGCGTCGATCTATGATGGCTGCTATCTCGGCAACGCCGATATCGTGCGCTTCAAGCACAACAGCGCCGAAGATCTTGAAAAGCGCCTGCGCCGCCTGCCGCCCGAAGCCGGCAAGCTCGTCATTCTCGAAGGCGTCTATTCGATGCTCGGCGATATCGCCCCGTTGCAGGAGCTTGTCGCCATCGCCAAGGCGCATGGCGCGATGGTGCTGGTCGACGAAGCCCATGGCATGGGCTTTTTCGGCGAGAACGGCCGCGGCGTCTATGAAGCCGCCGGCGTGGCGGACGATGTCGATTTCGTCGTCGGCACCTTCTCCAAATCGGTCGGCACGGTCGGCGGCTTCTGCGTGTCGAACCACCCCAAGTTCGAGATCCTGCGCCTCGTCTGCCGCCCCTATACCTTCACCGCCTCGCTGCCGCCCGCGGTCGTTGCCTGCGCCGCGACGTCGAT
>JBILPK010000092.1:0-13176 GCA_044373875.1 Polymorphobacter sp.
CCACCCTCCACGGCGACCCGGGGCCGAGCGCGCTGGAAGCGCTGCGCGACGGCATCGATTTCCACTTCGGCCATGATCGGGTGGAGGATATTCTCACCAGCCTCGATGACGGCGATGACTGGGCACAGGCGCAGGCGGCGATCATCCGCAAGATGTCGCCGACCTCGTGCAAGCTCAGCCTTCTCGGCCTGCGCATGGCCGAGGATGCCGAGATCGAGGACGCGCTGATTACCGAATACCGCATGGTCTGCCAGATCCGCCACGGCCATGATTTCTTCGAAGGCGTCCGCGCCGTGCTGCTCGACAAGGACAAGAACCCGTTGTGGTCCCCGGCGCGCTTCGAGGATGTGACCGAGGATGACATTGCCTGCTATCTGCGCGAGCCCGACAGTGGTGATCTGACGTTTGAATAAGGCGCGGATTGGCGCCATTCAGCCATAGCGTGCCGCCCGGTCGCGCAGCGCGGCTTTCATGCCCCCGTCCTGCACCAGCCGGAAGAAGGTCTTGAACGATTCGCTCTGGTGGAAGATCGCGTCGAAATCGGCGGTCGTGGCGCACGACGCGAACAGCCCCATATTCTCGTACCAGGCATTGGTTGCCTGTTTGAGGATGATGAGGTTTTCCATCGGCGTGCGCGCCATGTCCTGCGCCAGCGCCATCGTCACGGCGTCGAGATCCTCGGGCGCGGTCACCCGGTTTACCAGGCCATGGGCGAGCGCGGTTTCGGCATCGATGATTTTCGCCGTGTAAAGCAGTTCGCGCGCCTGTTTCATGCCCATCAGCAGCGGCCAGAAAAAGATCGTCGGCGGCAGGCCGAGATCGCGCGCCGCCGGGTGCCCGAAGGTCGCCGCGGTCGAGGCGACAACGAGATCGGACACGGCGAGCAGTTCATTGCCCCCCGACAGGCACGGCCCCTGGACCTGGGTGATCACCGGCTTGGGCTGGCGCCAGATGCCGAGCCAGACCGCCAGCAGCGCATGGATGTTCTGCCGGTCGATGCCGATATCGACACCGTGCGGATGATCGGCGGGATATTGGTCGGCCACCCAATCCTCGCGTTTCAGGTCGTAGCCGACCGAAAACACCGGGCCATTGCTCTTGATCAGCACCACCGACGTGTCGCGATCATGGCCGACAAGCTCGAACAATTCCCGCAGTTCGCGCAGCATCGTCGCCGAAATGGCATTGAGGCTGGCCGGCCGGTCGAGCGTTACCACCAGCACCCGCCCTTCATGGTGCAGCCCAAGTGTTTCGAATTTCACAATATTTCCTCCTAAAGCCCCAGCACCGCCTTCGCCATGATCCCACGCTGCATCTCCGACGTGCCGCCATAGATCGAGGCGGCGCGCTTGAAGAGATAATGTTCCATCAGCACCGGCCCCGATACATTGTGATCGGGCTGGTTCGAGGCGGCCACGCCCGCCGATCCCGCGCAGGGCAACGTTTCCGGCCCGGCGATCTCGATGCCCAATTCGGCGACCTGTTGCTGCAAGGTCGTGCCGAGCACTTTCAACGGCATCGCCAGCGTCGCCGCATCGGCGCTGCCGGCGGGCGCCAGCAAGGCACGCCGCTCCAGCGCTTCGAGCGCGGCGACGTCGATCGACAGGCTGGCGTGCTTGCGCTGGAAGCTGCCGAAATCGAAGCTGCCGGCTTCGGCAAGCGCTTCGGCCCTGACGCGCAGATGGCCGAGCAGGACGCGCAGATGCGCCGTCCCCGCCAGCCCGGCGCGTTCGTTGGCAAGCAGGAACTTGGCACAGGTCCAGCCGCGGTTCTCCTCGCCGATCAAATTGCCGGCGGGCACGCGCACATCGCTGAAAAACACTTCGTTGAGATGATGCAGGCCGTCGATCGAAATGATCGGCCGCACCGTGATGCCCGGGGTGCGCATGTCGATGAGCAGGAAGGAGATGCCGGCTTGCGGCTTCACGTCCGGATCGGTGCGCACCAGGCAGAAGATCCAGTCAGCCCAATGCGCCTGCGTCGTCCAGATTTTCTGGCCGTTGACGATGTAATCATCGCCGTCGCGCACGGCGCGGGTGGCGACGCTGGCAAGGTCCGATCCCGCCCCCGGTTCGGAATAGCCCTGGCACCAGAATACCGACCCGTCGCGGATGCCGGGCAGGTGTTGCGCCTTTTGCGCCTCGGTGCCGAAGGTATAAATCACCGGCCCGATCATGATCGGCCCGAATTGCGAGGGCAAAGGCGCGCCGATGCGCGCGCATTCGCTGTGGAAGATCGTCTGTTGCAGCGGTGTCCAGCCGGTGCCGCCATGGGCGACCGGCCAGTTCGGCACGCTCCAGCCCTTGGTGTTGAGGCTCTGCTGGATCCAGCCCGCCGTCGTGCGCGACTGGCGCTCGATGGTGTCGTGCTTGTAGCGCAGGTCGGGGGGCACCAGGCCCTCGAGGAAATCGCGTACCTCGGCGCGCAGCCGGTCGTCTTCGGTGGCAGACCCCAGGGGCATCGGCGTTTCCTGCTTTGGCTTTGAGGTGCAAAGGTCGCCGCCGGTTTCGCCGCTGTCAATGGCGGCGCCGGTCCCGCCAATTCGATTGCCCCCGCGCGCCCCAGCCTCTAGATGCGGGGCCAGATTCGCTTGCGAGGCCCCACCGCCAGTATGTCCGCTATAATTGCTCTTGCGTCCGACCATGCCGGCTATGCGCTGAAGGCGTTGCTGGTCGACGAATTGCGCGCGGCGGGGCATGCGGTGCTCGATCTCGGACCGTTCGATGAAGCGTCGGTCGATTACCCAGATTATGGCGCGAAACTCGCCGCCGCGATTGCCGATGGCAGCGCGGCGCGCGGCATCGCCGTCTGCGGTTCGGGCATCGGGATATCGATCGCGGTCAACCGCAATCCTGCCGCGCGCTGCGCGCTTGTGACAACGGGTCTGATGGCGCGGATGGCGCGCCTGCATAATGATGCCAATTGCATCGCGATCGGCAGCCGGATCATCGGCGTGGAAACCGCGCGTGATTGCGTGACCGAATTTCTTGCCACCGAATTTGCCGGCGGGCGCCACGCGGGTCGTGTCGCCAAGCTGGGCCAGTGAAAGGACAGATGATGAGCAGCAACCCCGCGGTCACCGAGACCCTGCCGACCGGCTTTTTCGAAACGCATCTCGGCCAGGCCGATGCCGCCGTCGCCGCCGCCGTAGCCGCCGAAATGGACCGGCAGCAGCACCAGATCGAGCTGATCGCATCGGAAAACATCGTCTCGCGCGCCGTGCTCGAAGCGCAGGGCTCGGTGTTCACCAACAAATATGCCGAAGGCTATCCGGGCAAGCGCTATTACCAGGGCTGCGCGCCGTCCGATGCGGTCGAAACGCTGGCCATCGAGCGCGCCAAGGCGCTGTTTGACTGCAAATATGCCAATGTGCAGCCGCATTCGGGGGCGCAGGCCAATGGCGCCGTCATGCTGGCGCTGACCAGGCCGGGCGATACCATCCTCGGCATGAGCCTCGATGCCGGCGGACACCTGACCCACGGCGCCGCGCCCGCCATGTCGGGCAAATGGTTCAACGCCGTGCAGTACGGCGTGCGCCGCGAAGATTACCTCATCGACTATGACGAAGTCGAGCGGCTGGCGCTCGAGCACAAGCCGGTGCTGATCATCGCCGGCGGCTCGGCCTATCCGCGCATCATCGATTTCGCGCGCTTCCGGGCGATTGCCGACAAGGTCGGGGCGAAACTGCTCGTCGACATGGCGCATTTCGCCGGGCTCGTCGCCGCCGGCATCCACCCGTCGCCGCTGCCCCACGCCGATGTGGTGACGACGACGACCCACAAGACGCTGCGCGGCCCGCGCGGCGGCATGATCCTGTCGAACGACGAAGCGCTCGGCAAGAAGTTCAACAGCGCCGTGTTCCCGGGGTTGCAGGGTGGCCCGCTGATGCATGTCATCGCCGCCAAGGCGGTGGCGTTCGGCGAGGCGTTGCAGCCCGATTTCAAGGACTATGCCATCCGCATCGTCGCCAATGCCCAGACGCTGGCCAACCGGCTCGCGGCGCGCGGCTGCGCGGTCGTCGCCGGCGGCACCGACACCCATCTGGCGCTGATCGACCTGACCCCCAAGGGTCTCAACGGCAAGCAGGCCGATGAAGCGCTCGAACGCGCCGGCATCACCTGCAACAAGAATGGCGTGCCCTTCGATCCGTTGCCGCCGACCAAGACCAGCGGCATCCGCGTCGGCTCGCCCGCCGGCACGACCCGCGGCTTCGGCCAGGTCGAATTCACGGCCATCGGCGACATGATCGCCGATGTGCTTGACGGGCTGGTGGCGAACGGTGACGATGGTAATGCGGCGGTCGAAGCCGCGGTCAACGTGCGGGTGCGGGCGTTGTGCGCGCGCTTCCCGATCTATCCCAACGGCTGAGGAGCGACGCGATGAACGAAGGCAAGCCCGACGATCTGGCCGGCAACATGGCAGCAAAGGCCGAAAAACTCGCCGCTGACGCGTTGGAGGCGGGCAAGAAGTTCATCGAGACCGATACCGGTAAGAAGGTAGCGGAAGCCACCGAAAGCGCTTTCCAGACCGCCAGCGAAATGGGCCAGAAGATTGCCGACAGCGAATTCGGCAAAAAGGCGCTGGAAAGCGACATCGGCAAGCAGGCAGTCGAATTCGCCAAGCAGGCGGGCGAGCAGACCAAGGCCAATATTCCCAATGTGCTGGGCCGCAATGTCGCGGTCGGCGCGGCGGCCGGGGCGGTGGTCGCCATCCCGATCCCGTTCATTGGGCCGTTCATCGGCGCCGTCATTGGCGCCGGGCTTGGTTATCTGCGCACGGTCACCAAGAAAAACTGATGCGCTGCCCGTTCTGCAGTAACGAAGACAGTCAGGTAAAGGACAGCCGGCCGACCGAGGATGCCAGCGCCATCCGCCGGCGCCGGCAGTGTCCGGCGTGCGGCGGACGCTTCACCACCTTCGAACGCATCCAGCTGCGCGAGCTGACCATCGTCAAGAAATCGGGCAAGCGCGAGGTTTTCGAGCGCGACAAGCTGGCGCGCAGCATCGAGATCGCCTGCCGCAAGCGCCCGATCGCGCCCGAACGCATCGAACGCATGGTCAGCGGCGTTGTCCGCCAGCTCGAATCGCTCGGCGAAAGCGAAATCGAGGTCGGCGCGGTCGGCGAAATGGTGATGGAAGGGCTGCAGGCGCTCGACCCGGTCGCCTATATCCGCTTCGCCAGCGTCTATCGCGATTTCCGCGAAGCCCGTGATTTCGAAACCTTCGTCGGCGGCCTGTCGGAAAGCGTCGCCGCCGGGCGGCTGCACCAGTCCGAACCGGCGCCTGAATGACATCGGTTCCGCCGGCGCCGCTGGCAATGATCCCCGCCGGGGTGCCGCCGGCAATCATCCTCGTCCGCCCGCAATTGGGGGTGAACATCGGCGCCTGCGCGCGCGCCATGCTCAATTTCGGGCTGACCGACCTGCGCCTGGTATCGCCGCGCGACGGCTGGCCCAACGCCGATGCCGGTCCCGCGGCGAGCGGTGCCGATGAAGTGCTTGAAAATGCCCAGGTGTTCGACAGTGTCGCCGATGCCTGTGCCGGGCTGGGGCAGGTGTTCGCCACCACGGTGCGCGGCCGCGATCTCATCCGCCGCGTCGTCACACCGTTGCAGGCGGCGGCCGAATTTCACGCGCTGCCGGGGCAGGGCGGCATATTGTTCGGGCCGGAACGCACCGGGCTGGAGACCGAAGATCTGGCGGTGGCGCACGCGATCCTGACCATCCCGGTCAACCCGGCGTTCGGCTCGCTCAATCTCGCCCAGGCGGTGCTGGTCGCGGCGTATGAATATCACCGGCAGGGCAGCGAAGCGGCGGCGGCGACGCTGGTCAACTACGAAGGCCCGGCGCCGCATGAGGAGCTTGAAGGACTGATCGGCGCGATCGATGCACAACTGGTGCGCAATGGTTACTATAACCCGGTGCCGGGGCGCGCCGCGGCGGCGCGGCTGGTGATGCGCAACCTGTTCACCCGGCCCGAATATAGCGCCGGCGAAGTGCGCACCCTGCGCGGGATCATCCGGGGGCTGAGCTTCAAGCGCAATCCGGGCGCGGATTTTTAGCGCATTAAATGTGCCACGCCGTCACCCCCGCCTGCGCGGGGGGCCGATTCAATCTCTGCCGCGGCGGGGAAGCATCCGCACGCGATTCCCGCGGGCATCGACTCCGCCGCCAATAATCATATACCCTTGCGGGCATCGCAGCCCGGGGGAGGGACGCATGAGCATCGCCGAAAATAGCACGGTCGGACCGCCACGATTTCTCGTCGATGTCGGCGATGGCCAGGGCTATCTGCCCTTTGCCTCGGTGCAATTGCCCGATGTGTTTGCCACCGGTGGCCCGGGCAGCGAGCCGCTGGTGCTGCGCCGCGCCGTGTCGCGCGATTTCGGGCTGTATCGCTGGTGGGATGCTTTCCGCCGCAACCCGCACAGCGCGCCGCGCACCGTCACGGTTCAATTGCACGACGCCGCCGGGGCGCCGTTGCTGCAATGGGTGTTCTTTGAAGCCAGCCCAGTGGCGCTGGGCTATTCGCCGCTTGATGCCTCGGCGCAGGGCGCGCCGGTCCTGGAAATCCTGTCTCTGGCGTTCGAGCGCTTCGAACTGCTTTGAACGCAGCCCGAAGCGTCGAAAATGGTTCTAGGCAACCGCGGCGGCGCGCTCCGGCTGTGGATCACGCAGCGAATAGCCGCGGCCCCAGACGGTTTCGATGCAGCCGCTGGCGGGTGCGCCGGCCTGGTGCAATTTCTTGCGCAGCTTGCAGATGAAGACGTCGATGATCTTCAGTTCGGGCTCGTCGCGACCGCCATAAAGATGGGTGAGGAACATTTCCTTGGTCAGCGTCATGCCCTTGCGCAGCGACAGCATCTCGAGGATCGCATATTCCTTGCCGGTCAACCCGACACGGCGGCCGGCGACTTCGACGGTGCGCGCGGCAAGGTCGATCGATACCGGCCCGGTGACGATCAGCGACTGGGCATGGCCCTGGCTGCGCCGGACGAGCGCATGGATGCGCGCCATCAATTCTTCGCGGTCGAACGGCTTGGTGACATAGTCATCGGCGCCGGCGCCGAAACCGGTGACCTTGGTGCCCGTTTCGCTGTCCCCCGACAGGATGAGCACCGGCGTGGCGATGCGCAGCATGCGCAGCCGCTTGAGCACTTCATGGCCGTGCATGTCGGGCAGGGTGAGATCGAGCATCACCACGTCGAATTCATAGGTGCGCGCATACTCCAGCGCCGTCTCCCCCGTGAAGGCGGTTTCATGCTCGAAACCCGCATTGTCGAGCATCAGCTCGACGGAGCGAGCCATCCCCCGATCATCTTCAACAAGCAGAACACGCATGGTCACAATCTCCCGCTGGTCCGGGACGGATGCGACCATCCTCGCGTCTCCGTTGGACCCGAAAGGATTAAACCTTTTCTCAGCCGGCAGGTAAAGCCGGTTGAGACAAATTGGCGGAATTAAGGGGCGAATCGAACTCATTGATCGGCCTTTGCTTCAAAAATGGGGCGATAAATTTGTACTCTGGTAACCCTTAGCCCCGGAACCCCGACGCAGGCGATGGCGCGCTCCCACAACCGCAGCTCGACATCACTGATTCCATATCGCGTGCAGGCCTCGACGCGGCCCAATCGGCCCTCGGCAACGGCATTGACGACCGCTGCCTTGCGCCGCGCCACCCAGCGCGTCGTTTCCACCGGCGGCAGCGCTTCGCCGTCCGCATCGTTGCTGCCGTCTGTTGCCGATCCCGACAATGCCTGCATGGTTTCTTGACCCTTTGTCCCAAACACGCTTGTCCCATCGCAGTTGACGGCGCGGGCAGGGCATAGCTGCGGCAAACGCGTGGTTAACGCCCGTTACCCGCGCTGCTTGATGCGGCGGCGACACCGACAGGGCTTGACCCGCCGCGCATTCGGGGGGAAGCGCGCGGCATGGATGCCAGTATCGATCCCGCCACCACAAAGGCGCTGCTCGCCCCGCTTGCCGGGCGGCGGGTGGCGGTCGCCATGTCGGGCGGAGTCGATTCATCGGTGGTCGCGGCGCTCGCCCATGAAGCCGGGGCGGAAGTGGTGGGCGTCACCCTGCAACTCTATGACAGCGGCGCCGCCGCCGCGCGCCCCGGCGCCTGTTGCGCCGGCGCCGATATCCGCGATGCCCGCGCCGTCGCCGACCGCCTCGGCATCGCGCACTATGTCATCGACATGGAAGAGCGCTTCCGCACCGCGGTGATGGATGCCTTTGCCGACAGCTATGCCCGCGGCCAGACCCCGGTACCGTGTGTCGAATGCAACAAGACGGTCAAGTTCACCGATCTGCTCGAACTGGCGCAGGGGCTCGGTGCCGAAGCGCTGCTCACCGGCCATTATGTCCAGCGGCTGATCGGCCCCGATGGCCCCGAACTGCATCGCGGTGCCGATCCGGGCAAGGACCAGAGCTATTTCCTGTGGACGACGACGAAGGCGCAGCTCGATTACCTGCGCTTTCCGCTCGGCGGCCTCGCCAAGACGGCGGTGCGGGCTGAGGCGCAGCGCTTCGGCCTCGGCGTTGCCGCCAAGCCCGACAGCCAGGACATCTGCTTCGTCGGCGGGGGCGACTATGCCGGGGTCGTCGAGAAACTCCGCCCCGAGCTCGCGACTCCGGGCGACATCGTCAACCTTTCGGGCACTGCCATCGGGCGCCACGGCGGCATCCATCGCTTCACCGTCGGCCAGCGCCGCGGGCTCGATATCGGCGGCAGCCCGGAACCGCTCTACGTCATCGCCATCGATGCCGCCGCCAACTGCGTCATCGCCGGGCCGCGCGCCGCGCTGGCGGTGGCGGCGATGCAGCTGGAAGGCATCAACGCGCTGGCGCCGCTCGCTGGCGACGTGATGGTCAAGGTCCGCTCGATGGCGCCGCTTGCCGCCGGTGTGTGGGCCGGGGACCGGCTGGCGTTCGCCGCACCGCAGTTCGGCGTGGCACCCGGGCAGGCGGCGGTCGCCTATCGCGGCAGCCGCGTGCTCGGCGGCGCGACGATCGCGGCGACGCAGATGGCGGTAATCTGATCCCGTCTCCTGCTGGCGGGAGGATTAAGTCAATGTTAATAAACGTTTCTGTCAATTTTCTGACGCTTCCGTCAAGAAAATGACGCTCTCTCCGTCATAAATTTGACATTTCGCAGGTTTCGTCCCGCGCTCTCTACCGACGCGCGCAGTAACGGCCACTTGGCACGGCTCTTGCTCTACCCCTGGCATGAAACCGCTCGATCATCCGGCGCTGCCTGCCACCCCCCGCCCCGCCGGCGATGGATTTGCTGGCTGCCCGGACTGGCGGCGATCGCTACCGGCATCACCCCGATCGTCGGCGATGGTTCGCGGCCGCTGTTCCGCCATATCGGCCTGTCGCCGGCGCTGCGCTCTGCGGCGATCCTGCTCGACAACCGGCTGGAGCTGCGCGTTGCCCCCGCCGATCATGCTTTTGCGCTGGCGCTGGTTGCCGCGTTCGTCGCCCCGGCAGGCCGGCGGCGGCGGATGCGGCAAGCCATGACCTGCTTGCGCTCGCGGCGCGGGTCGCGCCCAAAGATGTTTCCATCCTGATCGAAGGTGCCACCGGCACCGGCAAGGAGGGGCTGGCCCGGCTCCTCCACACCTCGTCCCAACGCCGCGACTGTCCCTTTGTCGCGGTCAACTGCGCCGCGCTCCCCGAAACAATGCTGGAAGCAACATTGTTCGGTCACGAGCGCGGCGCCTTTACCGGCGCCATCGCTGCCGGCCAGGGGCTGTTCCGCGCCGCGCAGGGCGGCACCTTGTTCCTCGATGAAGTCGCCGAACTGCCGCTGGCGCTCCAGGCCAAATTGCTTCGCGCCGTGCAGGAACGCGAGGTCATGCCGGTCGGCGCCACAGTGGCCCAGCCCATCGACGTGCGCATCATCGCCGCCGCCAATCGCGATCTCGCCGCCGAAGTCGGCGCCGGGCGCTTCCGCGCCGATCTCTTCTACCGGCTGGCGGTGTTCCCGCTGCGCACCCTGCCGCTCGCCGCTCGTCCCGCCGATATCACCGCGATCACCGCACACCGGCTGCTGCAGGCCGGGCAGGGGCGGCTGCCCTGGCCCACCGCGCGCGCGCTGGCGGCGCATGACTGGCCGGGCAATGTCCGCGAACTCGGGTGGGTTCAATGGATCGTCGCAACGCTTCGTTCTGATGATTGGATGGAGTTGAACGATGAAGCAGCGACGGCGGATATATTTCTCGGCTTCCCAGCGTGCCGAGATTTGGGATCGATGGCAACGCGGTGAGTCGATGAGTTCGATCGGTCGCGGCTTTGAACGGGAGTCCTCTTCGATCTTCTCGTTGCTTTCTCCATCGGGCGATATCCGTCCGCCGGATCGGAAGCGATCGCGGTTTGCGCTCAGCCTGATCGAGCGCGAAGAGATATCCAGAGGACTGGTCGTCGGCCGCTCATTGCGGGCGATCGCCGCCCAGCTTGGCCGTGCGCCATCAACGATCAGCCGGGAGGTCGACCGCAATGGTAGCGCCGATCGGTATCGCGCCGCGCTATCGGATCAGTCGGCATGGGACCGTGCATTGCGTCCCAAGCGCTGCAAGCTGGCTTGTCACCCGAGCTTGCGGCGGACAGTATCGCGCAAGCTGCGCCGCAAATGGTCGCCAGAGCAAATTGCAGGCTGGCTCAAGTACAGCTTTCCGGACGAAGACCAGCATCGCGTGTCCCATGAGACAATCTACAAAAGTCTGTATATTCAGACGCGTGGCGTTCTGAAGAAGGAGCTTCTCGAGCATCTGCGCGCCAAGCGCACGATCCGCCGCTCGCGCCATGCCAGCCTGAAGCGGGACGGGCTTGGCCAGATCACCAACGCGATATCGATCAGTCAAAGGCCTGCGTCGATCGAGGATCGCGCCGTGCCGGGGCATTGGGAAGGCGATCTCCCGGGGCGGGATCGCGCAACAGTTACATCGCGACGCTCGTCGAACGCCAGTCGCGCTACGTGATGCTGGTCAAGGTCGCCAACAAGGATACCGCCAGCGTCGTGTCGGCGCTAATCAAACAGGCCCGCAAACTACCACTTGAGCTCTATCAATCGCTCACCTGGGACCGCGGTAAAGAGCTTGCTGACCACCAGCGCTTCACGCTGGCCACCAACGTCGACGTGTATTTTTGCGATCCCAGCAGCCCTTGGCAGCGCGGCACGAATGAAAACACCAACCGCCTGTTGCGTCAGTACCTCCCCAAAGGCACCGACCTATCTGTCTTCAGCCAGGCCAAGCTGAGTGCCATCGCGTGCCAGCTCAATGAGCGACCGCGCAAAACATTGCATTTTCATACGCCGGCTGAAATGTTCGCGCAGAGTGTTGCAGCGATCCATTGAACCCACCGAACCCGCTTCAACGCGTCGCAACACTGGCGAGCAGCGGCAGCACCGGCGCCAGCGCGCGATCGGGGGCTTCTTCCATCGGCAGGTGGCCGATGCCATCGAGGATGGTCACCCGGGCGTTGGGCAGGTTGCTGGCGAACCACTGTGCCGAACCAACCGGGATCAGCTTGTCCTCGCGGCCCCAGACGATCTGCACCGGCATGGTCAGTTTCGCCAGCAGCGCGGTATCGTCCTGGCGCTTGTAGCCGGCGAAGCGGTCCATGGTTGCCGACCGGTTGCCCGGGTAGCGCAGCAATTCCCAATAGCGGTCGACGGCTTGCGGCGTCACGATTTCCTGAATGCTGACCGACTGGTGCAGCGATTGTTCGATCATGCTGCGCGGCAGCACCGAGGCGAGCAGGTCGCGCAGCACCGGAATGCGGGCGATGCGGAAACCGATCGGCGGCGATGATTTGCCCGGCTCGGGCTGGCCGACGCTGTCGACGAGGATCAGCGCCGCGACCTTGTCGGGGTGCGCCGCGGCATAGTGCCATGCAACGCCGCCGCCCATCGAATTGCCGGCGATGGCAAAGCGCGTCAGGCCGAGCTGATCGACAAGCTTTTCGGTGACGCCGACATAAGCGGCTTGTGAATAGTCGCGGCTCGGCACCGGCCCCGACAGGCCATGTGCCGGCAGATCGAGGCTGATGACGCGATAGATCGGCGAAAGGCGCGCCACCCAGGGTTCCCAAGTGTGGAGCGAGGCGTTCGAGCCATGGATGAGCACGACCGGAAAGCCGTTGCGCGGGCCTTCGTCGCGCATGTGGATGACCGTACCGGGGGCAATTTCGGCATAGCGCGACGCCGGGCTGCCATATTTGGCGCGCAGCGTGGCAACGGGGATGTCGGATACCTGAAAGGTCAGCAAGGCGGCCCCGGCCAGCACGACCAGCGCGCCGAGCAGGATACCGAGCCGACGCGGCCAGCGTCGAAGGGAGGCTGCCATCAGATGCGCTCGATCCGGAGCGGCAGGCCGTCCTTGGGTTTGGGGATCGGGAACATGGAAAATTCGCCGCGATAGCTGTCAGAATGGACGATGCGGTTGTCGGCGAGCAGATGGAAGAAGAAGCTCTTCACCTGCATATAGGCAAAGTGCAGCCCCAGGCACATATGGCCGCCGCCGCCGAACGGCACCCAGGCATATTTGTGTCGGCCCCTGGAATTTTCGGGGGTGAAGCGCAGCGGATCGAAGCGTTCCGGATCGGGCCAGACATCGGGCAGCCGGTGGGTCATCATCGGGTTGATGCCGACATGCGCCCCCGCCGGGATGGTGTGGTTCATGAAGACGAAGTCCTTGAGCGCGCGGCGCGGCATCGATGGCACCGGCGGGATGAGGCGCAGCGATTCCTTCATCACCAGTTCGATGACATCGAGATCGCCGAGCGTCTCATAGGTCAGCGCACCGCCGGTTTTCGCCTTCACCGCATGGATCTGTTCGCGGATCTTGTCCTGCCATTCGGGATGGGCGCCGAGGAAATGCACGATCGACGAGATCGACGAGGTGGTGGTGTCGTGTGCCGCCATCATCAGGAAGTTCATGTGATCGATGATCGCCTGGTCGCCCAGCAGCGCGCCGTCATCGTCGGTGGTGTTGCAGATCTGGGTGAAGATGTCGTCGCCCGGCTTGCCGCGGCGGCCGGGGATCTCCTTGCCGAAGAAGGCGCTCATGAATTCGCGGCCCTTCATGCCGCGGCGCATCTGGGTGAGCGGCAGCGGCTTGCGGATGGGGGCGACCGAGGCCATCACCATGTCGACAAAGGCTTGGTTGATC
>JBILPK010000093.1:0-13169 GCA_044373875.1 Polymorphobacter sp.
TCACTTCGGCGCAGCAATCATCATCGGCGCGGCGCCAGTCGGCGATCAGCGTGACCTTGACGGTGCTGCTCAGGTCGGCTTCGAGCAGGCCGCGAACGCCATAGCGTTCATAGCCGTTGACGCGGCGGTTCACGTTCGGCGCATCGTTGAAGATGTTGCCGTCATAGGTGCCGTAGAAACCGGTGACGCGGGTGCGGACATTGTCGCCGATCGGCAGGTCGATGCCGCCGCGGACGCGATATTCGGTGCCATTGTCGAAGAAGATGCTGCCTTCGGCAAAGCCGCCAAGCTCGGTGCCGGGGCGCTTTGACACGATGTTGACGACACCGGCCGACGAGTTCTTGCCGAACAGCGTGCCCTGCGGGCCGCGCAGCACTTCGATACGCTCGATATCGACGAGATCCGAAAAGGCTTCACCGGCACGGGCGAGGACGACACCGTCGAGGACGGTCGACACCGAAGGCTCACCAGCGATCGAGAAGGTCGCGGTGCCGACGCCGCGCAGATAGAGCGACTGGTTGATCGAAGTGCCCGACTTGCGGAAGTTGAGCGAGGGAACGAGATACTGCGCGCCTTCGAGGTTGAGCGAACCCTGGCGGGCGAGCGCATCGCCGCTGACCACCGAAACCGCGAGCGGCACGTCCTGAAGGCGCTCCGAACGCTTTTGCGCGGTGACGACGATTTCGAGGCTGTCCTCTGCTTCGGCGGCAGCGACGGGCGCGGGGGGGGCGGTCTGGGCGGCAAGCGGGGCGGCGGCGACAGCGAACAGAGCGGCGGTCCCGAGCAGGGTCGTACGGATCATGGTTTCTCCCAAGTTTGCGCGGCCGTCAGGGCCGCCGATGTGCCGGGATTTCCCGACGTTGTTGCGGCGTGCAAGATAGCGGAATGCCGCCATCGTCAAGATGCTCAAGGACGAACCGCACAACTGTGTTGCGAAGCTGCAACAGTTTTTGGCACTTTCGGTGTGTTTACAGCCCCAGTTCGCGCATTTCGACGACGCGATGCTCGCGCGCGCTGGTTTCGGCAGCAACTCCGATGGCGACGGCGCGCAGGCCATCGTCGGCGGTCACGATCACCGGGCCCAGCCCACGCACCGCTGCGGCAAAATGCTGGTGCTGGTAAAAGGTCGATCCATGATGCTGGCCGGCGGCAAGCGCGGTGGCATCGGTGTGGACCGTCTCGCGCGTCGCGCGCTTGGGGTTCATGAAGCCGACGCGCGGCGAATGAACGAGTTCGCCCGAGGGGATGAAGCAATCGAGTCGCGCCTCGTTACCGGTCGCGGTGATTTCTTCCTGCTGTTCGGCGCCATCGGCGAACATGCACAGGTCGAGCATGGCGCGCACGCCATTGGCAAAATCCACCGTGGTGAAGCTGTTGTCGATGATGTCGGGCTTGTTCCCGCCATAGCGTTCATCCTGGTGGTTGACGTCCATGGCGCCGGAACAGAACACCCGCACCGGCTCGGCGCCGATAATGTGACGCATCAGATCGAAGAAATGGCAGCATTTTTCGACCATGGTGCCGCCGGTATTGGCCGAAAAACGGTTCCAGTCGCCGATCTTGACGAGAAACGGAAAGCGATGCTCGCGGATCGACAGCATCTGCAGGCGGCCGATGCGGTCCTCCTTGATCTGCCGGACATATTCGGTGACCGGCGGCATGAAGCGATATTCCATCGCGGTCCAGAACACCGGGCCATAGCTTGCGGCGGCGGCGGCCACGGCGCGGGCATCCTCGATCGTCGTCGCCAGCGGCTTTTCGCACAGGATGTGGAGGTTGGCGGCCATCAACGGCCTGAGCACCTCGGCATGGGTGAAATTGGGCGAGGCTACCACCACCGCATCGCACAGGCCTGAAGCGGCGAGCGCGGCGGCGTCATCGAAGCGCGCCACATCATGGCCGACGGCCGCGGCGGCGCGATCGAGCGAGGACGCCACCGGATCGGCAAGCGCGGTGACCACGGCGCCCGGGGTCAGCGCCAGGTTGGCGATATGTTCGATCGCCATCATGCCCGAGCCGACAATGCCGTAGCGGATGGTTTGGGGACTTTTCATTCGGGCGCGCTCCGGGCATGGGGGGCAGATGGATATCACCCTTTCCCCCGAACGCCGCCCGCTGGGCAAGTCTGACCTTATGGTCTCGCCGATGGCCTGGGGAATGTGGCGATTTGCCGGCAGCGACGTAGCGGCGGCGCAGGCGCGTGTCGAGGCGGCGCTGGCGGCGGGGATCAATTTCTTCGATACCGCCGACATCTATGGCCCCGACAATGACGAGCCCTTCGGCGCGTCGGAAGTGCTGCTCGGCAAGGTGTTCGCGGCATCGCCCGGGCTGCGGGGCCAGATCGTGCTGGCGTCGAAGGGCGGCATCCGCATGGGGGTGCCCTATGATTCGTCGCCGGCCTATCTGCGCGAAGCGGTCGAGGCGTCGCTGACCCGGCTGGGGGTGGAGCGGCTCGACCTGTGGCAGATCCACCGCCCCGACATGCTGGCGCACCCCGCCGAAACCGCCGCGACGCTCGATGCGCTGGTGGCGGAGGGCAAGATCGGCGCGGTCGGCGTCTCGAACCACACGCCCGGCCAGACCGGCGCGCTGGCGAAATATCTGAAGGCCGGCGTGCTGACGACCCAGCCGGAATTCTCGCCGCTGGCGACCGCACCGCTGTTCGACGGCACGCTCGATCGCGCGATGAAGCACGGCGTCGCGGTGCTGGCCTGGTCGCCACTGGGGCAGGGCCGGCTGGGGGATGGCGACCCGCGGCCCGGGCGGATGCAGGCCGAGGATACGCGGGTGGCGGCGACCAAGGCGGCGTTGCAGGCGCAGGGCGACAAATATGGCGTGGGTATTTCCGCGGCGGCCTATGCCTGGATCATGGCGCACCCGGCGGGCATCATCCCGATCGTCGGCACGCAGAATCCGGCGCGGATCGCCGAAAGCGCCGATGCCTATAAGGTCGAATGGACCCGCGCCGAATGGTATGGCGTGCTGGTCGCCTCGCTCGGGGAGAATCTGCCATGAACATTTCTGGAGTTGGCGCCGCCGGTCAAGCCTCTGGCGCTTGTGAAGTCAGCTGGTTTTCGGCGTTGTGCGACGATGATTACGAATTTCTCGGCCTTCCCGACCCGGCGCTGAGATCGAGCTGGGAGCATTGCCGCAATATCGTGCTGGCCGCCGAAAAGGGCGGGTTCGACAATGTGTTGCTGCCCTCGGGCTATGCGCTCGGCATCGACACGACGGTGTTCGCCGGCGCGATCGCAGCGCTGACCCGGCGCATCCGGCTGCTGATGGCGGTGCGGGTCGGTGAAACCTGGCCGCCGCAGCTGGCGCGGCAGATCGCGACGCTCGACCGGATTGCGGAAGGGCGACTTACCGTCAACATCATCTCGTCCGACATGCCCGGCGAGACGATGGCATCGGCACCGCGCTATGCCCGCACCGTCGAGGTCATGCAGATCCTCAAGACCATCCTCAACGGCGAGGCGCTCGATCACCAGGGCGAGCATTACAAGCTGAAGCTCGACCCGCCCGGCGTGAAGACGGTGTCGGGCAAATGCCCGCCGCTCTATTTCGGCGGCCTGTCGGAAGACGCCCGCGAAGCCTCGGCCAAGGCGGCAGACGTGTACCTGATGTGGCCCGACACGATGCCGGCGGTGAAGGCGATCGTCGACGACATGACGGCGCGCGCTGCCAAGTACGGCCGGACGCTGAAGTTCGGTTATCGCGTGCACGTGGTCGTGCGCGAGACGGAAAGCGCGGCGCGCGCCGCGGCCGACCGGCTGCTCAGCCACCTCGATGCGAAAACCGGCGACGAAATCCGCGCCAAATCGCTCGATGCCACCTCGGTCGGGGTCAAGCGCCAGGCCGAACTCCGCGATGCGGCGTCTGATGGCTATGTAGAGGACAATCTGTGGACCGGCATCGGCCGCGCCCGCTCGGGCTGCGGCGCGGCGATCGTCGGCGATCCGGACCAGGTCCTCGCCAAGTTGCAGGCCTATCAGGCGCTCGGCATGGAGGCGTTCGTGCTGTCGGGCTATCCGCATGCCGCGGAGGCCGATCTGTTCGCGCGGCATGTGCTGCCCAAGCTGAAGCACGGGCCGCTGGTGCTCTAGGCGGCGAGTCCGGCGCCGACCTCCCAGCCGCGACAGGCGAGGAGAATCGGTTTGGGTACCTTCTTCTCGCCGTTCGAATAATAGGCCACCATCCGACGCGAGATGCCGAGCGCGTCGGCGGCCTTCGACAGTGACAGGCCGTGCCGCAGCCGCCATTCGAGGAAGCTGCGCACATCCGTGTGCCCGGTGGCTGACAGGGTTTCCAGCCACAGCATGTCGGCGCCGAGTTCGGCCCCCGACGGCCAGATGAGGCTGTGCCCCCAATCGCCGATCTCGACCTTGGCAAAATCCGTCTGGTCAGGCAGCGCGGCGCCAAGTTGGAGATCGACGCCGGTGCCATCGGACCAGGCCAGATGCACCGACGCCGGCCCGATGGGCGTTACACCGACAATGTGGCGCATCCTGTCTTGTTCGTTCATCCGTTCAACTCCTGCCAGGTCTGCATGAGCAATTCTTGGTTCGGCCGCGCCCAATCGATTGCTTCGGCCATGATCGCAGCCGGGGCTATGCCGATGATCAGTTCAAGCGAGGCGATGGCGACGGAACAACGAAAGCCGGGGCCCTCGATATGGAAATGCGGCACGCCATGGTCGCGCCCGTACACGGCGATCTTCCAGCGCGGTTGGCGATGCAACGTGACCATGATGCAGAATAGTGCAATGAGTGCACTAGTGCAACGTTTGTCGACAAGAAAGCATGCGTTCCCTGCTCGCCCTCCGCACCCTTTCCTTCGCTAATTTACACAGCGCTAAAATGCAGTGGCTTCGCCTGTGATACTGTCAGCCAGCCATCGCTGATTTTCAGTATTGGCGTGCCTGACGTGGCCACTTCAAACTGCCACCATTGGCCCGACCACCGATCTCGCGCCCGCTGGCAGAGCATAATGCCACCCGGCTTCGTGTACCATTCCTCTGCCAGCTTTTTGTCGCGGCCAGAGGCCCAGACAGGATTTGAATCAGCAATCTTCCGAAAATCGCCCGCTCTGGCTGGCGCTTTTGCCATCTTGGTCCATGCATTCCCCCCGGTTCCGCCGCACAAAGCGCTACCTGTGTTGGCGGAGGTGGTGCAGCCGAAGGTTGAAAGCACCACGAACGCCCAAAGGAGGCAAGTTCGACTGGACATGTTCAGCAGAATCCCATTCTCACACACCGAAGCTATGGCTATGATAATCCTACTCTGATTATCGATAAAATGCGCCTCCGAGGTCAAAGGGTGGCAGCAACAGGAGCGAATCTATTTCGCGGCTACCGCCCGGCCGTAACGTCCGCTTCAGTTGGACGTCGTCGCGACGGCTCGCAATCCTGAATTCATCGCACTTTAAACGGCTTTCGAAAGTGCCTTGTCAGCCCCGATACGCCAGGATCGCGCGGGCCTTGCGGCGCAGATAGGCCGTGCTTTCGCGGCTGAGCTTGCCGCCGTCCTTGGCTTCGAGGACCAGCGCTTCGTCGCGCAGGGCGATGGCGCGGGTGAGCTTTTCCTGTTTCACCGCGAGCGATTCATAACGCGGCAGCGGGTCGCGGCCTTCGGTGCTGCTTTGCCGGGTGCTGTAGTTGGGCATGTTCATCGTCGGCTGGTCGTTGGTGTACGACTGTGCCCCGGCGACAGCGGGGGCGAGGAGCAGGGTGACGGCGAGCAACAGCTTCATGGCGTCATCCTTCGCAACAGACACAAGAATGTAAAATCACCGAGCCGCCGGCGTCAACTGCGGCGTCCGGGCTGCCAGCTAGCATTTCGGGCAAGTGGCGGGGATTTCGCGCCGGCCTAATATGGCGATCACACCCAGGGAAACGGGGACCGACCATGCCACTGACACCCGAATTGCGGCGCGAGATGTATCGCCAGATGGTGCGCAGCCGCGCCTTCGATGATGCGATGATCGCGCTCTACTGGGTCGGCAAGACGCCGATCTTCGCCTTTGCCAACGGGCCGTTGCCGGGCGAACTCCATTGTTCGAACGGCGCCGAGCCGGTGGGGGCGGGCGTTTGCGCGGCGCTCGATAGTGATGACATGATCACCGCCGATCACCGCCCGCACCATGTCGCCATCGCGCGCGGGGTGAACCTCAACGCCATGACCGCCGAACTGCTCGGCAAGAAGACCGGGCTGAGCCAGGGCAAGGGCGGCCACATGCACATCTATGATACGCGGGTGAACTTCGCCTCGTCGGGGATCATCGCCGAGGGCATGGGGCCGGCGGCGGGCATGGCGCTGGCGCGGCGGCTGCAGAAGCGACCGGGCGTGGCGCTGACCTTCCTGGGCGATGGCGCCGCCAACCAGGGGGCGTTCCACGAAGTGCTCAACCTTGTCGGCGTCATGAAGCTGCCGTTCATCGCGGTGGTGCAGGACAATGAATGGGGCGTTTCGACCTCGAAGAAGGAATCGACCGCGGTGGCGCGCAATTCCGATCGTGCCAGCGCCTACGGCATGGCCGGCGAATATGTCGATTCGAACGACCCCGACGACATCTATCTCGCCGCAGAACGCGCGCTGGCGCTGGCACGCAGCGGCGGTGGCGGCACGATTCTGGAGCTGCGCACGGCGCGGCTCGCCGGGCACTTCATGGGCGACCAGCAAGCCTATATCCCCGAACAGATGAAGCAGACCGACCCCAACCCGGTCTATCGCGCCAAGCTGATCCGTGAGGGCGTGCTCAGCGAGGACGAGGCCGCCGCCATCGATGCGGCGGCGACCGCCGAAGTCGCTGAAGCCGTGCGGCTGGCGCAGGAGGCGCCCTATCCCGATCCGTCCGAAGCCTTTGACCATGTTTTCGCAGGAGCCGACGCATGAGCCGCATCCTGACCATGGCCCGCGCCGGTCGCGAAGCGCTCGATTGGGAGATGGAGCGCCGCGACGAGATTTTCGTCCTCGGCGAGGATGTCTATAATTTCGGCGGCATCTTCGGCACTGCCGATGGTTTCGGCGCCAAATATGGCCCCGAACGCGTCATCAACACGCCGATTTCGGAAACCGGCTTCATCGGGATGGCCGCCGGCGCGGCGATGGCGGGGATGCATCCGGTCATCGATCTCGCCTACATCGATTTTATCGGCGTCTGCTACAATGTGCTGCTCAATACCGCGTCGAAAACGCACTATATGTCGGCGGGCCAGGTGCGCGTGCCGATGACGCTGATGATCGGCACCGGCGGCGGCTACAACAATGCCGCCCAGCACTCGCAGTGCCTGCATGCCACCGTGGCGCATATCCCGGGGGTCAAGGTCGTCTATCCGTCGAACGCCTATGACGCCAAGGGCATGATGCATTCGGCGCTGCGCGACCCGAATTTCGTCATCTACCTGACCCACAAGGGCACCGCCGGGGTCGGCTGGATGGGCACGCCGTTGAAGACGACGCTCAGCGAAGTGCCCGAAGAGCCGTACACCGTGCCGTTCGGCAAGATCGCCATCACCCGCGAGGGCAGCGACGTGACGCTGATCGGGCTCGGCATGTCGGTGCATGAATGCCTGAAGGCCGCCGACGAATTGGCCAGGGATGGGATTTCGGCGCAGGTCGTCGATCTGCGCAGCCTGGCACCGCTCGACCGCGACGGCATCTTTGCCGCGGTCAAGAAAACCGGCCGGATGATCGTCACCGACGAAGATTATCTGTCGTATGGCGTGTCGGGCGAAGTCATCGCTTCGGTCGTCGAGCGTGACCCGACGGTGCTGCGCGCCGCGCCGGTACGCATCTGCACGCCCGACATCCCGATTCCCTTTGCCCGGTCGATGGAGCAGGCGATCCTGCCGCTCGCCGCCAAGATCGTCGATGCTGCCCGAAAGATGGTGAAATGACCGACGTACGCGTGCCGCTCGACCTGTGGGCGGAAGATGACAAGACCGGGTCGATCGTCGTCTGGCTCTACCCCGATGGCGCGACGGTCAAGGAAGGCGCGCTGATCGCCGAGATCCTCGTCGAAAAGACTACGCTGGAGCTGTATGCGCCGGCGTCGGGGACGCTGAAGATCAACGTCGAACCCGAAGTGGTGATCGACAAGGGGCAGTTGGTCGCCACCATCGTCTGAGCTTGAATCAGCCGCGGCAAGCGGGCAGGGGTAGCGCTCCTCTGGCAGATCGGGTGCGGGTGAAACGGGCGGCGATAATCGTGGTGGCGCTGGTGCTGGCGATTGGCGGCGCGCTGCTGGCGTTCCGGGCACTAGACCCGCTCGGTTATCTCGATGCCAAGCGAGAGGCACGGCTGGCGCTCGGCCTGCCCAAGCTATGGTCGCATGATTATAATGTCGATACGCGCGGGTTGGCGGCGGTCGCCTGTCCTTCAAATGCGCTGGTCATCGTCACCGGCGGCCAATCCAATGCCGCCAATGCGCTGTCCGATCCGCTGCCGGCCGATCCGGCAGTGCCGGCGTATATGGCGCTCGGCGGCAAATGCTATCCGCTCAGAGATCCGATACTAGGTGCGACGGCAAAGGGTGGCAGCCTGTGGACTGCGATGGGCGCGGCGCTCACTCGTGCGACCGGGCGGCCGGTTGTTTTTATCAACGGTGCTGTTGGCGGATCGCAAATTGGAGACTGGCTCGATGACCGCTCGGGTTATCGCCAGCATCTGGCCGCCGAGGTCGTTGCGGCGCGGCGCGCCGGGGTGGCGGCGAATTACGTCTTCTGGGTGCAGGGCGAAACCGATGCCTTTGCGCTGGTCGAACCTGCAACCTTCGTGGCGCAGTTGCAGGCGCTGATCGCCGGGCTCGATCCGGCTACGGGTGCGGTGCCCTGGTTGGTCTATCGCAGCACGCATTGCATGGAACGCCGCGGTAACGGCCCCGAAATCGACGCGGCGGTGACGGCGCTGGCGGCGCGGTCGAACCGGGTGGTGCTGGGGCCGAACGCCTCGGCGCTGGGGCCGGAAATGCGCCACGACGGCTGTCACTTCAACGCGGCAGGGCGCGACGCGCTGGTGGCGGAGACACTGGCGATTGTGGGGCCGCGTCTCGCGCGCTAATCCTGAAGCTGGATATACTCGATGGTCAGCCCGCGCGTGTAGACCGGGCTGACGAAGTTGCACAGGAACCGCCCGGCGCCCTGAACGTGCTCGGGCTCGAGCATCTTCTTGCCTTCCGCCGCCAACTCGGCAGCCTTTTCATCGAGGCTGTCGACGAGATAGGCGAGGTGGTGCATGCCGCCCATGCCCTTGTTGAACTTGAGCAGCGGCCCACCATCGGGAATGACGAATTCGACAGGGCTCGCACCATTGCCCTTGGTGAAGACGCACAGCGCATGGAATTGCGGGACATAGCCGCGATAATCTTCCTCCAGCCCGAGCGCCGCCATCATCAGCGCCATTTCATCGGCGTCGGGCACCACGATGCCGACATGGTGGAGAACGGGCGGAGGGCTCATCATGGCGCCTTTCGATCGAGCAGCGCCGCCACCTGCGGCGCCAGCCAATCCGACACGACCAAGGCGCCCTGGTGGTTGAGGTGCGCGACATCGGAAAAATATTCGGGGTGGGTCGACATGAAGCCGGCATCGAGCACCGGGCCGAAGCCTTCGTAAAAGGCCCGTTCCTGGATGACCGTCTGCCCGGTGTAATAGGGCAGGAACAGGAAGGCGACCCTGGCGCCGCGTGCACGCGCAGCGGCGGCCATGCGGCGGACATAGGCGCGTTCATCGCCGAATTCCTGATCGGCAAAGCGTGGACTCAGGATCGGCGGGCGGACGCCCTTTTCGTAGCGCTTCACCCCGGCTTCGAGCTCGGCGACCGGCACGATACTGTTGCGTTCGACGCGGATCCCGTCGCCGGTGACAAAGCTGTTGGTCGAATCGAAAGACGTGCCCGCATAGCGCGCCGGGTCGAAACCTGCCGGCAGGTCGAACGCTGCCGGCGCGAATTGCGCCGCGAACAGCCGCAGCTGGCGATAGGGCAGATAGATCAGGTTTGACAGATAGTTGAGGTTGCCCAGGTACGCCGGATCGATCACCGCACCGGCTGGCGCGATGTATTTGTAGGCCGGGTGCCCATAGCGGCTGGGCTTTTCGATGACGACGATGATGATGAGTTTTGGCGAGCGTTTCGACAGCAGCTCGTTTTCGACGACCCAGTGCAGGTCACGGCCGTTTTCGGGCAGCGAGAAATTGACGACCCCGACCGGCTTGCCGAGCGCCGCCAGCTGTTCCTGCACCCGCGGCGCGCTCATCCCCGCACCGGCGCGCGAGGGCCCGAGCACTGCGACATCGATCGGCGCCGGGTCGTAATGGATGCGTTCGTAAATCCAGCGCAGCCGGTTCTGGATGGTCTTTTCAAGGCTCGACCAGCGTTGGTACGGCGTATCGGGTAGCGCAGCGGCGAGCACGGCGGACAGCAGCGCCACGCCGAGCATGATCAGCACGCCGCGCCGCCAGGGGATGGTCTGCATGTCCGGCTCCCCTTCTAGAAGTTGAAATACAGGAACACGGCCTGGCCGCGCTGGATGAACATGATGCCGATGAACAGCGCGACGCCGGCAAGGCTCAGCCCGGCGAGCGTCGGCGCCCAGGTCCAGCGCAGCCGCGACGGCGCGACATCGGCCCATTCCGACCAGTTATAGGCCGGATCGAAACGCTGCATGATCTGCTGGGTATTGGGCGCAAAGGCGATGATCGCAATGGCGATCGTGACGATCGCCAGCAGTTCGCCATCGAGACCGGGGACGACGCTGGCGAGGTTGAGACCCTTGAACCCGGCCATTGTGCCCCAGATCGACACCGCATCGCCGACATTGGCAGCCCGGAACATGACATTGCCGAAAACAACCGCGAGCAAGGTGATGACGTGATAGCCGGCCATCTCCAGCCCCTTGGGATCGGCGAGCTTGATACCCTGCTTGCGCAGTTTCTTGCGGCGGTTCTTGCGCCGTTCGCGCCAGGCTTCGTTGATGCAGATGTAGACGGCATGCATCACGCCAAAGGTCACGAACGTCCAGCCCGCGCCGTGCCAGATGCCGACGGCGACGAAGGTAACGAAGCTGGGGACGGCGATGCCGACGAGAAACTGGCTCCAGCCGGTCAGGCCGCGTTCGGCGGCAAAGCGGTTGAGCGGCATGGAAAGCGGCTGGAAAATATAGTCGACGATGAAGCGTTGCAGGGTCATGTGCCAGCGCCGCCAGTAATCGCTGATGTTGGCGGCGCGAAGAGGCGAGTGGAAATTCAATGGCAGTTTAACACCGAACATCCGCCCCAGCCCGATGGCCATGTCGGAATAGCCCGAAAAATCGAAGTAGAGCTGCAGCGTGAAGGTGGTCGCTGCCAGCCAACCGGCGATGACGCTGGGGTCGTTGCCGGCGGCGGCACCGAACAAGGGTTCTACAAGCGGCGAAAGCGTGTCGGCGATGACGGTTTTCTTGAAGAGACCGATGGCGAAGATGACCAGCCCGACGCCGATATCGCTCCAGTTAAGCCGGGCGAACTGCGCTTTGGCGAGTTGCGGCACGATTTCTTTGTAATGGACGATCGGCCCGGCAATCAGCTGGGGGAAAAAGGCAGCGAACAGCGAAAAATCGAGGAACGACATGCGCTGTGCCTCGCCACGCGCCGAATCGATCAGATAGGCGATTTTCTGGAAGGTAAAAAAGGAGATGGCCAGCGGCAGTGCGATACGTTCTAGGTTGAAATTCGTTCCCAGCGCGACATCGGCAGTTGTTGCGATAAAATTGGCATATTTGAACCAGCCGAGCATGCCGATATCGACCAGCAGCCCCAGGGCCAGCCATGCCTTTACGGCGCCTTTGCGCTGTTCGGCATGGGCGCGCTGGATACGGTCCCCAACCAGGAAGTTGAATACTATCGAGCCGAGCAGCAACGGCAGGTGCACCGGCCGCCACCAGGCGTAAAAGCCCAGCGACAGCAGCGTAAGCGCCAGTTTGCCGGCCCACTGCCGGTAGCGGCCGATGCCATAGGTGGCGATCAGTGCGACGGGCAGGAAGCCGAAGATGAATATGAAGCTGTTGAACAGCATCAGGTGCGCGGGTTCAACTGGTTACGGATCGGCACGGTGCAGCATCAGGCCGGAACGGCGATGATGCCGGTGGATACGCTGATCCGGTTGGCGATCGCCGATTCGAGCTTGCGGCCCTGCGTCGCGAACATTTCGGTAGCAACAACTCGAAAACCGGCGGATTCGACCATCGCGACCAGTTCATCGGGGGCCGAGAACAGATAGATATGGTCGGGCGACGGGCTGTTGAGCGGCACGTTGATGAAGATCCGGCCTTCGGGGCGAAGCGCCTTGCGCAGGAAAGCCAGTGCCACTGCCGGCGTTTCAAGATGTTCGAGCACTTCGGAAATGACGATCAGGTCATACTGCCGGTCGGGAGCCGCGGCCTGCAATATGTCGACCTCGACAAGCGCGACCGGTCGGGTAACACCCAGCGTGTCGAGCGCCGCGCGGGTTTCGTGAAGCGAGACCGAGCTGACATCCCAGGCAGCCAGGGTTCGGGCCAGCGGTGATTGTGCCGCCAGATAGACCATCAGGCCATGGCCGGGGCCGATCTCGAGATAGTCGAAGGGTGCCGTTGCCGCGCCGAGCACCCGGTCGAGAAACATCTCGAAGGTGCCGACGTGATTGTACCACAGGATCTGCGAGAGCAGCAGGCCATCGACATAGGGCGCCATATATTCGTGGTTCGAATAGACTTCGGCCCATGCTTCGGCGAAGGTCGACAAGCGGTAGCGACCTTCCCGATGAAAGAAGATCTCTTCATCACGAAGCTGGTCGCAGGTCCATTTATAGCCTGTAGCGAAGCGCGCTTCGTTGCCGGCCATCAGCTTGCGTGCCGCCGTGCTGGCGACTTCGGTGGCGGCGAGCAGGGCGGGCGACCGCGCCGAAAAACTCTTGAGCAGATAGGCGGCGTGATCGGGCCAGACGGCCAGCACGGCGCTAACAATGGCGGCGGTCTCCGGCATCGCCGTCAGGAGTGTCGCCAGCGCCTCAGTCTTGTCTGCTGCCGGGGCCTTTTCGGTCATCGCGCTGCGCCTCGCCTGATGTTGAACTTCGACAATTGGACCGTTGGTCCACGGCTTGCGGCCAGCGACGGCTGCCGCAATACGCAATCGAGCGGGTAAAGGCTCGTTATCG
>JBILPK010000237.1:0-4554 GCA_044373875.1 Polymorphobacter sp.
CGACATCGTGACGCAGGATTTGAATTTCAGCCTTTCTCCGGTGCTGCGGGACCTTCCTGCCAGCACCGAAGTCAGGGTCATTTTCAATGCCGGCTCTAGGTCCCATGATGAACTAGAGAAGGTTGTGGCGGCTGCATTCGAGAATTGGCCGGGTCGAAAACGCATTAAGGCGATCTCTGGCGTCGACGCGATTGAACTCGACACTGTGCTTCTGATGCAGGACCGATGTCTCATTTCTGCAAATAATCTCGGCCAACTGCTTGAGGCGGAAGTGCGGTTCCGCAATTTCAAGGGCGGCAGGCTTGCGGGTCAGCATCTATTCGCCGCCTTGTGGGAAGGGGCACCCTACAAGGGTGTGCCCATCGAAGCATTTCCAGTCCACTAATGTCATTTCGATACTCAATCGAGGCAGGGGGAATAGGTGCAATCAGACCACGACATCGACAATGCATTAGCCGCAGAATTTTCCGGCTATTTGAAGTCCATTGCAAAGGAAATCGTTCAACCAATTCGCGAGGAAGCGAGCAAACAGAAGTTTGAAATTGAACGGCTTAACGGCTCAATCGATCAGACTGGGTCGCGCATCGCCGCTCTGCTAGAAAACCATCGCCAGGAATTGTCTACCGAAGGGCGAGCGCTCCTGACGGCTCTGGATGACATCTGCCGACAAATGAGGGACATTGTTCAAGGCGTGGCTGCCGCGAACGATGTGACCCGTGAACGACTGCTGTCGGAAGCCGTTCGGCTGTCAAATGCACTCGAAAACGGACTGGCCGAGTTTCGCAATGACATGCGAGGCATGCGGGATGCGCTGGATAATTCGCTTGCAACCTTTCATGAGCAAACGAAGCCATGGATCATCCGAGCCGGTAAGGATATCGAAGCCGCAATGGAGCCAAGGCTTGCCTTGGCTGAAGAAAGCCTCCGATCATCAATAGTTGCGCGTTTCGAAAAGAACTTCCAGAAAATCGATAAGCCTTTGGCAAAAAGCGCCAAGGCTCAGTATTTTCTAATTGCTATCATAATCCTGCAGATCGGATCCATGGCGCTGTTCTGGCTTCACAAATGACGCGCGATGAGCAGCATTGCGCAGCTATCGAAACCCACATGTTCGCGACCGAAGAGGCTCCAGAATGGTTGGCATCCTCCATTCGCGACTGTCAATCGCGGTACCAGGGCCTTTCCCTGACTGAAGAATTCCAGTCGGCAATCAACGCCTTCGCTATAACGCCCAAGAGCAAACCGTTCGAACTTTTCGTCGTCGGCGAGGGGAAATTCGGCAAGTCCACGTTAGTCAACTGCTTGCTCGGCGAAGAGCTCTCGCGTGTACGCGTGCTGCCCGAGACGCGATGCTTCCTTCGCTATGTGCTCAAGGATGAGCCCAATCGCATTGCGCGCTTTTACGTGCGCCCAAAGCAAGGCGTGCATGACTGGCTGTTAAACCGGCTCGGCGCTGGCCAAACCGTCCCGGAGCTGTACCAAGTTTCCGAGCACGAGGTGGGACTGGCTGAGGCTAAAGGCATTTTGGCCGAAGAGATCAGACGCTTGGATAGCGGCGGCTATGACCCGGCCGTGCTTGAAGTCGAGCGAGACGTGAAGCGAAACGCGCGCTCAGCCTTCCAAAGCGAGGTCAGGATCGTTGACACGCAGGGCCTCGATCAGCTCTTTCCTGATGAGTTGAAGAAGCAGGCCGCAGGTCTACCGGAAATTTCCAGCCAAAATCTCTTCATAGAGTGGATGAACACCACACCTCGCGGGAAGTACCTGGAATGGCAGTTCAGGCGATGTGATTCTGTGCTTTGGTGCATCAGCGCCAAACGGATCGGCAGCGCAGCAACAGCTGCGGCACTTAGATATTTTTCCGCCTATTCAAAAAAGATCATTATTGCACTTACTGCGGTCGATCTCGTCGCAAAAAAGGACGGCGACATGGAGAAACTGCTCGCGAGAGCGGAACAACTCTATGGCGACTACGCGATCGCCATCTGTCCGGTAAACGGTCAAAAAGCCTGGGAGGCGCTCACATGCCAAGCAAACGACGAGCTAGATGCTTGCGGATTCTCCAAGCTGGTAGCCACGATTGAATCCCTTTGCATTAGCCAAGGCAACAAAGTTCGGAATCTCTCCCGCTACTTCGCTATTCGGCACACGGAGCGTCAATATCGCAATTCGCTTCGTGTGCTGCACCGCACCTACGAAGAGCTTGATGAGCGTTACCAGATCGACCGACGAAATTTGGAGCGGGCCCGTAGCGACGCCAAAGAAGCGATGCGCCCTGTGCTACGCGATTTGTTCGTCGAAATCTGCGATGGGATCGTGGAACGAACGGGGCAAATATCGTTATCCGACGATCAGTCGGATGCTGAACGCAAGGTCGGGTTTTCCTTGGCGGGAAAGTCCGCATCTTCGGCGGTCAATCGCCACTTCAATGACAGGACCATTCCAGAGCTAATCAAGATCGGCGGGGCCATCTCCCCCTATTCCCTTCCGTCATTCGATGCCGATGGCCAGGTTTCAGGTAGTTTCGTGCGCGTTGAGTTTCAACCGCCGCGAACTACCTTGAAGGAGCCCAGGCTTCCCTTTTCCTTTTCCCTTGAAAGTATGTGGGGGAAGGCGGCCTTGTTGAAGTTTCGCGAATTCTTCGGATCCAAAAAGGCACTCGCCGAGAGGATCGAATTGGAACGACAGCGGCGCGGCGAACTGACGGCTGAATTTCGCAAACACTGGAATTCGTACCACGCGGCGATGACCAAAGCAGTGGCCGAGGAAATTGAGCGGCTCTACGACATCCCACTCAAAGAGTTGGATCGGGTCTTCGCACGCGTCGAAAGAATGGCTGGCGGACCACTGCCCGCTGCCGCCAAAAAGATTGAGGCAGCTCTGGCAAGCATTGCGGTCCAGCCTGCTATCTCCAGTAGCGTGATTCGAGCGATCGAGCGGGTGCGCCATATTCGAATGGGCGCGGATGAATATGCTTGACCAGGAGGCTGCTGCGGCCTCATCGATAATAATTGCGGATTCCGCCTGCCCCTTGAGCACCTACTGGGCAACGATCAAGGCGTGTATCCGCTGATCGCGCTCGGGCTCCCTGCCGTCCTCGTCGCTTTCACCGACCGAGTAGAGCGCCAGGTCTCGGGCAATAACCTTGGCAATCGTTGTCTTGCCTACACCGACGCGGCCATGCAGCAGGATATTGACGCCGGTGATGGCATCCTTTCGAGCGGTTTCGAGCAACCGCGACAGGCGCTCGGCGGCGCAACGGACATGCGGGAAATCGTCAAGATCAAAAACCGTGGGTACCGGAGAGCCGACGAGCGTCGTACGCAGTTTTTCAGGCGTGCCGTGGAAGCCGGCAAGCGCATTGCGCAAGGCTACATGATGCTCGACGGCAGAAGCGAGCCAGCGATGCCCCCCGTCCAACTTCACGACGCCGGAACGGCCTAAAGGGCTGTTAGCGACAAGGATTTCACGGGTCCGCGAATCCTTGAGTCCCAGGCACGCGCCGACAACCTGCTCGAGCGACTTCGTGCGGCTGAGGCACTTGTCGAGAAATTTATCGACTTGGGAAGAGATGGCGCAAGCCATGGACAGCAGAAGAAGCCCACATTCATCCGAAGCCAAGCCGAAGAGAGACGTAAGCGGTGTTCCCAGCCCATCTTGCGGGGGATTCTGGTTCGTTCAGTAGGTTTTGGGGATTAGACCCGATCCTCCTGAGACCGCACTGGACACCAGCACTGAAGTCGCTCGCAGCGACATGCATCGGTTCGAGGTGCTGGGCCAGATGACGGGCCGCCGGCGGCTCTGGAGCGTCGATCAGAAGCTGGCGATCCTGGCGGAAGCGGATCACAGCGACAACATCGGCGCTGGCGCGGCGGTACGATATCCGGACCTCGCTGATCTACACCTGGCGACGAGAGCTGCGTTACACCCGCCAGGCCGTGGCGCGGCAAGTGTCGTCCGATGCCGAGCCGGCGCTGGTGCCCGTAATGGCGGACAGCTGTGCGGCGGCAACTGACCGGCCTGCGGTGATTGAGGTAGAGTTCAGCGGCACGGTCACACGCATCTACGCCGGTGCGGACGCGAGCCTGGTGGCAACCGTGCTGAAGAGTGTGAAAACGCTTTGAATAATGACCCCACCAAAAAGTGTAACCGGGGCAGATTCCCGTGCGTGGGGTCTTCCCAGATTGATCTGGGTGTGATTCACACTGCCGGTGACTCCTTCTGGCTCAGACCCGGTTGCTGACCTGCCGCTTGCGGATTTGCGGCGTGTGGTTTCGGCGCTGGTCGCACAGTTGGCGACGCTTCAGGAATCGGTCGACAGGCTGAGCAGCGAGAATGCCGCGCTGAAGGCCGAGAACGTTGCGCTGAAGGACGAGATCGCGCGCCTGAAGGGGCTTCCGCCGCGGCCGAAGTTCAAGGTGAAGCCATCGGGCATGGAGCAGGCGACATCGAAGCCTGCGGGCAAGAAGGGGCGCCGGCGCGGCCGGGGGTCCTTGCGCGACAGATTGTCGGTGACGTCGGAGGTGAAGCTCAAGGCGGCACCGCCACCCGGAT
>JBILPK010000238.1:0-4527 GCA_044373875.1 Polymorphobacter sp.
TATGCACCGCAAGCCATTCCGGCATGTCGTCGGCCGCGAAGTTTTTCGTCAGGTACTCTTCAATTGTCGCCATAGGTGATCTCCGTTGAGGTTGTCGGTTATCCTCATTGTTGTTCATTGCCGGCTGATCACGCGAAAGCCCCCGCCGTTCACCACGAAGCGCCAGGATTGGTGAAGCTCACCACACCAAAGGACCGGTTGCCCAGCGCAAAAGCTGCAAGCAACAACGACCAATCAAACATTCCGAGGACAACCTCGGATAAGGATCGCGGAAGGTAAGAACGACCAAGCCAGTGCTTACAAGCCAACGGTGATTGGCTGCCGCCGAGGGCGCCTCTCCGTCAGCCAAGTCCGTCGCCACGAGCCCCGTCACCCATTCGCAATTCGCTGCGCAATTCGCGCAGGAAGGTTTTCGTTGACGAACAGGAGTTCCTCGGCGGCCGGCTCTCCCACCCGCTTAATCAGATTTTCTCGGGACGTCGCGCATAGCCACTCCCGCAGAAGTTCAGTCCGACGAGCACCTTCCTGCGGAGTCCTTGCCAGATTCCTGTACCAACTATCGGGAAGGAACACTCCGTCATTCCTTCGGTTCACGTAATCGAGCCGTTGGCATTGGCGCACCATCCAACCCCTAACCGTCGGCTGGTTTGGTCCTCGAGCTTCGACCTGCATTGCCCGATGGTTGCGAGCAAAAAGCTTCACGCGCACTGGAACATTCATGCAGGCGGCGTCAGTGAAAAGGCTGAGATCGCCCGCGTCGACGAACCGTGGGACATCGAAGTTGGCGTCTGGCACAAGGTTTGCAGCCTCCAAAAGAGGATTTGCAATTCCTTCGCCGAGCAGGTTATCCATCTCTGCCTGGCGCGCCTGCCTGCCGTCGCCTGCATGCACGATGTACGGCAGATCGAATCCCAAGCGCAGTTGCCAATCACCGCGGGCTCGAAACCGGTCTGCGGCATGCCCGCGAATAGCGTTCGCTGCCTCGGTGTGGCCTACCAAGAACTTCAGCGTCATGCTCTCCAAGGCCAAGGCCTCTGTCTCATTTAATCCGTTCGCCAAGACACGAACAATGTCAGCGTCTTGATAAGGCTTGCTCATAATAAAACGCAGTTGATTAAGCTTGTCGCCAAGATCTGCGTCCTCGCCACCATTTCTCGCTGCGCGAAAATGGCTGTAACGGCGATCATTAACTCCCTTCCCAACGTAGATCACTGCACCTGTTTCCGGATCGCGCAGCATGTAAACATAGTGATTTTGACAGGCCTGGCCATCAATCGAAAGCGCATTCCAATCCCGGTGTGCGCGAAAGCGCTCGGAGTGAGAACCTGCAACCTGATTAGTTAAATTCTCTTGGCCATAGGCAAATTTGATCAGAAATGCCTCGATAGTATGCGCCAACGAATCCGAGAGATCACGCGCTACAACGCGGACCATATGAGTGTGCGAGTATCCCTGTGCTTTCAGCTCTTTTATCTTGGAAACCTTGCTCTTGTTTGTGGCCCTTAATTCTTCGTCAAGAATGGCGTCCGTGTGCGCACCTGCAAGCCTGCCAGCTTCCGCGATGTGGGCGTGAGGGCGCCTGCCAGTTCCTTTTCCGACATAAAAGACCCGATTGTCATCGGTGGGATCGATCAACACGTAGACATAAAAGGCCATTAAATATTTATCCTATTTAAACCTTCGAATATTTAACCAATGATTTTGAACAAGTCTTTCCAGCCCTGATAGATCAACGCCATCGCCATCGAGTCAAGTTCACAATATCGCAGCAGCGCTGCCTCGATCGATTTTCTTTCTTGCAGGGCGATGTCTTCGAACTGCAGCCGTGCCTAAGCCGTTGTTGGGGACCCCCCTCGCGCGATTTTTAGATCACCGCCGGCAGCACCTTCTTGATCGAGCTGCTGCCCTTTGTCGTCGGATGAAAAAAGGCCTCCTCAGCGAGGTGACACAGGTCGACCAAGGCACGGCTGCCAGCATCGGTGTGGCCCTTGCCGACCTTCCTTGTCGTCAGGCTGCGGATGAACGCGGCAAGAGCAGCGGCATCGGGCGGCGGCGCCTTGTCTTGGGAAAGGATTTCGTCGACCAGACCGTCCACGTTCACGCAATCCAATACCGGCGTGCCGATATTTCGTACGTCGGTGCCGGGTGCCAACATCACCTCCGGTCGTCCGTCCACATGGCGTATCTTGAAGCGCTGGTTCAGTCCATCGACTGAGCAGTTCTTGGCCTTGTCGGCGAGCATCAGGAGGCTGCTGGCGTGCAGGTGGGGGTATGCAAGACCCAGAAGAAGCCGTTGAAAAGCTACGTCCTGAAGATAGGGAACCATGCCGCTGTCGATGCCACCACGCGAGGTGGGAAATCCCCGGTCCGTCATGAAGTCGAAGGACTTGGCCTTCACCTCGATGAGTTCGACCCGCGGGACCGTGTTGCGCAGCATGTCCACACGGGCAAAGAGGTTGCCATGGCGGATAGCGGCCTCGAACAGCGTGACATCGTCGCGCCGGAGCAATCGTTCGGTCTCCGCCACCTGTTCGTCATGGCTGCGTGCCGTGATCTCGATGCCGCCAGGGAACTGCAGCTCCCCGAGCTCACCAACCTGGAAGCCACCATCGGCCACCGCTCGCATGAACTCGTTCTCACGCTTGCGGGCAGGGCACACGCCCGCCTTGCCCGCGTAGAACAGCCTGGTAGGACACTCCAGCGCGAGGTTGAAACGCGACTTGCTCGGGTGGCGAGGCCGACCTTGAGACTTCATGCCTCTACCCTGTTGTCATGTTTGTGTGATTTACGGTGCGACCGACTAAGAAGGCCCGAGCTGAATATCGATCGGCACTGCTTCGCCTGGTTTTGGGGCATAGGTCAGGTGCAACCATGAAACATCACCATAGTCTCCCCAATATTTGGACGGTATCGTCCTTGTCGGTTCCATTATGACCGACGTATTTGTGTCGCCAAGTGCGGGGAAACTTTCCATGGTAAGGTGGTCCCCGCTTTGCCAGCGGTCGTGCCTTCCGTCGCTGATAAACATTTCACAGGCCAGTTTTGGCAGTACCGGAACCATCCATCCGCCAGCGGCTGTCCCTCCACCACCAAGTCCACCGCCAAAACGGACGTGCACCGCATGAGAGAGCCGGGCGCTATGTTTCAACAACATATCAGCACAAAATGCCCCGTTCTCGACGAAGGCGTATATTAAGTGAGCAGAATAAGCGGTATTCATGGTATAGTCTTTTATATGAAGCCTCATATAGTACACTTTTCCACTGACCTCGCCGCCTTGTCTAAACATACCTGCAAGCCCGGGCACAAGAGGTAAGGATAGTCCTGGAAGTTCTTCCATGTGATCTGCAATTATCGTTGTTTGAATTCCGCTGTGTAATACCCTTCGATAAAGGAAGCGCGCATGTTTCAATGGAAGAAAATCGGTGTGGATAAAGATGTCCGGCACTGCCTCGTGCTCTTCGTTCGAAGGATTGAAGACGGAATAAGCTTGGCTTAGGTAGAGCACATCGCGAAAATCATCGCCGGCCGATGGATACCAACAAATTTTTGGGTCGCTAACCATTCCACGCAGCAAACGGCTAAACTCCCCATCAGACCGACCATTTAGAGCTTTCAACAGTTCAAGAGACATATAATTATAATTTTCAGTGATTGTTTCTATTATTCCGGCATCGTGCTCAGACTGTATTAACCTGATAATCTATAAATGTTCTAATCCTCGGGGCATTGACCAATAGACTCCTTGGATAATAACAAACCAAAAACTTGATTATGCCATATATAGCTGTCCATGATGCACACATCCGCGATCGAGGGTTCAAGGCCCCAGGGCGCCTTCGTGTGATATATAATCAAGAGTTTGCTGTTGGGTTGGTATTCCACTTTACGCTGCCGAATATTTAGTGTGATCGGTGTCGGATATATCTTTCCAGTCCGCAGATCGGCAACGTAGTAAAAGCTGCACTCCGTGCCGCAGCTGAAATCCACGAGCGCCAAATGGCCAGAAAAGTTTACTCCATTATTCATTCTGGCTACGATTGCAGAACGGTAATAGCGAAATCTTTGAGCCTGATGCCTGAAATCTGGAAGTTGGGCTTTCCCATTATAGAGTGAAGCAGGGTGGTCATGAAACGCTGGTAGGTCGTTGAACGTCGCAGATGGCAGGTCATAGGTAGGCGACCGACTTTCGACCGGCGGATTCTTCACGATCGGAGAGTGAGAGATGCCGGGCTGTGTGTTTATACGGTCGTGAGGAGCGCTGGGCTCGGCATTGTCGCATGCTTGGAGAGAGAGGCCCAAGGCCGAAACCAGTAGACAAGTGCGAATGATCCCGGGTGTAGCGGCGTCTGTGCGCGCAGCGGATGCTGCGCGGCGGTCCAGGTGTTCAGCCTGGCCACGCGCGGCGATAACCTGATCGCATGTGTAGATCGACGTATTCCTCACGCACCCTCCGTCCGATCAGCTTAGACGGGCAGGACGTCAAAAACTGTCGCAAGAATGCGGATATTTTGAGCATGCGGACTA
>JBILPK010000095.1:0-12955 GCA_044373875.1 Polymorphobacter sp.
CGGACGAGCAAGCCGCGTAGACTCCATCCGTAGCTCACTTTGTAGCTCCATAACGACATCCCCTTCGCCAAATCAGGCAAAGGGGGTGCCACAATCAGCCCAAACCGAAAACCGCGGCCACCAGGCACCGCTTACACTCTAGCGGAGAGGTCCACGCCGAGCCGCGTAACTCTGGCAAAAGGCGACAAACGACTTTTCCAATCTTGGCCCTGTCAGTTGAGCCAAGCTGGCACCAACCTGGTGACGATAAGCTTCAGCGATCAGGTCCGTGTCATAGCCTCCTCCATGTTCCCGAGCGATCTGCCTGAAAAGGCGTTCCTCGTCGCCAAACGAAATCGAGCCCGTGGGAAAGCTAACTACGGCCGTCGAAACTGCATTTGAGGTGGCTGTTGTCTCGGGAACTCGAAATCCCGTATTGGACGCTGCATCAGGAATGATCTTTGCCGCGGATGACGTGTCAGTTGGTTTGATGAGGTGGAGATGCGGTCCGATCAGTTTCTTTTCGACCGGCGGTGGAGAGCTCCACATCTTGATCACGGGACCGCTCAGATCGACCCTCGCATTCGGATAGACGCCTGACACCAGATCCCAGCTTTGACGAATGGTCTGGCGGAACTTTCGACGTGAGTCCGCGGCATTGCCCAAATGTGTTGCCAGTTGGTCCCAGGACAGCATGCTCGGCCGGTCGCCGTTGATGCGCTGGAGGCGATAGGCGAAGTAGGTATATAGATCGAGCGCTGTTGGATTGTTCCTGAGCTCACGGATTGCAGCTTCGTTCAATGGCACGGCGTGCTCGCGCAGGTGACTGAAGAATCCTTCCGCCAGCTTGATTTCCTTGATGAAACTTCCATCCTTGGTCCGTAGGCCAGCGTATTCGTTGGCCAGCTTCACTTCCTTCACCGCGAATGCCGCATCGTCGTTGTCACTATCGTCCCAGCGGATCATCCATTCACACGCAAGCAGTCGATCAAGCTGGCCGCGAAGCAAGCTGGCCGTGCCGCGGCTGCCATGTGTCGCGTTGTTGTAGCCAAGGCGTCGCAGCCAATCGGCAAAGGAACCGCCGAGATAGACATCGCGCGACCCCGTCCGCACGGCCTCCGACATGATGTAGATGAGGATGACCCTGGGGTAGGATCCAAACGGCACGCCGAGACTAGTGAGGATCATCTCGCCGGCGACCTTCTTCAGCACGGGCTTCGGCGTGATCGCAAGGGTGTAACGTCCATCTTGGCGGATGATTGGCGCCATTTCATCCTTCGGGCGGCGCGCCGGGAGAGACATGGCGCAAAGTGCCGAGTGCAGATATGCTGGCACAAGATCGGCGTCGGATACCGCCTGCATTGCTTCGAAGATGGGTAGATGGCCGGCCTTTTCGGCTGTGAGTTTCAGGGCTGCAGTATCGACCACGGCCAGCTGCCGGGCATACCGCTGACCGATTGGAAGTTCGAATTGCATTCCGCCCGCCTTGTATGTCCCAAGTCCCTTCCTACACTCAAACTCACAATTTGGGCTAACGCAAGCAGATTGGCGCTTTCGAAGGTGGATCGAGCTTGGAAGCTCCAGAAATCAGGCTGATCTTGGTACGTTATGCGTCTTTTCAATCCGAATCGATACGACCCCTCTGCCCTATCGGAATGTTATCGGGAAAAAGGACTCTATAGGAGTGTGTACCTAATTCAGCCTCGGTTTCCTCTCGTGGCGTACCTCGGTCAGCCTAAATGGGCTGTGGATGGTACCATGATCAGCCAAAAGCGTACCTTTTTCAGCCCCGCTCGGTGCGCAGTTGCTTTGCCCATTAACCGTGCACATCCGGCACTCACTTTGCGATGAGAAGCCGATGGCGTACCAACATCAGCCTTGTTTACGCGTGCTTCTGGTCTTCTTGGTTGCGTCGAGTCATCGCGAGCTACGGGATGATCGCCAACCTCGATTGGAACCGATGTTTGCGCTCGGACATCGACGCGTCGCCAGGCCACTGCGGCAGAGCGCCTAGACATGTTGCCAGACTTCGTGCGCGGCGATGCTTTGATTTCGAGCGCTTTTGCTGGATCATGATGGGGTTGATCACCGGACATCGTAAAAACATGAATTGTCGATCGACAATTTCGATCCAAATAATTGAAATTACGAATAAAAGATGACTTCTTAATCGCTCGCGCGCTAAAAATGACCCTTGCACGCGAACAAGTCTCGCCGACCGGAAGTGAAGAGCTTTGGCCACCGCCCTGCCCGCAACCGATCACGCGTCCGATGGCCAGCACCGAACTAACCTGGTTCGCTACTTATCGCGCCTAGAATGCTGGTCCAGCTGGCCAGGCACCCGTAGCGCCGCTCGGGACTTCCCGGTCAAAACGGAGCCCCCTGCCCTCACCGTCGTCATTGTAGTGGTCGTGTTGCAGCCAAAACCTAAGGCGTCGCTCACTGCGTACCGAGATCAGCCTGCATCTTGGACCTTCTGCAGTGATTGTGCGTGACTTGGCGCTTTCGACGACGTATCGGTGGTTAAAGTTCCAAGTGGGGTTAGGCAATGGCCGAGCAAGCATCCGATTTCAGCGGACACGATGAGATCATTGAACTCTACAACAAAGCCCAGCATGTCCTCGGACAGTTGCGAGAGCAAGGGATCGACAGCCAGACCGGAGAGAAGATGGCGCCGCGCTTTGCCATCTCCAAGGCCGCGGAGCTCGTGGGCCGCGGAGCTTCGGCGATCCGGGAAGCCGAGAAAGAAGGGCGCCTTCCCCAGCGTGAGCGAACGGCAACCAATCGGCGTGTGAACTACACGCTGGCCGACCTCAATCATATGCGCGAAGTCTTTGGCACCCGGCCCTGGCGCGATTCTGCGGACCCGCTGGCCATCCTTGCTGTCCAGAATTTCAAGGGCGGGGTCGGCAAGTCGACGATCGCTGTCCACCTGGCCCAGTATCTGGCCATCCGCGGATACCGAGTGTTGCTGATGGATTGCGATAGCCAGGCGTCGACGACCATGATGTTCGGCCTGGTGCCTGATCGCGATATCGATGAGAATGCGACGCTTTACGGCTATTTGCATGACGAGGGGATGATCGGCCTGAAGCCGCTGCTCCGACGCACCCATTTTGACAACCTCTGGCTGCTCCCCGCCAATCTCAAGCTCTACAATGCCGAGTATGAGATCGCTGGCTATATCGCCCAGCATGGTCGCGAAGGTTACGCGTTTATCGACAAAATCGGCGAAGCCATCGCAACGGTCGCGGACGACTTCGACATCGTGATCCTCGATCCTCCGCCAGCCCTTGGCATGATCTCGTTGTCGGTCCTGACCGCCGCAAATGCGATGATCATTCCGATGCCGCCGAGCATGATCGACTTCTCATCAACGGCATCCTTTCTGAGCATGCTGGCAACGACGATGCAGCAGCTCGCTCATCTGCGCGGCAAGAGTCCGATCTACAATTTCGTTCGACTTGTTGCGAGCAAGGCGGACGACAACAAGTCTATGCACCGCGAGATCATCAAGATGGCGCAGCGTCTTTTCGGTTCGGCAATGCTGCGCGCCAGTCTGAAGGATTCGGCCGAGATCGACAACGCCAGCTCAAGATTGAGCACGGTCTATGAGCTGGATCGGCCGATCACGAGTCACGAAGTCCATAGCCGCTGTGTAGGCCACCTCAATGCCGTCAATTCCGAGATCGAGCTCGAAATACGGCGGACTTGGCCGAGCCATGATGCGGCGCTGCGCAAGGAGGGGTTGATATGAAAATTGTCGATCGACAATTTCGCCGCAATGCAATGAGTACGCTAGCATATTCTCGATCTTTCACGAATTCCGATGTGCTGGCTTCGCGTCCAATTGTTCGATGCAGACGTAAGCTCCCGGCAAGCCAAGGGCATTCAGATGGAGAAAATTGTCGATCGACAATTTCGGCGCAACTTCTTGTGGAGACACAGGTAAATTCAAGTTCTGAGACGTCGGGGAGGGTGGTGTTGTAATGGCTGGAAACAAGGGTTTCGGCGACATGCTCGCCGATGGGTATGACAAGGATAATGCTGCCCCTGCCCGCCCCATGCTGCCGACCGACAGCGTTTTGGCCAGTCGTTCGACAGCGCTGGCCGAGCTTGCCAGCGGCAAGATTGTAACGGAGCGCATCCTGTGGGTACCTGCGGCGCGCTGTCGCCCGTGGGCCTACCACAATCGGGATCAGGGCCTTCTTAATGAAGAAAGCTGCGCCGACCTTATCGACAGTTTCAAGTCCGAAGGCCGGCAGCGGCTGCCTGCGATTGTGAGGCGGTTGAAGGATGATCCTGACTTCGACTTCGAGATCATCGCCGGCGTTCGGCGGCACTGGACGGTTAGCTGGCTCAACGCCCACAACTATCCCGATTTCGAATTCCTGGTGAACGTACAGGCACTGACCGACGAAGAGGCATTCCGTCTGGCGGACGTCGAAAATCGGGCGCGCCAGGACCTGACGGATCTCGAGCGAGCACGCGATTATCTGCAGGCACTCGATCTCTTCTATGGCGGAAAACAGACCGAAATGGCCGAGCGGTTAAACGTGGCGCCGGCATGGCTCAGTCGCATGCTTGACCTGGCGCGGCTACCTGAGGTCGTGCTTGCCGCCTTTGGGGATCCGCGCGCCTTGCGTGTCGAGCATGCCAAGCAATTGGCACCAATTCTGCGTTCGAGCAGCACCGCAAAGCGCGTAGTCGCGGCAGCCGAGGAGCTAGCGGCCTCACAGTCCGAGGCACGGGCTGCCAACGAGAATATCATGCGAGCCCCTGACGTCGTGCGCCGGCTTCTGAAGGCCGCTACGGTGGTGGTGCCGAAGGCCAAACCGACAACGAGTGAAGTGAAGCTGAGCGCCGCGAAGAAGCCCATGCTGCGATCGGAACGCCGCCGGGGGGGAGGGGTAACGCTCGAACTGCTCGCTGGTAGTGGTGCGACGCGGGCGGAACTTGTCGCGGCGTTCGAGGCGCTGCTGGACCGTTATCCGGGCAATGAACCGTTTGGTTGAACAGGGCTGATGTTGGTACGCCGGGCTTTGCCGATGAGGCGTAAGGCTCGGCGGGCCGGGAGATGCCTGCCAACATCAACCCGCAATGCAGAACTCAGCCCATCCGTCGCCGCAGCCGCGCAACGGCGCCCGATCTCGCCGCCAGCGCCTCGGCATAACGGGTCGGCATCGCCGGAGAGCGCCAGTCCGCCGCCTGGCAGATCGCTGCAAGGCCTTCACCTGCTGCCGTCAGGTCCTGCGCAAAACCCACCCGCAGGCTGTGTCCCGACAGTCCCCGGCATTGGTCCTCGATCGCTGCATCGTCGAGATCGGGCTGCAGCAGTTTGAGGCCTCGCCGCGCGATCCGCAGCAAGACGTCGCGGATGCCGTCGTCCGACAGGCGGCTACCGACTCGCGCGAACCGGTCGACCGATGCGAGTAGGGGGGCATCCGGGGGCGGGGGGCTTTCATTGTCGCCCTGCCTGATAGCGAGCCAGTTGCGGATCGCCGTCATGGCCTCGGAGCTCAGATACTTGACGCGACCTTCGCCCGATTGGTCGGTCTTCGAGCGGCGGATCAGTATCGTTCCCGAGCCGTCGCCGGCCTCTCGCACGTCGCCGACATTCATCGCGGCATATTCCGATCGGCGCCGGCCGAGGTCGGTGCCGAGCAGCAGCAGTACGGCGTCGCGCGCACCGGCAGTCGTTGTCGTGTCGAGCGTCGTCAGCAGCCCCATCACCGACAGCGGCAGCGGTTCGTCGGCAACAATGTCGCCGACCTCGCCCTTGAGCCGCAGGGGCAGTGCTTGGCGACGGCGCCCGCGGCCATCGAGCCCTTCCTCGCGGCGGATGCCTTTCATCTCGCCGGAGACGACACGGTCGCGGGTAGGGGAGGGAATGCCGGCAAGGTCGTGGAGGATGGAGATGCTCGCGAGCTGGCGGGCAATCGACGAGGCCTTCAGCCCGGCACGGGCCTGCGACCGTGCGAAGTCGCGGACATCGATCGCGCCGGCCGGGATCATCGGTTGCCCGCGTGCCCGCCGGAACGCGCCCCAGGCCCGCAGGTCGGCGGCGAAGGCGCGTCGCGTATTGGCAGCGGCGCCGTACCACCAGGCTTCAAACCGGTCATAGGTCGTCGGGCTGATCGCCGGGCCGTCGCCGGCGAGCAGGTCCATCAGCGCCTGGCGGTCGCTGACTGGCGTTTCGGCGTAGGGCAGGGGGGTGGTCAGCGCCGATTTCCGGGCATGGAACGGCGTGCGAGTTCGCTGGGCGCCTTCAAGCCGTAGGCAAACGTCGTCATGTCGCGGACCCGCTCGCTCGCGCTGTGCGGCCGTCCTGGCGGTCCGGATTTCTGGTTTCTGGTCACGATAGCGACTTTAGCGACGTTTTTGGGCGTTTCAAGCTTCTGATAAGTACAGTTATCACGAGTGTGGAAGGGGGAGCGTCGGGAGGGTGTTTTGGCGTGATCTCAGGGCGTTTCCTCAAGACATGTTTTTACTTGCGTCAAATTATCTATCACGCAATCTACAGCGATGGATGTCAGCGGATCGCTCTACGGTTTTGGCGAACGCGGCGAAGAGCGGCAGATCGCTTTTGCTGCGCTGGCCAAGGCCGTGGTGGCGATTTCGCGCCTCGATGCAGAAATTTCGCATCACCCGCTGCGAAACCCATGGTTGCGTGTCGAACGCGAGGTCGCGCTCGCCGCCGCTGCCCGCGAAACCGGGTTCGAAGCCGATCCCCACAGCATCATCGCCGCCCGGCTTGGCGCGCTGACCTTGCCGCGCGGCCATGTCCAGCTCGGCGACCTCGATGAGCGGTCGCGGCGCTGGGCACCGATCGCCCAGCGCAAGGACCCGGCCGAATTGCGCGCGCTGGTGGCGAGGCTGGCGCCGGTGCGCAGGACCCGCGACCTGGTCGGACTTGCCGAGCGGACCGCCAAAGCGCTGGAAGATTGCACGCAATCGTCGTGGGAGTTTGAAGACGACCCGCTCACGGGCGCGCCGATGCTGCGCACTATGCCGGCCGCGCCCGGGGCGGTCGATGCCGGCGACCTGGCGCTGGCGCTGCCGTATGCGCTGCGCCGGATCGGGCTGACGACCTCGGTGGTGCCGGGATTGGTGGGGCGGCCGCGGGTGTTTGCGCGCGAGGAGGTGACGCCTCTGGCAGGTCTCACCAGTTGGGCCGCAGCGCTTGAACGGCAGGCAGGGGAGGGGGCTTCACGGTTGCGCGAGTTGCAGGTCTATGCCGGGCTGGTCGAGCGCCAGCTCGCCGAGGTGCGGCGGCCGGCGGCGTTGCGGCGGCTCGTGGCCGTGGCGTTGGGGTCGTGGTCGGTGTGGGCGGCGAAGCTCGCGCGGGACACGCGGGTGGATATTTCCAGCGCGTGGCGGACGATCGAGCAGGCGGCGGAGCTGGGGCTGGTGGTCGAAGTACCCGGGCAGAAGCGCTCGCGCGGCGACGGCACGCTCTATGCCGCGCCGCCGTGGTTGCGGATGGCGGGGCTGATCTCGGTACGGCGCGGACGGCCGGCCACGGCGGTCTTTGATAAGAGCGAAGGGGCGGCGCTTGGGGACGCGATCGCCGAGTTCGAGGCGGCAATGGCGGCGACTGATCGCTTGGTCACGGTTTGATACAAGCGCATTCTCACCGGTACGCCCGCGGCATCAGGGCCCGGCGCGCGGTCAATGCGTATCGAAGTCATTATACGGGGTTTCGAGCACGATCGCACAATATGCTTCCAGGAGCGCCTGCCGCGTTTGATCCGTTTCCTCCACATGGCGATAGGCCATGTGCTGGACACGCAGCTTTGCCGCGGCGAAAGCCTCCATGAAGGCTTCTGAAGCCGCGAGCCCGGTTCGGGTCATTGGGCCTGCCACGTAGGACCTGCCGGTTATTCCCAAGCTCTCACGGGCCAGCTTGTAGGCGAAAGAAGCCTGATTTTGATGCGACCCATTCCTGCAGTGCAAGAAATAACGGCTTCTCAATCGGTTGGACCGTCCGACATAAAGATGCTTTTCGTGTTCTGTGAATAGATAGACCCCGGCCTTGGGCATCCCGGTTGGCAGTTGTCCAAAGGTGAGCGGCGTCGACGCCAGTAACGCGTGCAATTTCTCATCTAACGAGGACGTAAGGGCGGCAAACCTTGGGTGCATGGCAATCATTTCTCGTATGAGGTGCTACGATGATCCTCGTTCGGTCTCTCAGGACTTTGCTGTAAGTCCGATGCGACGTCCAAGTTCACGGTCGAGACCCGCTGCGCGTTTAGTCGCGGTTTGCCCCGCCAGCTCCTCTCCTGTCAGTCCTAATCGGGCTATCACAAGCGCTTTCAGTGCCGGAATTCGACCGAGGAAATCCTTGTTGCGTTGCACTTTTGGCAGCGCCGCCGAGATTGCGTCGACTGTCCACAGCACCGTTATCCAACATTCGAGAAAGTCGGCGGGCATCTCCAAAAACTCGCTGCTCAGCACAAGTCGACGAATAGGTGGATCCTTCCCAGCGAAGAAGGCAACAATGGCTCGCGTCGCCAATCTCGGCCATCCGTGCTCATCGACCGAGCAGAGCAGACCACCTGAAAACTCACTGCATTTCGCGTTCCAGAGGATCGTCATCAGCAACAGGCGGAGCTTTAGAACGTCCGCGGCGCCAAGCGCATTGTTCCCGGCGGCCAAGTTCTGGGTGTATTTCTGGACCGCCCTTTCAAACGCGGTACGATCGGCAACTCGTTCTGAAACGGGTTCGGGCGCAGTTGTTGTCACAGGGACGACTCGATCTGATTCCAAGTCCCCTGACTCGTCGCCGAGGTCCATCCAATTGCCGTCATCGCGATGTTCGGGCGCGGGTTCCGTGTCGCCGCCCGACAAGCGGTTCAAGAGTGCGCGAACCCCGTCGCAGTGGGTTCCGGCAAGGGCATTCTCTCCGGAGCGAGTGCTGATACTCCTGGCCTTTCGCTCGGCCATGAACTCGTCATAGTTTAGGACCTTGAACGTTTTGGCCGGGGTTTCTTGCTCGCGTTGCGGTCTGACTGGGCGAATGCGGCTGTCCACGGAGTCGGGTCCGGTCGCATCCGCGGCGTATAGATCTTCGAAGGCTTCGAGCAGGAAGATGCCCATCCCCAGCGCGTCGTCGAATTGCGCGGCCGAGCGCGCGATCCGGCCGCTAACGGGCTCGCGACGTCGGCCCCTGATCACGCCCCGGTGAATAAGGGTCACAAGCACCCATCGGCGGAACCACTCCGCTTCGTGCTGCGACCGGATGGGACGCGCATTGCCATCAGCGACTACGGCCCGGCGTCGGCCACCCCATGCTTCATAGTACATTCCAGCATGACGACCCGGCCCGTCGCTCGACGGTTGACGATAGAGCTGCAAAAGCGCGGCTACCGGCCGATCGCAATCGACCGGCCTGGCTTTGGCATGACCGATGAAGCTGCCGATCGTGCCGCGGCTGACCATGATCCATTCGCGGCGGCGGCGGCTGATTTTGTCATCGTGGCGCAAAAGCTGCGTCTGCACCGCGCGGCCTTCGTAATGCGCGGAGCGGCCCCATTCATTCTGGCGCTGGACCGGATAGCGCCCGAGCTCGTCGGGCGGGTGATCCTTGTCAACCCGGACATCCACACCGATGCTGCTGGCCGCCGTCATGGGCCGTTGGGCGCGTTCAAGGAAGCTTATATGCGCAACACGCAGATCATCACGATGATGGCGCGATTGTTGGCGATGAACATTACCTTCGATCGTGCGCAGGCCATGTTGTCGCGCAGCATGGCGGGAAGTCCGCCGGATGAGGCCGCAATGCGGGATTCCGAGATCGCGGAAGACATGTACCGCGCCGGCAGGATGTTCGCGACAGGGCGTGTCTCCGGCTATGTCGCCGAACAGACATGGTTCGCTCGTGGCGGCACATCGGATTCACTGCCCGGTCGACGCGACTGGCACGTCCTTCTCGGCGAGCATGATACGCTGCACGACCCCGCCGAAGTCGAAACCTATTGGCGGCGGCTGCTGCCTGACAGCAGCTTTGAAACCGTTCAAGGCTCCGGCCGCTTGCTGGCGCTAACCCACGCTGATCTGGTCGCTTCTCGACTATGATCGGGCCGTTGGCGTCGCCCGCGGCCTTGCTACCCTACAATCCGGGATGGGGCGGCAAAGGCCGGGGTGATACTCGGCGTCAGAACCAATTTTGCCGATCGGCGACAGATCGGTTCGAGACAGCAATGGGGGTTTACCTTGAAGATCCAGCTTTTCGGAATGTTGAGCGGGTTCGCTCTGGCCTGTTCGGCGCCTGCGCTTGCCGCCTTTACGGTCGTCGAGATCGCTGGTGGCGGCGGCAGTCAAGCGTTTGACACTGGAATGAATGGCCGCGCCGAACTTTCCCGAGTCCAGCCGGAAGGCACGGCGAGCGCTTATGCCGACCTTCGCACAGGGAAGTTGGGCGCTGGCGCCGTTGACTTTCGCCCCGGCACGTTCGCACAGGCATCGTTTGGGGAACGCCTGCTCATCACCATCCCGGGCGCCACGGCAGAGACACTGACACCGATCTCATTCGCCATCAAAGTTGATGGTACCCAGGGCGGCGATGAGCGCAGCCTGAATTTCATGGCGGTTCAATATCAGTTCGGGCAGGAAGGTGTCGGCGGAGAGGGTGCCTATCTGTACCTGAATGTGGGCAGCGGCATTACGAATTCGCTGGAAACCACGTGCGGCATTGCAAGCCTTGCAGACTTCGGCGTTCGAGGCGTCTGCAGTTTCTTCCTCAAGGGTCCAACTGCATCAGTCAGTATAAATGCTATTCTGCGTGCAGTCGCGCACAATCCGAGCGGCACCGGCATCGCGTACAGCGATTACACGCACACCTCCACACTCGGACTGCGCTTGCCCGATGGTGTCACTTTCGCGTCGGAATCAGGGTACTTCCTCACCACCGCCGGCGTTCCCGAGCCTGCGACTTGGGCGATGCTGATCATCGGGTTCGGTGCCGTTGGTGTCATGCAGCGCCGTCGCGTTGCGTCGCCTTCGACGGTCTCGGCCTGAAACCAAAGGCCGACGCGGCAGCAATGCCGGGTCGGCCGTCAGGCGAATTCAGCTGGTTTTCCCTGACCGGCGCTTTGGTCCGTCCGGCATCACATGATCGCTTTTGTGTGATGCGGGGGCACGTCAAGGTTTGTCACACGGAGAGCGGTAAAAGTGTGAAAACGCTCCGAACCATGATCCCTTCCTGAAACATCGTAAGCAACTGTTTCTGATGCCGTTTCAGGGTTTCCGTACCATTTTCTCGCAAAGTAGCGGTAGGGAATATACAGCTTGATCAATGGGTTAGCGGTTAGCGTGGAATAACAACCCATTGATATCATGTGATATTCATCGCGCGACAGTCTTTTTTTCGGCGGTGGTGTAACTTCACGTCTGGAAATTCGTTAAGGGTGTGGACGTGAAGCCCGTGCTGAGGCGCGCCTCAGCACGGGCTGTCCATTCTGGTATTCCATGGAATTGCGAGAAACCGTGGAGACCAAGAAATGAACAGGATTGAGGATACGACCATTGAAGCCGTGTTGGAACATTTGATTGCCGATGGGGCTGGCGGCATTGGGCCGGCATTTATCCGCATGTTCGAGCTGGCGATGCGCCTGGAACGGGAGCGTTATCTGGGTGCTGGCCATTACGAGCGTAGCGATGATCGCCGCGGCTATGCCAATGGCTACAAGCCCAAGCGGCTCGACACGCCGGCCGGCACGCTCATGGTGCAGGTGCCCAAGACCGCCGGGCATGAAGATGAGCCCTTCTACCCGCAGTCACTCGAGCGCGGTCAGCGCTCCGTGCGCGCGGTGATGCTGGCGGTGGCCGAGATGTATATCAAGGGCGTCTCCACCCGGGAGGTGGAAGCCGTCCTGCGCCAGTTCGGCATCGAAGGCTTGTCCTCGACCCAGGTCAGCCGCGCTGCCAAGCATCTGGACGTCGAGCTGAAGCAATGGCGCAACCGACCGCTTGGCGAAGTGCGCTATCTAATCCTTGATGCCCGTTACGAGCGCATGCGCCATGACGGCATTGTCCGCGATGTCGCTGTACTATCGGCCATCGGCGTTGGCCCGGATGAGCAGCGCCGTGTGCTGGGGGTGTCCGTCGCGTTATCAGAGGCCGAAGTCCACTGGCGCGCCTTCCTCGACAGCCTTGTCGCCCGTGGTCTGCGCGGCGCCGAGTTCATCGTCTCGGATGATCACGCGGGCCTGCGCGCTGCCCGCAGGGCCGTATTCGGCGGCGCCAAATGGCAACGCTGCCAGTTCCATCTGGCACAAGATGCCATCCATCACGCGCCGAACGCCCAGATCCGGGCCAGGATCGGCAGCGAGCTGCGCCAGATCTGGAACCAACCAACGCTGGCCAAGGCAGAGGCGGCTCTGGCCGAACTGGTCAACAGCTATCAGGCCTGTGCCCCCAAACTGGCGGCTTGGCTGGAGCAAAGCGTGCCCGATGGCCTCACCGTCTTCAGCCTGCCTGAAAGCCACCAAAAACGCATGCGAACGTCAAACCCGATCGAGCGATCCATCCAGCAGGAGGTCAAACGACGCACCGTCAAAGTCAGGGTCTTCCCCAACGAAGACAGCCTGCTGCGCCTCGTCAGCGCAATCCTCGTCGAAATCGACGAAAAATGGGCCGGCCAAAATCAGCCCTACATCAAATGGGAGCACCAGAATGCGTGAGCCAGCCCAAAGCAAATTTCCAGAGTATCCATCCGGCGACGGTCATCTATTCGGCGTGCGTCTGACCTGAGAGGTTAGCGACGGTGCAAGCACTGTGGTTTGCGCCGTGGCTAGAGGCGTGGCTATGGGTCAGATTACGGTATTTTCGGGTGTTGAGCGTCGTAGGCGCTGGGATGAGGACGAGAAGCTGGCGATGGTCGAGGCGTCGCTTGCGCCGGGCGGATCGGTGGCAAGGATCGCACGAGAACGGGATGTTGCGCCGTCGCTGATCTACAAATGGCGCAGGCGGCTCT
>JBILPK010000239.1:0-4517 GCA_044373875.1 Polymorphobacter sp.
TAGGCGCAGAACTTTCGGCGCTGAACGGGCACCAATTCTTCGTTCCAATCGGCTTCGCCCATGGTTTCGTCACTCTCGAGCCAGATTGCGAAGTAGCGTACAAATGCTCCGACACATATTCCCCCGAGCACGACGGTGGCATCCGGTGGAATGACCCGGCGATCAATATGGACTGGCCCATAAGTGACGGGATCGTGCCAGAATTTTCTGAAAAAGACGCCATGCAACCCCTGCTTGCAGATTTTGACAGTCCATTTTTCTATAATGGCTTTCCGCTTCTGCCGTTCGCCTAAGGACCTCTCAAAATGCGCGTAATAGTCACTGGCGGCGCCGGTTTCATTGGCTCCGCCCTCGTCCGTTATTTGGTTCTTGAAAAAGGATATGATGTTTTAACCCTTGACGCGTTGACCTATGCGGGGTGCGAAGCCTCACTGCGTGACGTAACAGGGAAGCCAAACCATCGGTTTTTAAAGGCGGATATCCGTGACAGCGCGGCCATGGAAGAAGCCATTGCCGCCTTTCGCCCCGACCGCATCATGCATCTGGCCGCAGAAAGCCATGTCGACCGTTCCATCACCGGGGCAGCAGATTTCATTCAGACTAATGTGGTGGGCACGTTCACCCTGCTTGACGCGACGCGGCGCTATTGGAACGGGCTTGAGGCTCAAGCCAAGAGCAGCTTCCGTTTCCTGCATGTCTCAACCGACGAGGTCTATGGCTCGCTGGGCGACGAGGGCCTGTTCACCGAGATGACGCCCTACGATCCCAGCTCGCCTTATTCGGCTTCCAAGGCCGCATCGGACCATCTCGCCAAGGCCTGGCAGCGGACCTATGGCTTGCCGGTCGTGGTTTCGAATTGCTCGAACAATTATGGACCTTATCACTTTCCCGAAAAGCTGATCCCGCTGACGATCCTCAATGCTCTCGCTTGGGGCCGACTGCCGGTTTATGGCACCGGTGATAATGTGCGCGACTGGCTTTTCGTCGAAGACCATGCCCGTGCACTCGACGTGATCATCGAGCGTGGCCGGGTCGGTGAGACATACAATGTGGGCGGCGGCAACGAACGCCGAAACATCGACGTCGTGCGTCGCATCTGCGCTGTACTCGACGAACTTGTCCCTGGCGACACTCCGCGCGAAAAACTGATCGAGTTTGTCGCTGATCGTCCGGGCCATGACGCGCGCTACGCCATCGATGCAACCAAGCTAGAGACCGAGTTGGGATGGCGCGCGCTGGAAACGTTCGACACCGGCATCGAAAAGACTGTCCGCTGGTACCTCGCCAATGAATGGTGGTGGCGCCCTCTGCGCGACCGCTATGCCGGCGAGCGGCTCGGCCTAACGATCGCTCCCGGCTCGGTCGAGCCGTCTGCATGAGGATCGCCGTCACTGGCCAAGTGGGCCAGGTTGTCACCAGCCTCAAGGAGCGCGGGGCTGCCGCGGGGCACGAGATCATAGCGCTGGGCCGGCCGGAGCTGGATCTCAACGATCCAGCCTCCATCATGGGCGCAATGGACGCTGCAAGACCCGACATAATGGTATCCGCTGCCGCCTATACCACGGTCGACAAGGCTGAAAGCGAAAGCGCGCTTGCCCATGCGGTCAACGGCGCGGGGGCTGGTGCCATAGCCGAAGCGGCAAAGGCGCCCGGCGTGCCACTGATCCATATCTCAACCGACTATGTCTTCGGTGGGATGCTGGCGCGCCCGTATGCCGAGACAGATGCCACGCGACCAACTGGCGTTTACGGCGCTTCCAAATTGGCTGGCGAGGAGGCAGTCCGGACTGCCCGTGGGAGCAATTGAGCAGTGTTGCGCGTTGCATGGGTCTACGGCCCGTTTGGCAGCAACTTCGTTAAGACGATGCTGCGGCTCGCTGGCGAACGTGATGAGGTTTCTGTCGTTGCCGACCAGTTTGGCAATCCGACCAACTCGCTCGATATCGCCGACGGTATCCTGCAAGTGGCGGGCAATCTGTTATCTGATTGCGGGTCCGACGCCGACCCCGCGCGGCGCGGCGTTTTTCATATGACGGCCCGCGGCGAGGCAAGCTGGGCGGAGTTTGCAGAAGCCATCTTCACAGTTTCGGCGGCTAACGGCGGCTCTGGCTCACTTTCCGTGCAGATTTGACCGCGTAGCGCCTGTCGTTCGGGGCGATAGGGGTGTTGGGCGCTGGAGGCCCGACTTTTCATGCGCAGATCGATTGAGGGGCTGGGCCTGGTCCCGCCCGGCATTGTTGTCGAACATCAGGACGTCGGCACCGACCGCATTGTCGTCAGCGGTCGTCTTGCTTCGGTCGAGGCCGGCTGTCCCGACTGTGGAACTTTGTCGCGGTCCTGCCACAGCCGCTATGTCAGAACGCTGGCGGATCTACCGGTCGGCGGTCGCATAATGGCGATCTTGCTGACCGTGCGCCGGTTTCGCTGCACCACGCCGGGCTGTCGCCGCACGACGTTCAGCGAGGATGTCGGCGGCCAGATCGGCAGGCGACACGGTCGCCGATCGGCACGATGCGATCAGGTTGTGCATGCGGTCGGAATTGCCCTGGGTGGCAGGCCGGGTTCGCGCATGATGGCCCGACTGGCGACGCCGTGTTCGAGGGACACGCTGTTGCGTAGCGTTCGCCGGACGGCAGGGCGATTGTCGGCCAACACCGGCGACGCTCCACGCGTGATCGGCATTGACGATTTCGCCTGGCGGCGGGGCCATCGTTATGGAAGCATTGTCGTCGATCTCGAACGGCGTGCCGTAATCGACATATTGCCCGACCGCGAGCGCGAGACCGTTGCCACCTGGTTTCGCGCCAACCGGCAGGTTGAAGTGATCTGCCGGGACCGGGGCGCGAGCTACAGCGCCGCGGCGAACAGCGCTGCGCCGCAGGCCGTCCAGGTCGCCGACCGCTGGCATCTGTTCGAGAATGCATCCGAAGCCTTTCTGCAGGCGGTCCGCGCCGAGTTGCCTCGGCTGCGCAAGGCGTTGGTGCCAAAAGCCGTGATCGATCCCGCCACGCTGACGCGGGCCGAACGGTTGCAATGGGAAGGCGCGCTCGCGCGCACGGCCATCAACGAACAGGTGGAAGCTCTGGCGTCCGCTGGGACGCCCCTCAAGCAGATTGCTCGAACCACGGGGGTCGCTCGTCAGACGGTACGGCGCATCCTGCGGGGCGTACGTCATGAAGTATTCCGAAGTCGGCAAAGCAGCCTCGATCCTTGGCAGCTACGCCTCGAGGCCGAATGGGATGCCGGCTGCCGCAACGGGTCAGAACTCTGGCGGCGGTTGCGAGCCGCAGGCTTCGTGGGCGGCCTGCGTGTTGTGACGGAATGGGCGACAAAGCGCCGCCGCGACGAGAAAACGGGTCAGCCCGCCGGCGCCAGCGTCAGTGCCCGCAGCATCGCACGTGACATGACCAGCGATCGGAGCAGCAGATCGGCGCGCGTCGCCATGGTCAATGCGATTATGGAAACCGCCAGTCCCGCGCTGATTGAGGCTCGATCGCTGATGGACCAGTTCCACGCCATGATGCGCACCCGCAAGCCGGAGAAGCTCGCGCCCTGGATCGCGGCGCCCAAGGTGAGCAACATCGCTGCGTTCGCAGCCGGGATCGAAACCGACCAGGCGGCGGTCCGCGCTGCGATCGTCGAACCCTGGTCCAGCGGTCAGGTCACCCGACTGAAACTCGTCAAACGCCAGATGTACGGCCGCGCCAATCTCGATTTGCTCAAAGCCCGCCTGATGGCCGCATAATGATGACTACTGCACGGAAAGTGAGTCAGAGCCGCCGTTGGACGCGTGTTCACAGGTGTAGACGGCAGGCGGGGTTCGCATTCTGCCGCCCTAGCAAACGCGCCTCAGGTTAGGCCCGGACGACGGCAGCGCGCGCCGGCATTACGCCGCAGACCAGCACGACAACGGCAGCATTGACCGCCATGGCGACGAGGCCGTGGTCCCATTCGGGCAGCCAGGCCGTCCAGAAGCGATCAGCGGCGGGCAGCAGCAGCGCGGCATAGCCAGCGACGATGCCGGCCATGACGCCGGTGGCGTTGGCGCGCGGCCACAGAAACGCCAGAAAGACCCCCGGCGCCAGCATGCCGATCGCGCCATAGGCCGACAGGCCGATTTCGACCAGCGAGCGCGAGCCACCGACGGCTAGGTAGACGGCGCCGCCGGCCGCGGCGACCATGGCAATTCGCGACAGCCGCAGGAGGTTTGCATCGGACATGCCGGGGCGCAGCGGCAGAACGACGTTGCGGGCAAAGATCGTTCCCGAAGTCAGCAGCAGCACCGATCCGGGGACGAGGGCGAGCAGGCAGGCGGTGCCGGCGAACAGCCCCGTCGCCCAGGCGGGGTAGGCTTGGGTGACAAAGGTCAGCAGCACGGCATTGCTGTCATTGCCGGGCGGCCGGGTGCCGGCAAGCAGCGCGGCGAAACCCAGCGTGATGATGAAGAGGTACGAGAGCGAATAAAGCGGCTGCCAGATGGCGTTGCGGCGGATGGTTTCGGCGCTGTCGGCGGCATA
>JBILPK010000240.1:0-4485 GCA_044373875.1 Polymorphobacter sp.
GAGCAGTGCCAGTTTTTCGAGGTTGGCGGCATAGGGCATCGGCACATCGATATTGGTGACGCGCAGCACCGGCGCGTCGAGATCGTCGAAGCCCTGCTCCATCGCCACGGTGATGATTTCCGACGCGATCGAACAGACGGGGAAACCTTCCTCGACCACCACCATGCGGTTGGTTTTCTTTAAGGAAGCCAGCACCGTCGCGGTATCGAGCGGACGCAGGGTGCGCAGGTCGATGATCTCCGCCTCGATGCCCTCCGCCGCCAGCGTTTCGGCCGCCGCGAGGCAGACGCCGACGCCGATCGAATAGCTGACCAGCGTCACATGGCTGCCTTCGCGGACGATGCGGGCCTTGCCGATGGGGACGACATGGTCGCCTTCGGGTACGTCGAAGCTCTGGCCGTAGAGGAGTTCGTTTTCGAGGAACACCACCGGGTCGGGGCTGCGGATTGCCGCCTTGAGCAGGCCTTTGGCATCGGCGGCGCTGTACGGCGCGATGACGATCAGGCCCGGCACGCTGGCATACCAGGGCGCGAAGTTATGGCTGTGCTGCGCGCCCACCCGCGCCGCGGCGCCGTTCGGCCCGCGAAACACGATCGGGCAGCGCATCTGGCCGCCGCTCATGTAATTGGTCTTGGCGGCGCTGTTGATGATGTGGTCGATCGCCTGCAATGCGAAGTTGAAGGTCATGAACTCGATGATCGGCCGCAGCCCGCCCATCGCGGCGCCGGCGCCGATGCCGGCAAAGCCATATTCGGTGATCGGCGTGTCGATGACCCGGCGCGGGCCGAATTCTTCCAGCAGGCCCTGGGTTACCTTGTAGGCGCCCTGATATTCGGCGACTTCCTCGCCCATCACGAAGACTTCGTCGGTCGTCCGCATTTCCTCGGCCATCGCGTCGCGCAGCGCTTCGCGGACAGTGGTGCGCTTCATCTGCTCCCCTCCCGGAACGGAAGGGGTCGGGGGTGGATTCTGCGCGGCGACGGGGGCGGGTTTGGCTGCCACGGGAGGTGCGGGAGCGATGGGCATTCCCACCCCCGACCCCTCCCGTTCCGGGAGGGGAGCAGAAGGCGAAGCAGCTTCGTCCTCCCCGATGATCACCGCGATCACCGTGCCGACCTTCACGCCTTCGCTGCCGGCGGGCACCATGATCTTGCCCATCGTGCCGGGCTCATCGGCTTCGAGTTCCATCGTCGCCTTGTCGGTTTCGATTTCCGCGAGCACATCGCCGGCCTTGATGCTGTCGCCTTCGCTCACCAGCCATTTGGCCAGCGTTCCTTCTTCCATGGTCGGCGACATGGCGGGGAGCTTGATTTCGGGCATCAGTATTTCCCCACCAGCACGTCGGTATAAAGCTCGGCGGCATCGGGCTCGGGCGCGGTTTCGGCGAAATCGGCCGAGGCATCGACGATCTCGCGGACCTCGCGGTCGATCTTCTTCAGCGCCGCTTCATCGGCATGGCCACCTTCGAGAATCTCGCGCTTGACCTGCTCGATCGGGTCGCTCTTTTCGCGCATCGCCTGGACTTCCTCGCGACTGCGGTATTTCGCCGGGTCCGACATGCTGTGCCCGCGATAGCGATAGGTCTTCAGCTCCAGCAGCATCGGCCCCTTGCCGGCGCGCACCCAATCGACCGCCACCTGCGCCGCGCCGCGCACCGCCTGCACGTCCATGCCGTCGACCTGCAACCCCGGCACCCGGAAGCTTTCACCGCGTCGATACAGAAGGTCTTCCGATGACGCGCGGTTAACGCTGGTGCCCATGGCGTACTGGTTGTTTTCGATGACGAAAATGATCGGCAGCTTCCACAATTCAGCCATGTTGAAGCTTTCATAGACCTGGCCCTGGTTCGACGCGCCATCGCCGAAATAGGCCATCGCGATGCCGCCATCGCCGCGATATTTGTGCGCGAACGCCAGCCCGGTGCCGAGCGACACCTGCGCCCCGACGATGCCATGGCCGCCGTAAAAACCATGTTCGACGCTGAACATGTGCATCGAGCCGCCCTTGCCCTTGGAAATGCCGGCGGCGCGGCCGGTCAGTTCGGCCATCACCGCATTGGCGGGAATGCCGGCGACGAGCATGTGGCCATGGTCGCGATAGCCAGTGATAACCGAATCGGTGCTTTTCAGCGCCGCCTGCAAGCCGACGACCACGGCCTCCTGGCCGATATACAGGTGGCAGAAACCCCCGATCATCCCCATGCCATAAAGCTGCCCGGCGCGTTCCTCGAAGCGGCGGATCAGCACCATCTGGCGGTAATAATCGAGCAGTTCTTCACGGCTCGCCTTGTACCGTTCGGGTTCTTCAGGGCGTTGCCAATTCGGCACCGGATAGGGATTGGAGGCGGTCGCTAGCCCAGGAGACTTAACGCCGGCAGCTTTTGGTGTTGCGGAACGAGCCAAGGGAAACGCCTCCGTATTGCCTTGGCGGGTATAGGGGCCTCGGGCCGCCGGCTTCAACCCTCAATCGCGCCAATCATTTGTCATCGAGGCGAACGATCACCTCATCGGGCTTCACGACATTGAGGTTCTTGCGCACCAGTTCATCGGCGAGATCGGGATCGACCCGGTGCGGATCGAGCAGCTTGACCTGGCGTTCGAGTGCGGCGCGCGCCTCGGCGCTGGCGGCGGCCTGTTGCTGCAACTGCGCGCGCTGCACCTTGTAGTCCTTCCAGGCGATCACGCCCGTTGGCCCGGTCACGGCATGGCTGACGAAATAGGCGATCAACAGGATGCACACCGCCGGCAAGGCAGCGCGGCGCAGATAGTTTTTGAGAGCTGCCTGATATTCCATGCCGGGAAGTTACCGCAGCCGCACGCCGCGGGCAACTCGCCAGCGCGCCAGCAACGGCACGGTCCAGAGAATTAGTGCTTGCTTTTCGGTTACCACCCAATGACGCTTATGTTGGGCGTGTCGGGGGGGACAGCGCATGCGCAACCTGTCTCTATTGGCATCGACGACACTTGCCGCCCTCGCCGGGGCGCAACCGGCGGGCGCGGTCGTCACCATCTTCACCGGCGTCGTTGAAAACGCCCCGCTCGGTGCCAAGGGCACCCTGGGATTCAACGAAGCTGTCTTCAAGGCCGCCGCCGGCGCCTATGGCCGTGTCGTCACCGAAAGTTTCGAAACGCAGACGATCGGCACCAGCCTCGTGCGCACCCTCGTCGGCAAGGCGACCAGCAATGGGGTGGCGGTCGTCGGCCCGCCGTTCAGCGGCGTCAGCAATGCCGTGTTCGACAACAGTTTCGGCTATAATGTCACCAGCGGCGGATCGAACTGGTTGGGCTTTCCGGGTACGAACGTCACGATTTCCTTTGCCGGCAAAGGCACCTATGGCTTCGGCTTCTTCATCACCGGGGTCACCCAGTCCTTCTGGACGCAGCCGCTCACCATCACCCAGATCGGCGGATCGGCGCTGACCTTCACCGTGCCTGTCACCCAGAATGGCGGCGTCGCCTTTTACGGCATCGTCGATACGGTTGCCTTCAAGGGAATCAACATCAGCAAGGGCCAGGGCCTGCCGGGCCAGGGCGAGGACGCCTGGGGCATCGACGAGGTGTCGTTCAATCCCGATCCGCTGCCCGAACCTTCGGTCTGGGCGCTGCTGCTGACCGGCTTCGGGCTGGTCGGCGGCATGGCAAGACGTTCGCGGGTGCGCGCCAGCGTTTGAGCCGACGCCGCCGCCAAAGCGATGGATTGGCGCGCGGAACATGCTAGACCCCCGGGGCAACAATTTCTCTGGGGAGAGTCACATGACTGCCATCAATAATGTCGTCGATCTGGGCAAGGACGGCGAGATCGCCATCGTCACGGTCAATTCGCCGCCGGTTAACGCGCTGTCGGCCGATGTCCGCGACGGGCTCGATGGTGCCTTCAAGGCGATCGCCGGCGATGGCTCGGTGAAGGCGGTCGTGCTGGTCTGCGCCGGGCGCACCTTCATCGCCGGGGCCGATATTTCCGAATTCGGCAAGCCGCCGCGTGGTGCCTCGCTCCACGCGGTGCAGGATGCGATGGAATCGGCCGCCGTGCCGGTCGTCGCTGCCATCCATGGCACCGCGCTTGGCGGCGGGCTCGAAGTCGCCCTGTGCGCGCATTATCGCGTCGCCGATGCCAAGGCCAAGCTCGGCCTGCCCGAGGTCAAGCTCGGGCTGTTGCCCGGCGCCGGCGGCACCCAGCGCCTGCCGCGCATCGTCGGCGCCGCCAAGGCGGTGGAGATGGTGACGAGCGGCACGCCGATGGGCGCCAAGGCGGCGCTCGCTGCCGGACTGGTCGATGAAATCGTCGAGGGCGATCTCACCGCGGGCGCTGTTGCCTTTGCGCGCAAGATCGTCGCCGAGGGCCGGCCGCTGAAGAAGGTCCGCGACGACAGCTCGCGCCTCGGTGGCGACGCCGCATCGCTCGCCCCGATGTTCGCCGATTTCCGCAAGGCCAATGCGAAGAAGTTCGCCGGCTTCGAAGCCCCCGAAGCCAATATCAAATGCATCG
>JBILPK010000332.1:0-2754 GCA_044373875.1 Polymorphobacter sp.
GTCCAGCCAGACGGGTGGCGAAACGATGACCCGGTCGAGCACCATCCCGCGCGCCGTCGCCCCGGGCACGTAACGCGCCTGGTACGCCGCAAGCACCGCCTGCCCCTGTCCCGGCAAGGCGACGAGTTCATCGACGATGAAGATTGTCTGGCCCATTTCATTCTCCCGAAAAGCTGGTGGCCGGGTGCGACCAGGGCGGCACTTCGCGGCGCGGCAAGACGGACGTGCCGTCAAGGCTCATCACCGGCAGGTCATGATGCCAGGGAAAATGCATGGAAAACGCGACCAGTCCGGTCCGCTCAGCCGCCGGCAACTGGCACATGGCCAGCACGGTCGCCGCCAGATATTCGACATCCTCGGTCGGATAATCGGCAGGGATCAACGCGTCGGCCCCCGGCGTACGGATCGCGGTCGACGGGCCGACGCAATTCACTGCGATGTTGTGGTCCACCATCTCTGCGGCAAAGCCCTGCGTGAAGCGGTGCAGCGCCGCCTTGGTGGCGGCATAGATCGTGTCACCACCGGCCCTGGCATAATCGGCATAGGGACGGGTTGGCGGAAGTGCCGTAATCGATCCGATATTGACGATCCAGCCTGCCCCCAGCGCGCGCATGTGCGGCACAGCGGCCTGCGACAAGGCGAAAGGCACCCGCAGATAATGCGCGATGGTGCGATCGAAAGTCGCAAGGCTCATGTCCTCGATGCGAGCATAATCGGCATAGCCGGCATTGTTGACAAGAATATCGAGCCGGCCCGTTTCCGAGACGACCCGCTCGATCAACCCGGCGAGGTCAGCCTCGTTCTCCAGATCGGCGGCGATCGCGACCGCCTTGCCGCCTGCCGCCTCGATCAGCTTCACCGTCTCTGCCAAAGTGCCCGGAACGATCTGCGCCTGGCCAAAGCGCGTCCCGCCGGCCGGGGCCGTCGCTGATCGCCCGGTGACGACAACCGTCGCACCGGCGGCGGCCAGACGCTGCGCGATAGCACGTCCGATCCCGCGGCTGCTTCCGGTGACAAGTGCTACCTTGCCCTCAAGGCTCTGTTCGCTGTCCAATGACTCTCTCCCGAAGCGCCGGAGAATCGCATCCCCGATCAATTGAGTATTTACTTACTTTCATATGCGAATTATGCCCCCTGTCAACGAACAGGTTGAGGGAAAACACATGCGCGCCATGGTTCTGGACAGTTTCGGCGGACCGGATGTGCTGCATCTCGCCGACATAGCCTGCCCGTTTGCCAGTCCCGGCAACGTGGTGATCCAGGTCGCTTATGCAGGCGTCAATCCGGCAGACTGGAAGTCCCGCGAAGGCTGGCTGGCAGCCTATTTCCAATATCAGTTCCCTTTCGTCGTCGGCTTCGACGCGACCGGCGTCATCGTTCAGATCGGCGCTGGTGTCAGCGGCTTCTCCATCGGCGACCGTGTCGTGACTGCTTCGAACCAGGGCCTCGGCGAACGCGGCACCTATGCCGAGTTCGTTCGGTCCGCTGCCGAGCGCGTTGCCAGGCTGCCCGACAATGTCAGCCTACAAGATGCAGCAACGCTTCCAACAGCCGGCATGACAGCCTGGGAAGCCACGATCGATGTCGGGAAGGCAACGGCCGGATCGATCGTCGTCGTCAATGGCGGGGCCGGCGGCACCGGCAGCTTTGCCGTCCAGATTGCCATGCGTGCCGGGGCAACGGTCATTGCAACCTGCAGCGCCGGCAATTTCGATTATGTTCGCAGTCTCGGTGCCGACCACGCCGTCGATTATCGGGCTGGCGATGTCTATGCTGCGATCCGCGCACTGGCACCCGACGGAGTCGACCTCGTCGTCGATACCGTAGGCCAGGGCAGTTTCATCGGCGCTCTCTCCATCATGAAACGCGGCGGGATCATTGCCCCGATCGGGACGTTGATCGCCGACGAAGCCACCATCGACCCGGCCGCTGCCCAAGATGCCGGCGTGACCATCGTCCCGACAATGTCCAACTTCGTCAACCAGCCGCGACAGTTGCGGGGACTGGTCGCAGGGCTTGCCAACGGCAGTCTGCGCGCTCCCGAAACTGTCGTTATGCCACTGGCAGAAGCCGGCGAAGCACATCGGCGGATACAGTCTGGCCATGTCCGGGGCAAGATCCTGCTCGAAGTCGCAGCCGGTCGTGCCTGAACCAAAGTGAGCCATACAGGCACGCATCCGACGCTCAACTGCCCATCCGACGGCAGCGAAAGTCGCTGCATTACCGATAAAGGCGCGCACGACCATGATTTGCATCTCGCTCACCGGCCAAGTAAGTGAATACCCATGGCAAGGACGCGGATCTCCGGCACCGAACGCAAGGCATCGATTTTGAAGGCGGCTCAGCGCGTCTTCGCGGCGCGCGGCTATGAAGGCGCCAAAACGCTCCAGATCGCCGCCGAAGCCAAGGTGTCCGAGGCGCTCGTCTATCGCCACTATCCATCAAAGCTCGCGCTATACCGCGCCGTCCTGCGCCAGATGATCCGCGACCAGAATGCCAACCACGAGATGATGCGGTTGCCGCCGCCGAGCACAAAAGGCCTCGTCGACGCGATTTCCAATTATCTCCACGCCTGCGTCTACGACACCGACGGCGAATTGACTCAGGGTTTCCGGGTCATGTTGTCGAGCATTGCCGGCGATGGCAGCTTCGCCGGGCTGGTCTATCGCCGGGCCCAGCGGCTGATGCTCAACCCAGTCGAGGCGGCCCTGCGCGCCGCCGAAGCTGCAGGCGACCTGCAAGGCCCGCGCATCG
>JBILPK010000241.1:0-4475 GCA_044373875.1 Polymorphobacter sp.
AACCCGTCTGACGCCAGCATGGGCTTTGCCCATGCCCTTGCTTTCTTCCGACTTCGACCACAGCAAAAAGACCGGCCCCTCACAGGGCCGGCCTTTTCTTCTTCGTGCGCCGGAAAAGCTGGGCCCCGGGTCAAGCCCGGGGTGACAGGGTGACCTTCAGCCCAGCCGCGCCTTTACCAGCGCCTTCAAATCGGCTTCCGGCCGCGCTCCATAATGGCTGATGACTTCCGCCGCGGTAATGCACCCCACCCGCGCGCAATCGGGCAGCGAGCGGCCTTCGACCATCGCCGCCATGAAGCCACCGGCGAACATGTCGCCCGCCCCCGTTGAATCGACCACCTTGGCAACCTGTTCGCCCGCCACGACATGCCGGCGCCCGCCTTCGAGCACCACCGCACCCTGCGACGAGCGGGTGACGACGGCGATGCAGGCGTGCTTGGCGAGTTCCGCCATCGCTTCATCGAGGCTTTGCGTCTGGTAGAGCGCGCAGACTTCATGTTCGTTGCCGAACATCAGATCGACATGGCCGGCGAGCAGTTCCTGGAAATCGGCGCGATGGCCTTCGACGCAGAATACGTCCGACAGGGTGAACGCCACCTTGCGGTTGTTGGCGCGGGCGACCGCAATGGCTTTCTTCATCGCGGCGCGCGGCGCGGGCGGGTCCCACAGATAGCCTTCGAGGTAGAGGATTTCGGCGGCGGCAACGCTGGCATCGTCGAGATCGGCCTCGGACAGTTCCTGGCAGGCGCCGAGATAGGTGTTCATCGTGCGGTCGCCATCGGGGGTGACGACGATCAGGCAGCGCCCGGTCGGTGCCCCGCCCGCCGAGGCCGCGGTGGTGAAATCGACCCCCGCGGCGCGGATATCATGCGCGAACACCCGGCCGAGCTGATCATCGGCGACGCGGCCGACGAACGCCGGGCGCGCGCCGAGCGCCGCCATGCCGGCGACGGTATTGGCCGCCGAGCCGCCGCTTATCTCGCGCCCCGGGCCCATCGCGGCGTACAGGGTTTCGGCTTCATCGGCGGGGATCAGCCGCATCGAGCCCTTGGCGATGCCGCGGTCGGCCAGGAATTCCGGCGCGGCCGTGGTGATGACATCGACCAGCGCATTGCCGATGGCGAGAACATGGTGACGGGCGGTCATGGAGCAACCTTGTATGATAGCGGACAATGGGTTCTCCTAGGTAAAGACGCCCGGCTTGGCCAGAGGGCGCGGGGGGGCTAAGCTTGTCGCATGTTGCGTAGCCTCTCCCTTCTCGCCCTGCTGCTGATTGCGGCCTGCGCCACTCCGGCACCGCCGGCCGCCAAGCCACGCGTCGCTGCCGTACCGCTGCCACCGCCCCCCGGGCTGGCCCGGCTGTATGGCCGCGATGCCGCCGCGGTGCTGGCGCTGCTCGGCCCCGCCTCGATGGATCGCAGCGAAGGCCTGGCGCGACAGTTGCAATTCGTGCGCCCGGCCTGCGTGCTCGATGTCTATCTCTACCCCGTCGGCGGCACGCTGGCGGTCAATGGCGCCGCGGCGCGCAAGCCCGATGGCAGCCGTATCGAGCCCGGCGTGTGTTTGGGGCTGATCGCGCGCTGACGGCGTGGTTCAGCGCGCCAGCGCCGGCGCCGCTTCCCAGCCACCGCCGAGCGCCTTGAACACCGCGATCTGCTGCGTCGTCAGCGCCGCATCGCTGGCGGCGAGCTGGGCATCGGCGCTGGCGGCGGTGCGTTCGGCATCGAGCACGGCGAGAAACGCCTCGGCGCCGGCGGCATAGCGCAGGCGGACGATGCGCGCGGCTTCGTCGCTCTGGTCGCGTGCGGCGCGCAGCGCGGCGTTGCGGGCGCGGCCGGCGGCATAGTCCGACAGGCTGGTTTCGGTTTCGCGCAGTGCCGCGAGGACGATGCCGTCGAAACCGGCCAGCGCCGCCTCCCCGCCGGCCTTGGCCTGGTTGATGCGGGCGCGGGCGGCGATGATGTTGGGAAAGCTCCAGCTGAGCACCGGGCCGATATTGAAGCCGAAGCCATTGTTGCTGATGACGGCGCCGGGCGTCGTGCCCTGCCCCGAAATCGCGCCGCCCAGGCTGATGCGCGGATACAGATCGGCGGTCGCGACGCCGATGCGGGCGGTGGCAGCGGCAAGCTGGCGATCGGCGCGGCGCACATCGGGGCGGCGCTTAAGCAGCGCGGTGCCATCGCCGGTCGGGATCGGTGCTTTCAACTGCGGCGGCGCGGTGCAGGCGGCGGCACGCGGGTCGATTTCGGCCGGCGGTTTGCCGGTGAGGACCGCAAGGCGGAACAGCGCGCTGCGGCGTTCGGCCTCGAAGCCCGGCAGCGCGGCGCGGGTGGTTTCGACCTGGGCGCGGGCACGGGCGGCATCGAGCGGCGAATCGCGCCCAGCGGCGACGCGCTTTTCGGTGAGGGCAAAGCTGTCGGCCAGGAGGGTGAGGCTGCGGCTGGCCACCGCGAGCTGCCGCGCCGCCGAACAGGCATCGGCATAGGCGCGGGTGGTTTCGGCAGCGACGCTGATCAGCACTGCATCGCGCGCCGCGGCTTCGGCGTCGGCATCGGCGCGCGCCGCTTCGATAGTGCGGCCGACGCGGCCGTAAAGATCGATTTCATAGCTCGCATCGAGCCCGGCGCGGTAGAATTCGCTGCTGAACGGCACCGGGCCATTAGGCGTGGCGACGGTCTGGCGCGCCTCGACCGCGCTCGCCGAAACATTGGTCGTCGGCAGCCGCGCGCCCTGCGCCTCGTTCAAGACGGCGCGGGCGCGGCGCAGATTGGCGGTGGCAACGCGCAAATCGGTGTTGGCGGCAAAGGCCTGCGCCACCAGATCATCGAGCAGCGGATCGTCATAGAGCCGCCACCAGGTCGCGGGCACGGCATCGGTGCTGGCGATGGCGGGATCGGCACCGGCAAACGGCCCGCCGGTCGCCGCCGGCAACGGCGCCGGGCGGTAATCGGGGCCGACAGCACAGGCGGCAAGCAGCAGCGGCAAGCCGAACAGCAGCGCGCGGGTCATGCTGTCGGCTCCGTCACCGGCGCTGTGGGCGGCACGCGGTTGCGGCTGCGCACGCGCGCCACCTTGGTCGCCGCCCAACTGGCGATGACGTAGAAGACCGGCGTGAACAGCAGCCCGAAGATGGTGACGCCGATCATGCCGAAGAACACCGCAGTGCCGAGCGCCTGGCGCATTTCGGCACCCGGACCCGAGGCGATGACGAGCGGCACGACGCCCAGAATGAAGGCGAAGCTGGTCATCAGGATCGGCCGCAACCGGGTCCGCGCTGCCTCCTCGGCGGCGGCGAAGCGATCGAGCCCGCGTTCTTCGGCCTGTTTGGCGAATTCGACGATCAGGATGGCGTTTTTCGCCGCCAGCCCGACGAGCACGACCAGCCCGATCTGCGTGAGGATATTATTGTCGAAGCCGCGCAGATTGACCCCGAGAATGGCCGCCAGCAGGCACATCGGCACGATCATGATGACGGCGAGCGGCAGCACCAGCGATTCATATTGCGCCGCGAGCAGCAGGAAGACGAAGACCACGGCGAGGACGAACACCGCCGCCGCCGTGTTGCCCTGCGTCTTTTCCTGATAGGCGAGCTCGGTCCATTCATAATCGAAGCCTTCGGGCAGCAGCTTGGCCGCCAGGCCTTCCATGCTGCCCAGCGCCTGCCCCGACGAAAAGCCGGGCAGCCGGTCGCCCTGCAATTCCGCCGCCGGAAACAGATTGTGGCGCACGACGCGATACGGCCCGCTGGCGTCCTTCAAGGTCGCGACCGAGCCGAGCGGCACCATCATCCCCGAATTGGAGCGGACTTTCAGGTTGGTGATATCGGTCGGATCGTTGCGGAACGGCGCATCGGCCTGGGCGGTGACACGATAGGTGCGGCCGAACAGGTTGATGTCGTTGACATAGCTCGATCCGAGATAGACTTGCAGCGTCGAGAAGACATCGGCCGGGTTGACCCCGAGCAACTGCGCCTTGTCGCGATCGATATCGGCGAACACCCGCGGCGTGCCGGTGTTGAACAGGGTGAAGACGCTGGTCAGCCCCGGAGTCTGGTTGCCGGCCATCATCATGCCGAAGGTCGCTGCCTCCAGCGCCGGATAACCGCGGCCCGATCGGTCCTGCACCATCATCTTGAAGCCGCCGCCGGTGCCGATTCCGCGCACCGGTGGCGGCGGGATGACAAGGATGTTGGCGCCCGGGATCGTGCCCATGCGCATGCGCAGATCATTGAGGATATCGACCGCTGCCTGACCGTTTTTCTTGCGATCGGCGAAACTGTCCATCTGGATGAACAGCGTGCCGGCATTGGGGGCATTCGAGAAGCTTGACCCGTCAAGCCCGGCAAAGGCGACAGCGAGCTTGATGCCCCTGGTCGCCAGCGCGGTCTTCACCGCCTTCTGGACGATGGCATCGGTGCGTTCGAGCGAGGAACCCGGCGGCAATTGCACCACGGTGATGAAATAGCCCTGGTCCTG
>JBILPK010000243.1:0-4469 GCA_044373875.1 Polymorphobacter sp.
CCTTTGGCTGCGCGCTGAGCGCGACTACTGGATGCTGCGCTGCCCGGCGGGCGCGCGGCAGAAGGCGCGGCAGGACGCGCTGGGTATCGGATGGGCCAACATTGATCATCACACCTACGATTCCAGCAGGGCGCATTACGGGCGCACGATCAGAATACTGGAGATGCTTGGGTATGAACTGCGCGAAATGCTCTACGCCGGAGACCTGGCCGGATGGGGTAGCCAGGTGCTCGAGCAGCCAGTACTGCGCTCCACCATCTTCGCCGATGTGGACCTCGCCTCGCATGAGCTGGAAATCGATTTCGCCCACGAGGAGCTTCCCGAGCTGGCAAACCACCGCCGGGCTGGCATCCTGTCCGTCCTTCACGGTGAAAGCATCCTGGAATGCGGTCTGAACCATGTCGCCGCGCTCTATGATCAGAAAGCGCTCCGTGCCCAGCTAGCGTGCGAGGGCATCGGCATGATGAACCCCTTTTCCAACTTCCCCTTCCTGTATCAGGAGCTTTCGATCGGCGCCTGCGCACCGGTCGATCCGGCCCGCGTGGACCTACTAGAAAGGGAGGGGCACCTGTGTGCTGAAGAGGCAGAGGACATCCGCATGAACGGCTATATCGCGACCCACCTAGAGAATATCGAGCGCAACGAAGGGTACAAGGGCTTCAACAAGCCCGGTATCGACGGCGTGCTGCGCGCGCTGGACCCCCGCGCCAGCGTGCGCGGCACCGCCCTGCTGAAGCAATAGTCCCACAGGCCCGTGCGCAGGCGGCCCATGCAGAAATCCCGCGAAGGAAGCGCAGTTCCGATGCGGCCCGGACGGAACGCGCGCTAGATATTTGATCCTGGATGTAGATCGGTATCCGACGTGGGCCGTCAACAAACTTCTTCTAAAATATTGATAAATAACGATCTATAAGACTGACATATCGTGAAATCAGCGCCGCTTGGGAACCGGCCCGATCATTCTTTTGTCGAGGTTCATCAGTCGCTTATCGGCAAGATCACAGGGTCCCGATTTGGACGCCGATCCACAATTCAGCATGTTAAATGTTATAAATGGGATGGTGTTTTGTTTTTTAGCCGAGATTTCCAGAGACGGCTGCGAGGTTCTGACCACATGCGTGGCCGGTAATGAACAGATCGTAGCCGCCGATTAGCTGCCTTTGCCGTTCGAGGAAATCTCTGCCTGGATATGACAATGGGGCATGGCAATGTGGCGGTCATAAAGCAAAAGTATATCAGACTGGAATTACGGTACTATACTTCACTTGGGCCAGTGCGAAGTGCGATGACGTCGTAGCCACGGATGGGTGGCCGAGCAGCGTTCGCATTAGAAACTGTTCGCAATCGGCGACGTCCTTGGCGACGATCCGAACCAGATAATCCCAGTCGCCAGACATCGAGTAACATTCCATGATCTCTTCGCGACCCTTGACGAAATTTTCGAAGGCCTGCCGCTGGCCCTCAGCGTGGCTCTTCATACGCAGATGACAAAGCACGTTGACACCTTTGCCAACAAGGTCGGCATTAACAAGGCGCACCGTCTTGCGCAGCACGCCGGCATCTTCCAGCGCCTTAATCCGCCGCCAGCACGAGGCCGACGACGCACCGACCCGCTCAGCCAAAACCGCATGTGTCACGTCGGCGTCGTCCTGTACAATGGACAGGATGCGGCGGTCGATATCATCGATCTGGCAAATTCTCATCAGCAATCCTAGAAAAATGAAACAGAATGTCAACATTGTCCGATAACTTCAGTGCTTCGGTATCACTTTTCATCTTCATTGTGCGACAATCATTCCGTGAATAGACCTGAAACTGTCGACGATTTTGTAATTCCCCAGGATTGGGCGTCCTACACCGCCAGCGATCACGCCACGTGGGATCGTTTGTTCGGTCAGCAGCAGGCGATGTTGCCGCCGCGCGTGGTGCCCGCTTTTCTTGAAGGTCTTGACGTGCTGCGCATGTCGAAGCCTGGCATTCCCGATTTCACCGAGCTTTCCGAACGTTTAGTACGCGCCACCGGCTGGCAGGTCGTTGCGGTGCCAGGGCTCGTGCCGGATGTGGTGTTCTACGAGCATCTCGCCAACCGCCGCTTTGTCGCCGGCCGCACCATACGTTGCCCAGACCAGCTTGACTATCTCGAGGAGCCCGACGTCTTCCACGATGTCTTCGGCCATGTGCCGTTGCTCGCTAATCCGGTGTTCGCCGACTACATGCAGGCATATGGAGAAGGTGGCCGCCGCGCCACTGCGCTCGGCACCATAGACAAACTGGCGCGGCTCTACTGGTACACCGTTGAATTTGGCCTGATCCGCGATGGCGACGACCTCAAGATCTTCGGCGCCGGTATCGTGTCCTCACGCGGGGAATCGGTGTTCGCCCTTGATGACCCATCACCGAACCGCATTAGCTTCGATCTCAAACGGGTGATGCGCACCAGATACCGCATCGACGATTACCAGCAGGCCTATTTCGTCATCGACAGTTTCGAGGATCTGCTACGCCAGACGCTCGACGCTGATTTCGGGCCGCTTTATGACGAACTCCTTGTGCTTCCCGATCTAGATATCGATACTATCCTGCCAACCGACACGGTGCTTACTCGCGGCACCCAGGCGCACGCGCTTGCCCGCGGAGCCCGGTAATGTCCGATGGTGCATCTGCAAGCCAGTTCGAAACCCTGCAATCCCAACCGGCCGATGCCCTGCTTGGCCTTATCGATGCGTTCCGCGCCGACCCGCGACCGGACAAGATTGACCTGGGCGTCGGTGTCTATCGCGACGACGCCGGGGCAACGCCGGTAATGCACGCGGTCAAGGCAGCCGAGACAGAACTGCTGCGCGACCAAGCCAGCAAGAGCTATCTCGGCCCGGAAGGTGACGCTCGCTTCGTCGCGCTGCTCGAACCGTTGGTGTTTGGCGACGCCGGCACCGGCCTGACCGGTATTCAGACGCCCGGCGGTACCGGCGCCCTGCGGCTTGGTGCCGAACTGTTGCAGCGCGCGCGGCCCGGTGCCCGGGTGTGGCTCGGCCTGCCGACCTGGCCCAATCACGCCTCAATCTTTGAAGCCGCCGGCCTGCAAGTGGTAACGCATCCCTATTACGACGCCGCCAGCCGCGGCATCGATTTCGCCGGCATGATGGCAGCGCTGTTGACCGGACGAGCCGGCGACATTGTTCTGCTGCACGGGTCGAGCCACAATCCCACCGGCACCGACCTTGCCACCGCACAATGGTCCGACATCATCGACCTGATCGCCGACCGCCGGATGATCCCCTTCGTCGATTTTGCCTATCATGGCCTTGGCTACGGCCTCGACGCCGATGCCGCGGGCTTGCGCCTTTGCCTCGAACGCATACCCGAAGTTCTTGTCGCCTATAGCTGCGACAAGAACTTCGGGCTTTACCGCGAACGTGTCGGCGCACTCTGGGCGCGCGGTTCCGAAGCCGGCGTCACCCGCCGCTTGCGCGAAAACCAGCTGGCTCTGGCCCGGGTCAGCTGGTCGATGCCGCCTGATCACGGCGCCGCGATCGTCCGCACGATCCTCGAATCGCCCGAGCTGACTGCCGATTGGCGCGCCGAGCTCGAGGCCATGCGTGTTCGCCTAGCGTCGCTGCGCGCGTCGCTGGCGTCAACCGATCCGCGGCTGGACTATATCGCCAGGGGCAGCGGCATGTTCGCTATGCTGCCGATCAACGTCGCAGCGGTGGCGCGGCTACGGGCAGACCATGGCGTTTACATGGTCGGTTCGGGCCGCATCAATATCGCCGGCCTGCACTATGACACCGTTGGCCGCTTTGCCGCGGCGCTCGCGCCCTTGCTTTGAAACCGGCCCTGAGCGGAGGTGCCACCTCACAAGGGCTGTAGTAGGCCTTGCCCGACAGCAGTGGTCTGACCTTGGTCGATGCCATTTCCAATATCGGCAACAAGCTGCTGTTCGAGAACCAGAACTCGAGCAACTATGAGTTTATGGGCCATCCGTTCCAGATCGGAGTTCGCGCCCGATATTGAGGCCGGTTGGCAAGTGGCCAGTGTGGATCGATCAGCGTTGCTGTTCGCTGTCGATCCAGCTGTCAACCTGCGCCTCCAGCACGTCGAGCGGCACGGCACCTTGGCCGAGCAGCGCGTCATGGAAGCGGCGCAGGTCGAACCGGGGGCCGAGCGCTTTTTCGGCCCTGGCACGCAGCGCCAGCAGCTTCAGCTCACCCAGTTTATAGCCGAGCGCCTGGCCGGGCATCGAGATATAGCGATTGACCTCCGCATCGATGTTGGCGTCGGTCAGCGCCGTATTGTCCTTCATGAACGCCACCGCCTGCGCCTTGCTCCAGCCTTGCGCATGGAGGCCGGTATCGACGACCAGTCGCGCGGCTCGCCACATTTCGTAGGACAGCCGGCCCATATCCTTTTCCGGCGTATCATAGATGCCCATCTCGATACCGAGATGTTCGGCATATAATCCCCAGCCTTCG
>JBILPK010000244.1:0-4454 GCA_044373875.1 Polymorphobacter sp.
GGCGATGGTGCCGCACTTGATGCGGCCGGGGATGTCGAAGGGGGTGTCCATGGCGCTAGTTTGTCCGGACAAACCCGCGTACGCAAGCGCTGGCAATCGCGCCTTATCGCCTGGCGGCGCTTATTTCTTCGCGGGCCGCTGCGGCACGATGAACCGCCCCGTCACCCGGCCCGGTGTCGTGCCCGGTGCCGCCGCGGTGCCGCCGCCGCGCCCGTCGAAGCTCGTCTGGCCGCTGACCAGGTTGAGCACCAGCCGCTGCCCGACAAGGTTGGAGCCGCCGCGATCAAGGGTGACATTGCCGGTCAGCGTGATGATCTTGGAGGCAACATCATAGATGCCGGTGTTGCCGGTGGCGCGCTCGCTGGGCGACACCAGCTTGACATGGCCGCGGGCATCGAGCCGCTGCATTTCGGGGTTTCCGGCCTTGTCGCGCGAATAAAGCACCTTCACCGTGTCGGCGTTGAGCGTCAGCTTGCCCTGGCGGATGACGACGGCGCCCGAGAACACCGCCTGGTTGGCGGCATCCTGGATTTCGATGCGCGCCGCATCGACATCGATCGGTGCGCCGGTATCGAGGCCCTTGAGCGCGGAGGTCTGCGCCGAGGTCTGCGCCGAAAGCGCCGCCAGCGGCAACAGGGCGGCAAGCAGCAGGAGGGACTTTGTCGTCATATGCCCGCCTTGCCCGCCCGGCCGTAAATGCGCAAGTGGACGCCCCCGGCCAGCACGGCGTTGCGGCCCTGGATATCGGCGGTGAAATTGCCGGCGCGAAAGCTGCCGATCGGCAATTTGCCGGTCACCGGCGCGGCGGTCGACACCCGGCGGCTGTTGAGATCGATATCGACCGTCGACGAATCGAGGCTGTAGCCGGCAGTCGAATCGAGCGTCACCGGCCCGCTGATCTGCAATTTGTCGTCGTTCATGAAATAGCGGCCGGACGGCGCGATGACGACCGCGGGGCCATCGGCCATCGCGATGCGCGCCTTCAAATCCTTCAGTTCGACGACCGGCAGCGCGCTGGTGCGCTGCACGGCGCTGCCGGCGCTGATGACAAAGGCTTCGCCGCGCGCGGTTTCGCCGCGATAGACGGCGGTATCGATGCGTAGCCGCTCGGTCGCCATCGCCACCTTGTCCTTGGCGAGCAGGAAGCTGAATTCCTGCACCTTGGTCAGCGGCCAGATGACGATGGTCAGCAGCACGATGACGGCAGCGGCGGGCAGCGCGACCTTGAGCACGCCCATGCGCCGGTCATGCCCGCTGCCGGGCAGCGCGGCCCGCTGGCGCCGGGTCAGTGTCACCGGCGGCAAGATGGCATCGATCGCCACCGGATCACATGTGCGCGAAAATGTCGGTTTCGTCCCAGCCGGCGAGATCGAGATCGGCGCGCGTCGGCAGGAAATCGAAACACGCCTGCGCCATTGCGGTGCGGCCCTCGCGCGCCAGCCGTTCGACGAGCACGGCATGGGCGCGATGCAGGAAGCGCACATCCGATGCGGCATATTCTTTTTGCGCGTCGGACAGCACGTCGGCGCCCCAGTCCGACGATTGCTGCGCCTTGGAGATATCGACCCCCACGGTTTCGCGCAGCACGTCCTTGAGGCCATGGCGATCGGTATAGGTGCGCACCAGTTTCGACGCGATCTTGGTGCAGAACACCGGCGTCGCATCGACGCCGAGATAATGCTTGATCACCGCCAGGTCGAAGCGCGCGAAATGGAACAGCTTGATCCGCGCCGGGTCGGCGAGCACCGCCTTCAGCACCGGGGCGTCATATTGCCCCTTGGGGAAGCGCACGAGATGTTCGTCGCCCTGGCCATCGGCGAGCTGTACCAGGCACAGCCGGTCGCGGTGCGGGTGCAGGCCCATGGTCTCGCTGTCGATCGCGATCGGCCCGGGGGCGAAGACGTCGTGGGGCAGGTCGCCCTCGTGGAGGTAAATGGTCATGGCGCGGGCGTAGCAGGCAGGGGCCGCGCTGTCAGCTAGATAAGCCCCTGCGCGCGCATCGAGACATGGCCGCCGCGGCCGATGATGACATGGTCGTGCACCACCAGCCCGAGATGGCGGCCGGCTTCGATCACCGCCTTGGTCATGGTGATATCGTCGCGCGACGGCTGCGGATCGCCCGACGGGTGATTGTGGACCAGCACCAGCCCCGAAGCGCCCAATTCGAGCGCGCGCTTGACGATCTCGCGCGGATAGACCGGCGCCTGGTTGACGGTGCCCTGGCCCATCGCCTCGTCGCGGATCATGACATTGCGGTTGTTGAGGAAGATGACGCGAAACTCCTCGGTGACGCGGTGCGCCATCGCGGCGTGGAGATAATCGGTCAGCGCCTGCCAGCCGCTGAGCACCGGTCGGTCGAGTGCCGCGGTGCGCAGTGATCTCAGCGCCACTGCCTCGACGAATTTCAGCGCGCCGATGGCGCCATCGCCCAACCCATCGCCGCCGCCGGCGAGCAGCCGGGCGCGCAGGCGTTCCCTGTGGCCGGCGTCGCCGGTGGCCCTGTGGCCGGCATCGCCGGTGGCACGGTGGCCGGCGGAGTCGGTCGCGCGATGGTCGGCCTCGCCGGCTTCGGGTCGGGTATCGGGGGTCATGGTGCGCACGGCGCCATAGTGCGTTTCGACCGGTGGTCGATCAAGCCTGTTCTCGGCCCGGGTCGGCAAGACGCAAGCAACCTTAACTAAAACAATCTTATTCGTTAATTATTCACAAAATATTAACAAATTTTATGAATTTTTCAATTTCGACATTTGCAATTTGACAATCTCGGCCCAAGTTCTTTAACAATATCTGTAGTTGTTGCGTTCTGAAATGCTCACTGAAATCAAATCCATGTCGTTTGGCAGGGCGCGAGCGAACGCTGTCGTCCTCTCGCGAGCCATGTCTCGTGGCGCCGTGCGACCTTTGAGCAGGTGCGGGGAAATATAGCCATTCCGGCTGAAAATGGGGGCAATAATGATCATCAAGTCCATTCGATTCGCGCTGCCGGTAGCGGCCGCATTGCTCGCCACCGCTGCAAACGCCGGGATCACGTACAACGGCACCGTGTCGCCGATCCGTCAGTTCGGCTCGGGAACGCTCGTCGTGAATTACAGCATCACCACCGATGGCACGCTGGGCACGGTGTTTTCCACCCAGTTCCAGAGCTGGAGCGTGGATTTTGTCTACAATGGCAATACTGAAACCATTAACGGCGCCGGTGATCCGCTGGGCTATCAGTTCGGCAGTGTGTTCACCACGGCCACCGAGCTCAGCATGGATTTCACCAGAAGCAGCCAAAACCAGTTCGGCCTGGGTGTCAGCGAAGTCGGTTCGCAGATCGCCTTCAGCGGGCTCGGCAACGAAATCCTCGGCACCGGCAATAACCCTGATATCAGCGTATTCTATCTTCAGGGCGGAAACTTCCTGTTCGCCGGCTATGTCGAGCCGGGTCCGGGCTTTCACGTGATTGGCACGGCGGCTGCCGTTCCCGAACCCGCCAGCTGGGCGATGCTCATTGCCGGCTTCGGCCTGACCGGTGCCGCCATGCGCCGCCGGGCGCGGGTTGCCGCGACCGCCTGAACGGACAGACTGAATAAAGACCGGCCTTCCCGCACCCGCGGGGAGGCCGTTTTGCTGTCGTCAGATCGCGTAGGGCGGCGCCTTGAAGCCCAGCGGCGAGCCGGTGAAGATTTCGCAGCCGGTTTCGGTGATGCCGATCGAATGCTCGAACTGTGCCGACAGCGACCGGTCGCGCGTCACCGCCGTCCAGCCATCGTCGAGCAGTTTCACCGCCGGGCCGCCCAGGTTGATCATCGGTTCGATGGTGAAGAACATGCCGGGGCGCAGCACGACGCCGCGGCCAGGCTTGCCGAGGTGGACGACATTGGGGGCTTCGTGGAAATTCAACCCCAGCCCATGCCCGCAGAAATCGCGCACCACGCTCATCCGCTGCTTTTCGGCATGGTGCTGGATGGCATGGCCGACATCGCCGAGCGTGGCGCCAGGGCGCGCCGCCTCGATGCCGAGCATCAGGCATTCATAGGTGACATCGACGAGCTTCTTCGCCTTCAACGGCACGTCGCCGACGAGGAACATCCGGCTGGTATCGCCGTGCCAGCCATCGACGACCACCGTCACGTCGATGTTGACGATATCGCCGTCCTTCAGCTTCCGCGCCGACGGGATGCCATGGCAGACGACATGATTGACGCTGATGCACAGGCTGTGGCTGAAGCCGCGGTAGAAGATTGTCGCCGAATCATGCCCCGAAGCGCGAACGAATTCATACGCCATGCGGTCGAGATCGAGGGTCACCGCATCGGGCACGACATGCGGGGTCAGCATGTCGAGCACTTGCGCCGCCAGCACGCCGGCCCGGCGCATCCCGGCGAACCCGGCGGCATTGTGCAGGCGGATGGGGCCTTCCGACGGATCGGAGACGGTTTCGAAGCTGTGGGCGATCTGGTTCATAATAG
>JBILPK010000096.1:0-12736 GCA_044373875.1 Polymorphobacter sp.
GGGTTCCGGTTCTGCCCACGGCTGCGCGATTTTCCAGACCGCCGCCTGATCCCGATCGGCCCTGCCTCGGCATATCCGTTCATCGCACCGCTGCTGGGCAAACGCATCCGAACCGACGTCATCCGTGAGCAATGGGGCGACGTTCTGCGCCTCGTCGGTTCGATCAAGGCCGGCCATGTCGCGCCGTCGGTGATGCTGCGAAAGCTCGCCGCCTACGAGCGCCAGAACCAGCTCGACGTCGCTCTGCAGGAAATCGGCAAGATCGAGCGGACGTTGTTCATGCTCGACTGGCTCGAGAATCCCGAGCTGCGTCAGCGCTGCCATGCCGGGTTGAACAACAGCGAGCAGCGGCATGTGCTGACCCAGGCGATCTACACCTTCCGTCAAGGGCGCATCATCGATCGGAGCCACGAGGCCCAGCAATACCGGGCCTCCGGCCTCAATCTCGTGATCGCCGCGATCGTCTATTGGAACACCACCTACATGGCCGAAGCCGTCGAGCACCTCCGACAGGCTGGCGAATTGGTGCCGGTCGACCTGTTGGCGCATACGTCGCCGATCGGGTGGGAGCACATTGCGTTCTCGGGCGACTTCTTATGGGAACGGGCCGCCGCCTCCAGCGGCCGAAAGTCGCTGATCCTGCCCGCGCAGACGCGCGCCGCCTGATGTTCGCTAATCGTTCTCCCTTAGCGTTGTTTAGCGTACTTTCAACGCGCTGCCCTCAACATGAACCCGCCAGCATCTCGACCCTTTCGGGCGAGGCGGTCATCAACATGTCGACGATGACCAAGATCGTACAGCGGATGGAAATCGACGGCCTTGTCGCGTCAAACCCGCGCCAATCCGATGCCAGGATAACCGAAGTCCGCTTGACCGACATCGGCCGCGGCGCGCTTCCCGAAATTCGCGAACTCGCCGGCCAGGTTTTTCGTCGCGGGTTCGACACACTCGACGGCAAGGCCGTCGACGAACTGGTCGCGACACTCAAGGTGATATTTGCCAGTCTCGAACAAAAGCCGGTTTGAACTGCCTAGGACGACGCCATAACTTGCGAACGACACGTTCGGCGACCGAGATTGTGAACGAATGACAAAGTTAGGTTGTGCCAGCGCTAAACTCGCCTATCCGGACCGAACCGAAGCAAGCTTTTTCAAGGCGTTCTCGCAGTGCAACCTAGGAATGACTTCTTCTGACAATAGCGGTCGTTCTCCGCCACCACGCTGAATGGCAACAATGTCCCAGACCCGGTCGTTCCCACGAACCGGGGCTTGGCTGCCGTGAATGGCAGCTTCTGAAAAAGGTGCGGGAGTTCGGGAACGGCCGATTTAGGGAGCATTGCTGACGGGCGGCATTGCCGGTTCCGGAAAGGCAACACCTGGGCCGAAACCGGCTGTCCTTTCGGGCCGCGGTGATCGCCGCCCTATCCGGCGTATAGGCAGCCAGTTCCGGTTCGCTCGCGAGCGAGGTTTGGATAAGCGCCCGGACGCGGGCTGCCGAGCCGCTTGTCGCGAAGACCTTTGAAGGCCAGAGCGTCCATTAATCCATCGGCAGGCGTGGCAAGTCGGATGCTGGCGCTATAGGATGGCACCGGGCATGCGGGAGCATAACGTCGATGCGCAGCATTCATGATCTTGGCGGCATGTATGGCTTCGGAGCCGTTGTTGCCGAAACCGATGAACCGGTCTTCCACGAAGAATGGCAGCAAACCGCCTTCGCTGTGCTGATGGCTGCCGGCACCATGCTGCCCGACTTCACCGCCGACGCTTACCGGCATTCGATAGAGCGGATGGCCCCTGCCCACTATCTCCCGGTGCATTATTACGAGCGCATGCTAACCGGCATCACCACCCTGCTGATCGAACACGGCGTCCTCGATGTTGCCGATCTGGAGGCGCGGGCCGGCGGCGCCTTTCCGCTTGCTTTGCCGGTCGCGGCCCGGCCGTTGGCCGACCTGACCCCGCAGCCTGAGGCGCGATTTCGCGTCGGCGAACAGGTCCGGGTGCGCGACTATTATCCCCAGGGGCATACGCGCGCGCCGGGCTTTTGCCGCGGCAAGCGGGGCACGATCCTGCACGTGGCGCCGAAGTTCCCTTTCCCTGACACCTCGGCGCATGGCGGTGAACGCCGCGACGAACATACCTATCATGTCGAGTTCACCGCCCACGAGCTGTGGGATGCCGATGGCAGCGACACAGTCGTGGTCGATCTCTGGGACAGCTATCTGGAAGGATGCCAGCCATGACCAGGCCAGACGTCGCACCGATCGCCGCGCGGGCGGCGGCTGTCAGATCGGCCCTCATCGACAAGGGCCTGCTCACCGCTGACACAATCGATCACATCGTCCATCTCGGCGCTGAGGAATGGCGGCCCGAGAACGGCGCCCGCGTGGTGGCGCGGGCGTGGACCGACCCGGCCTTCCTGGTGCGGTTGCGGGCGGATGCCACCGCCGCCTGTGCCGAACTCGGCTATGAGGGCCCCCAGGGCGAATACATCGTCGCGCTCGAGGATACGCACGACCGCCACAATGTCATCGTCTGCACGCAATGCTCGTGCACTGCCTGGCCGGTGCTCGGCCTGCCAACCGACTGGTACAAGAGCCCAGAATACCGCGCTCGCGTAGTCCGGGAACCGCGCCCGGTGTTGCGGGAACTCGGCCTCGATGTACCGGCGAATGTTGCGATCCGGGTCTGGGAAACGAGCGCAGAGACCCGCTACTTGGTCATTCCGCTGCGGCCCGCCGGAACCGAGGGATGGAGCGAAGAGCAATTAGCGAAACTTGTCACCCGTGACGCCCTGATCGGCACGGCAATGGCACTTCCAGCGCTAACTTAGATCTGCGAGCAGTGTGAACGCGACAGCGTGGGAGTTCAGCGCGACTATACTGGCGTCTAGAGGCTCACGTTTTCCAACTCGCTACAGCAGGCCAGGGCGATACCGAGGCATCAGGTCTAGACATCCGCCGATAGTGCGCGCTTCGGATTCTGCGTCCATGGGCACCTTAATATAGAGAAATCAATCCGGGAGGGGGAATGCAGATGGACAGCGCGGCAATGATCGAACTTTCTGCTACCGCGGCAGTGGCGGCTATGCGGGCGGGCGACATGTCGGCGCTGGACTATGCCGAGGCGCTGCTGGCGCGCTGCGCGGCGGGCGCGGCGCTCAACGCCTTTATTACGCTCGACCCTACGGCGGTGCGCGCGGCGGCGCGGGCGGCGGATGCGCACCGTGCGGCGGGCGGCGAGTTGGGCCTCCTGCACGGCTTGCCAATTCCGGTAAAGGACAGTGTCAACACCGCCGGCATCGAAACGACCGTTGGGACCAAGGCACTCCGCGGCTGGATCCCGGCCCGCGACGCCACCACCATCGCCCGACTGAAGGCGGCAGGCGCCATCGTGCTCGGCAAGACAAATATCCACGAACTGTCGTTCGGCTGGACCAGCAGCAATCTGGAATTCGGCGCGGTGCGCAACCCTTATGACCCGTCGCGGATCCCCGGCGGTTCCTCGGGCGGCACTGCGGCGGCGGTGGCGGCACGGATGGCGCCGTTGGGTGTGGCTGAAGACACGCAAGGCTCTATCCGCGTGCCCGCGGCACTGTGTGGGATCGTCGGCTTTCGCCCCACTACGGGCCGCTACCCGACCGACGGTACCGCGCCCATCACCGCGCTGTTTGACCAGATCGGGTCGCACGCACGATGCGTTGCTGACCTCGTGCTGTTCGATGCGGTGGTGAGCGGCGAGGAGGCGCCGATCGAACCGGTCTCGCTCGCCGGCCTGCGCATCGGCATCGACCGCAATTTCTTCTTCGCGGGCATCGATTCCGAAGTGGCGGCGCTGGTGGAGGCGACGCTTTCACGGCTCGCTGCTGCGGGGGCGGTGATCGTCGAGGCGCCGGTACCAGGGCTGGACAGGGTCGTGCCGGTGGCGATGGCGATCCAGGTGCACGATGTCGTGCCGGCGCTGGAGCGTTATCTCGCAGAGTCGGGTGCGCCCGTCGATTTCGAAACGATGTTCGCCGGTGTCAGCGCCGATGTTGCGGATGTCTTCGCCCAGGTTGCGCTACGCGGAGCGCCGGCGGCAATCACCGAGAATGTCTATGCGGCCGCCCGCGACGCAGCACGGCCGGCACTGCAGCAAGCAATGAGCGCCTGGTTCGCCGGACACCGAATAGACGCCATGCTGCTGCCGGCGACAATGGTTCCTGCAACGCCAGTGGGAGACCAAGGCAATGTCGATATCGGCGGCAAAGCAGTACCCTTCGCCATCGCCGTTGCCCGCAACATCACGCCGGGAAGCACATTGGGGCTGCCGGGGCTGGTACTGCCGTGCGGGTTGACGGCGAGTGGCCTCCCTGTGGCGATTGAGCTCGATGGCCCGGCAGCTGGTGACCGTAGGCTGCTTGCGATCGCCGTGGCGGTGGAGGCGGTGCTAGGGCCGCTGCCAGCGCCTGTGGTTCGCGGCTGATCTTTCACGTCATTGAGCGTTTGATCAGATATCGATCGCTTGTTCTGAAACCAGCATAGCCGTGACAGTGAGGTCCGATAGCCGATCGGCTTGCGTGATCCATGCAAATTTGGACACTAATCGACCGCTTTCGAGTCGAGCGCGCTGCCATAAGGAGTCACAATCCGCGCCTTCAAGGCATCCGGCCAACGGCGACGCCCTGTTGGACCAGACATCACTGCAATCGGACGACCGCGCCGCGTAAACTCCATCCGTAGATCTCTTTGTAGCTCGATAACGACACCCCCTTCGCCAAATCAGACAAAGGGGGTGCCACAATCAGCCCAAAACAAAAATCGCGGCCGCCAGCCACCGCTTACGCTACATTTTGAAACGGACGCCGACGCGGTAGCTGCGCCCTAGCAGGTCGTAGATCGGCGATGTGCCGAACGATGTGCCGCTGCTCGGGATGGGTTCCGGATCGCGGTCAAACAGATTTTCGACGACGCCGAACAGAGTTACTGTCGTGTTGCCAATCCTGACATCATAATTTTGCGCCAGTTCGAAATACCAGACCGGCCTGACGCGGTTCAGCGCCGCAGGGATGCCGGTACGGCTAGTTTCGGGCTGGTTTGTGATCGTGCCCGGACCGAGATAGCGCGTTGTCACCGTCGTGCGGCTTGGCCCGACGGCATAGGTCGCGGTTGCTAACCCACGCCATTTGAGGCTGTTGAACGTGCCGAGCGTCGGCGGCTGGCTGTCGCCCGGTAGATTTGTCTCGTCTTTCAAGCGCTGCGAGACGAGCACGCGCAAATTGACCGCGCCAGGCAGGCTCGGAGCAATGGCACTCAGCTCGGTGCGATAGCTGAGCTCGTAATCGACCCCCTCCACCGCGACATTCTGGGCGTTGATGCCGCTCGTGAACAGGGTCGCGCCGGCAAGACCGACGGCGCCCGGAACAGGGACGATCGACGTGCAGGCGGCAGCATTGACCGGCCGGTTGAAGCCATAACAAAGATCGATTAGCAACTGACCGCCGACGCCAAAGATCGCATCCTTGATGTCGATCTTGTACCAATCCACCGACAGGCTGAGGCCCGGAAGCCAGCTCGGCTGATAAACCCCGCCTACTGTCCAGGTGTCGCCGATTTCGGGCGTCAGGTTGGGATTGCCGCCGGTCAAAGTTATGTTTGGAACCATCGGGCTGTTCGGCTGGCTGCGATCAAGGAAGGCGTTGACGAACTGGCTTGTCGGCGCAAACAAATCGTTGAGGTTGGGCGCCCGGATGTCGCGCGACCGGGTGGCGCGAAGGCGCAAGTCGCCGAACCCGTAGGTGCCACCCACCTTCCAGGTCGTAACGGCACCACTAGTCGAATAATCGGTGCGCCGCACCGCGCCGTTGAACTCAAGGCTGCCCACGACGGACTCGTCAAGTAGCGGCACCAGCGCTTCGCCAAAGAACTCCTTGACATTCAGACCGTTGGCGCCGGGCTTGAAATTGCCGACATTCCATCGGGAATCGATCGAGAGTTGGTCGGCCGTCGCACGGAAGGATTCGGTGCGATATTCGAAGCCTGCGGCAATTGAGACAGGTCCGGCCCAGGTCGAGAAGGGGCTGTACTGGCCATCGATAGACCAGACGTCCTGTTTGATATCCAAGTCCTGCCGTGTGCGGAACCCACTGTCTTCGCCGGTCACATAGGCGATTGCGCGAGCGCCGAGCGATCCTTCGCCAAAGACATTCAACGGCACGCAGCCATTAGTTGGGTTGGTCAAGGTCGAACGGCAGACCGCCCCGCCTGCAGGTATGCCGGCGACGCCGCCGATGGCTGGGTTTCCGGTCGGATCGAGCGCCAAGGCAAACCGATCAAGGATGACGTTGTTGTCGCGCGTATACCAGACCTTGCTGTGGCCGCGCTGGTAGTAAGCCCGCCACTTACCAGTATCCGAAAAGCTGCCTTCGAGTGCGGCGAGGATCCGATCCTGACGGCGGTTATAGCCAGCTTCGCCGATATGCTCGCCAGGGCGGTTGATGATATCGTAGAATAGGCGGTTCATGCGGAACGAAGTCACGCCGGCGCGGTCCATCGCCTGTTGCGTCGTGATCGGGATGAACGGGTTGTCGCGTGATATTGTCAGCGCGCCGGCGCCCTGTCGGTTGAGCACTGCCGACCAGTTGACCGTATCATTGCCGGCATAGCTGGCCTCGAGGATGGCGTTGATATTATCGGTGATTTCATAGCTAAACCGGCCATAAACACTCCAGTGCTTATCGTCGGGCAACAGCGCACCGCGGATCGGCTGCGATTCAACCGTGCCGCCGGCTTGGGTCTGGCCTTGCTGGATCGGACCAAAGACGAAAGATTCGACAGCGCCATTCTGACCGAACGAGGTGCCACGCAACGGCCCGCCGTTGATAACGCCACCGGGTGTGCTGGTGAATCCAGCATCGGTGCGAACGATTTGCCCGGCCTGACCGTTGGTCGCCGTCCAGTTCGGGTTGTCGAGCAGGCGCAAGCCTGGCTGGAACCAGTCGCGCGGCGCATTGAAGAAATCGATGCGGTCGCCCTTGTAATAGTTGGCACTAAGCAGGACATGGCCGCGCCCGCCCGCGAAGCTCTTGCCAAAGGCAAGATCGCCACTGACGATGCGGCCGTCATTACGATCGGTCTGGCCAAAGTTGAACGTGCCCTTCAACCCGGTGAATTTGGTATCGAGGACGAAGTTGACAACTCCGGCGACAGCATCGGAGCCATAGGCTGCCGAGGCTCCGCCGGTAACAACATCGACGCGCTGCACAAGGTTTTGCGGTAGCAGGTTGATGTCGACCGCAGGCAGCAGCCCCGAGCCGACGACGCGGCGACCATCGAGCAGCACGAGCGTGCGCGCAACACCGAGGCCGCGCGCGCTGATTTGGTTGGCTCCGCCATTGGCGTTGGCAAAAAGAGTCGTGGCGCGAGGCGACTGGCCTTGCCCTATCGATGGCAATTGGTTGACATAATCGGCGATGTTGGTCGGGTTGCGCGCTTGAATGTCCTGAAGCGAAACCACGGTTGTCGGCACCGGCGCGTCGGTGCCGTCACGAACGATGCGCGACCCCGTGACGACCATTTCCTGCGCAGCCGCTGCCGGCGCCTCGGCGACTTCACTCGCCGGCGCCCTGGCGGGTAGGCGCGTTGCCGGCGGTGGTGTCGCTTCGGCTACCACCGGTTCCGCCATCGTTGCGTCCGAGGCGCTTGTCTGGGTGGTGCCGTTGGCTTGCTGCCCCCAAGCAGCCTGGCCAATCGCAAGACTTGCAGCAGTTGCAAGCACAGCTGTGCGCACACGAATTCTCATAGCTATCATCTGTTTCCCCTTATGTTTGCAGCTCTTTGGAGCGCGGCAACCACCAAATTGCATTCCGGATGTGACCCGTCTGACGCGAGCTAGTAACAAGCCTGTGTCATATCGCTGACACGGAATTCGGTGCGCCGCAACAAGAATATACTGTATACGAAAATTACACCCGATGCAGGTTGCGGCTTGTTGGTCGACGGTCGGGAGACGGCGGCTAGCAGGTATGGGACTGATCGCCGACCGTCATTCGGCGGGTTGCGTTGGAGGTGACAGAGTTTAGATGTAGTCCGGTATGCGCGTGGTGTTCATGATGAAGACGCTTGGTCGCCGTCGGCTTGCCGGTTACGAAGCAACGGGACGCAAGAAGCGGTCGTTTGAGTACGCGCTGACCGGGGGGACACACAGATCGTCATGCCGCGTTTGATTGTAAGGACATTGTCGGAACGGCTCGTCGATGTGGTCCGCTTCCGAATCCTCAATGGGGACGCCAAGTCCGATCAACCGATCCGGCAAGATGCGCTTGCATCCGAGCTGGGCGTCAGCAAGATCCCTTTGCGAGAAGCGCTGGCCCGCCTGGAGGAGGAAGGCCTGGTGCGGTCGCACCCCAATCGCGGGTATTTCGTGCGCGCCCTTGTTGCCACCGAAGCCGATGAAGTTTTCAAGCTGCGGCTCAAGCTGGAGCCGGAGGCGGCGGCACAGGCAGCTCACTGCGCGACAAGCGCCGATCGCGAGACCGCGGTTGCCGCATTCAAGGCACTCGACCCCACCGACCGTTCTGGCAAGGCCACCATCATAGCTCTCAATCGTACATTTCACCTTGCGCTTGTGCGGCCGTCTGGTTTGCCGATAACGATGCAACTGCTTGAGCGGCTCCACGTTCTCAGCGATCGCTATGTAGGCAAGTATCTCGAAACAATGGGACAGGGCGAGCGCGCGACCGATGAACACGGGTTGTTGCTGGAGCGCTGGCTAGCGCGTGACTGCGATTCGATAATAACCGTTTTACACGCGCATATCGAGAACACTTTGACAGAAATACAATGCCGACTTGCAGAGGAGACTGCGGTTCCGATCAGCGTTCAAGCCTGAAAAGTTGCAACCTGCAACATTTTGTGATGTCTTTTTATCTCAACGCTGGATCTTAGTCGGTTCCGTTACATATAAACTCCGACGTTCGTCGAAATGCGGGGGCCTGAGCTTTTAGCGCAGCGGCGGCACCGAGGCTGGAGGTCGACGGTGTTTTGTTTTCTGTTCGTATGCAAAGGCATATTTAATTAGATCGGCATCATGCCACGGCCGACCAAAAAAAGTTATGCCGACCGGCAAGGTCCCCCTGAGAGAATAGCCCATCGCTACATTAACCGCCGGGAAGCCGGTCATTGGCGCGAAGATCTGGCTATTGTCTCCACCCGGTGTGTTAAGATCGCCAATTAGGCGGGGCGGGTTGCTCCAGGTCGGATAAACAAAGGCGTCCAACTCGAATTTCGTCATGGTGTTGGTGACCAGTTCGCGCAAGTGCATACGTTGGGCTTCGTCGGCCATGCACGCAGCCGAGTTCGGGCCGTTCGTCGGCACTTTTTCGGCATCTTCGAGACGCTTCGCAACAGACGGGTGGAATCTACCGGACTTGATGACCGCCGCCAGGTCTGCCACCGGAACCCGGCCAGCACGGGTCTCAAGGAACTGGTTTAGATCATATTTGAAGCCCATGCACACAAACGCGGGTTCGGGCCGAACTGGCGGCTTATAGCCTTCGATCGGCGCGGGATCGATAATCTCAGCACCTTGCCGACGCAGGTCATCGAGTGCGGCTTTGAATATTGCGATGACTTCCGGATCGGCGGTCGGGCGCTCATAGGCTTCCCGCAGGACGCCGATCCTTACACCTTTCAAGCCATCACGATCGAGCACCTTGCGGTAATCGGAAGTTCGGTACGCGTTGGCAGGGGCGCTTGCGGGATCGCGCTGGTCTGCGCCTGCAACAACCATGAAGACGGTAGCCATGTCTTCCACCGTACGCGTGATTGGTCCGGCGATATCCGCTTTGAGGACAAGGGGAAAAACGCCGGCGCGACTTGTGAGGCCCATCGTAGATCTGATTCCAGCAAGCGACTGGTGCGAAGCCGGACCACGGATAGAATTACCGGTATCAGTGCCAAGTCCGACAAGACCGAAATTGGCAGCCACTGCCGCGGCCGTGCCGCCGCTGGAACCCGCAGTCGCACGGTCCAGCGCGTAAGGGTTTCTTGTGTAGCCCGGCAGGATCGAGCTCACCGTCTCAACCGGACTGAATGCCCATTCCGCCATGTTGGATTTTGCAAGGACAATGGCCCCCGCTGCCGTCGCCCGCGCCACGAGGGTGGCGTCATCAACGGGCAGATAGCCTTCCAAGGCGAGTGAACCATTGCTTGTCTGCAATCCCCTGGTCTCGAAATTGTCCTTTACGATCATGGGTACGCAGTGGAGCGGGCCAGTAATCCCTTGTTTTGCGAAGCGGCGATCCAGCTCGTTGGCAAGACGAGTTGCGTCAGGGTTGATCGTCACGATCGCGTTGATTGCTGGGCCGTTTTTGTCGTAGGCGGCGATTCGAGCGAGATAAGCTGTAACCAGGCCAAGACACGTCAACCGCCCATCGCGCATTGCTTCGTGAACAATTGAAATGGTCGCCTCTTCGACCGGGAATGACTCGGCAGGCATAGGCCGACGTTGGGCACGCGCTTCGGATGCCACTATCAACGTGCCGATCAGTTCCAGGCTCATCACTACGCGAAGGATACTCAGATTTCTCATGGTCTCTTTCTGTCCGACAGTCTCACACAGTGCCTAGTTGTAGTCCAGAATCCCAAATTTCTGTCATCTACAACCGAGATTGGTTGACGGAAAATCGCGGGTCAGACACGCAACGTTAAAAATTGTGGGTGGTCGCATGTACAAACCGAAATCGCATTTGAGCCAATCGGCGAGAGCCTTTAGAGTGCACGCTATGCCCTGCCCTCAATACGGTGGTTCAGAGGACATAAGGAACAGAAGCGGCAGTTTGGCACCCCCGATTGCAGCGGTCCCGACGCTTCGTGCAGATCCCAGAAACGGCCGTCTAGCACGCGAGCCGATCCCGAATAGCGTGCGGCTCGATCATCTTCGGGGCTGATCTTCGAGCGTTGTCACGAATCTTGCGAGTCAAGTCGTAGAGGGAGGCTAGCGCAGGGTTGCGCCCGCTAACCGCGCCGTCGCCGAGAGGCTGGTCTGCGCCGCGTTGAGGCCGAGCAGAAAGTCCTTGTCACTGTATGTGGTGTAGAGGTCTGTTGGCTGGTGCCATTGTGGGTCCCAGCCGCTTCCGACCTGCGCACCGCGCTCGTTCTCGCGCAGGCTGACGGACGGCGCCAGGTCCATGAACGGCGTCGAGTCGGTATTGGTCATATGGCGTCCGACCGCGGCCGGATAATCCGTGGCGTACCGCTCGTTCGCCGCTTGCAGAGCCCAAGCCAGGTCCTGCGACTGCGCGGCGAATTTCGACGACGACTGGAATTCGACGTTCACATCGGCCTCGGGACGCTGCACCGGGCTTATGCTGCCGTCGGCCCGCGGCATGCCGTGGTCGAACAGCATCATGTCGTGTTGCATGACCCCGAGCCACTTCGGCTCGGGGTAGCGGCCCGATCCGGCAGGCAACTCCTTGCCTTGCAGTGCTGCCCGCTGCGCGACATAGGCTTTGGCACCGTTCAGCCCCGTCTCCTCGTTGTTCCACAGGATGAAGCGGATCGAACGGTCGGTTTGCACATCGGGGCTGCTGAACACGCGCGCCAGTTCCATCACCAGCGCCGTCCCGGAGCCGTCGTCGTTGGCAGCCTCGCCAAAGCCGATACCGTCCATATGGGCGCTGACGATGTACATCTCGTTGGGGTGGCCGGTCCCGATCTTGGTGCAATACACCGACTCGCGCGACCCCGGCACTGCCGGTGGCGCATTCAGCAGCTTGATCCGGGCATCGAGTTGGGCATTGGAATCGCTGTTGACGCCGGTCTTGCGCGTGAAGCCGCGCGAGCGCCCGCCGCCGACCGACAGGCCGGGTTCGTCCGACCCGGCGGCGGCCGGCGCCCTGGCCGGTGCGACCCTATGCACAGGCTCCTCTCCGAATTCATATTTCAAGCGCTCGGTGCTGGTGCAACCGTAGCCCTTGAGCTGGGCTTCGATCCAGTCGAGCGCGGCGCGGTTGCGAGCGGTGCCCTGCCGGCGGTCGCCGAACTGGGTAAGATCTTTAATCGTCGCCTTGTACCGTTCCAGATCTAGTCGCTTCACCAGCACGCGGACGGGATCGACCGCCGGCGCTGCCGGCTGACCCATGACTGGAGGGGCGAGGACGAGGGCCGTAAGCCCGGAGAGGAGCCAAAGGACGCGCCTCGTATTGGAATGAGCCGGCATCTCGTTCATCGCGTCACCTTCTCACCGCCGCGATCCGCAACGGATCGATGGGTCTCAGATTTACCGTAGCCGAGGACCCGCCAGTGGAGATACCCGAAAAACAGCCGCCGCCTTACGAACGTCGAGGGATCGTTATGGCCGCTCTGTGGCGGTGATCGCGCGCGGTCGGACCGACATCAATACCGAAATAGTTCGCCGCGGTTGCCTTCGAGGCTCAAGACATGATCAAGCGCTGCGCAAACCGCCGTTACCTGCGCGAGCATGCATAGATCGGGGGTACTGCGCGCACTGTCCGGGTAAACTTCCGTCGTCGTGGTGAACCGTGCGCCGGTGATCGATGCGCAAAGCCCGAGCTTGGCGACAGGATATTCGATCACGCCGTGCGCGACGACGGGGGAGCCGATGATCTCGCCCTTCGCATCGGGCGGCGCAATATGGGTCAGCTTTCCCACCGCCGTGATGATGGCCTGCTGGAACGCTGCCTGCGGGTTCTCGCTGTCGGCGCAGAGGTAGAACCCGTCAGGAATCGTCTCCGGCAG
>JBILPK010000107.1:0-11473 GCA_044373875.1 Polymorphobacter sp.
CCGGTCACCGCAAAGCGCGCCTCGATCCGTTCGGCGCGAACTTTGCGGTTGTTGATGAAGAAGATTTCGCCATCATCCACGCGGCGCTGGAGAAACAGGATCTCGCTGTCGGCCGGCCCGTCATGGGCGAACGCCGCCGGCACCCCGATCTGCGCCAGCGCCGCATCGACATTGGCGCCGGTGATGACGCCGCGCCGGCCGCCCTGCGGCCAGAGTTGCGCGACCAGCGCCTTGAACTCGTCGGGGCCGTCGGCGAGGCTCGGGGTTGCCACCGGGGCATTGCCAGCGATCATAGCGCCGCCATCGACCAGCCGCGCCAGCGCACGCAGCACCGGCACCGTCATCCGCGCTGATGTTCCGCCAAGATAGAGCAGCCGATACCGCGCGCCGCCCGGCGCCACGATGGCACCGTCCCGAACCGACAAAAGGGTGAGCAGGGCATCGGGGTTGATGAAATCATACGCATGGCGCGTCGGCGCGTCGGCGACCGGCTTCAGCCCGAACAGTTCCGTGAGCGGGCCTTCCTCGCCGTAAAAATAGCCAACATCGGCAACATACCGCCCCTGCTGCAACAGGAACGACGACCGCGCGAGATAGTCGACCCATGGCCGCGCCATTTCTGCCCAGCTTTCGTGTCGATTGAAGAACTGGCCGAACGGCCCAAGCGCCAGACCGGGCAGTTTGTCATCGACAGGCTGGTGCACCGAGGTATGGATCACCGGCCTGTTGATGCCAGTGACAAAGGCCAGGTCGATGACACGTTTCAGGTCCGACGGCGCATGGCCCCAATAGACTGAGTTGCTGGTCAGTGATTCCGCCGCCGCCAGATTGCGGCCATAGACGTGCGCGACGGACGCCGCGCCCTTCATGTCTGCAATCGCGCTGACCAGCGGGCCGGCTTCCGGTTTGTAGGTCCAGATCGCAGCCATCGGCACATCGGCATGGCTGCGCATCGCCATGTCGTCGCCCAGAGTCGGACGCCGCGATTCGAGCGCTTCGGCATAGACTTTCAGGCCGTTTTCGCGGCCCACTTCGGCCACCGTGCCGTAATGTTCCCCGGCATGGAGCTCGGCAAGCGTCCGGCGAAAATCGTACAGAAACGCGTCGGTCCGGGCCCGGCTGTCGATGACCACCCCGGTCAGCGCCGGCAACCACGGTGTTGGATCATAGCCGCGCAGCCGGACGAATTGCGCCAGCAGCCGCGGTGTCCAGTTCGCCGCGCCGACCTCGGTGCTGTCGGTCAGCAGTGCGCGCAACCCTGTCGCCCCGATCAGTGCATCGCCAGTCGCCGAACGATACATGCCGAGATAGGTGTTCATGTAGCGGCGGACCACCTCGCCATCATATTTGTCGACCTCGAGACCGGTCGCATCGACCGGCGCGGGGTGGTTGACGGTCCCGACCAGGGACCAGCCGAGCCGCACGACGCGCCAATTGCCCTTCGGCGGTGTCCAGTCGAGCCGGCCGTCGGCACCGACCTTGCCGGTCAGGTCGATGATCTGCGCCGCCGGGATGCCGGGCTCGGCAACGTTGCCGGCATTCCCCGGCGCGTAATAGTCCTTGCCGATGACATTGCCGGTCTTTGTCTCAAGCGCATCGACCCGCGCCTCGCCCGACAAGCGCAATTCGCCGATTGCCACGCTGCGCGGGTGGCGCGGCGGGCTGCCGGCCTGGCGTGCCGGATCGCGGTTCGGCGCCATCACCAGGCGGAAACGCCGGGCTGTTACGGGCGCGAAGCTGGCCGTGGTGACGATTGCCGACAGCGGCATTTCGGCAATCAGCCGCCAACCACCGCCATCCGCCACCTCAAGTCGTGGCAGCAGCGCCGAATCCGAAAAGGTCGCGACCTGGTTCGGCATGTACAGCGTCGCCGAGCGCACCGTCTGCGGCGAATCGAACACCAGTTCGACCACGCCGGGCGCTGCCGCCGTGCCGCCTGCCACCTGCAACCGCGTATGCAATTCGGCATCCGTCAGCGCCGCTGTGTCGGCAACCGGCGATCCGGCAACGAGAACAGCCGGTGCCGGCAGGGCGGCGCTGCTGACCGGATAGGCAAAGACACCAATGTCGCCATGCGCCGCAGGGATCGAAATGCCGACATCATTGCCGCCATATTGGCCGCCCCGCTGCAGCGATTGATATACGCCGGTAACCGTCGGCGGCGCGGCAAGTACGCCGGTGAAACGCTGGCCGCCGGGGATGTCGGTTTCGGCCCAGACGATTTTCTTCATCGCGTCCTCGGGTTTCACCCAGGGCCCGCCGGTTTCGCTCCACCCCGGCGATGCCGCGATGGCGAGTTCGAGATCCAGTTCGCTTGCCTGTTGCGCTGCGAACTGGAAGGCCTTTTTCCACGCCGGGGTCATGTAGGCCAACCGGTCGGGCACGACTTGCGGCGTGCTGATGTTGACATCGAAATTCTGCATGCCGCCGATGCCGACGCGCTTCATCCAGGCAAGGTCCTTCGCTATGCCGGCCTCGCTGATGTTGCCGTTCATCCAATGCCACCACACCCGAGGCCGCGCGCTGTTCGGCGGTTCCCTGAACCCCTCCTCGATGGGTCCGGCGCCGGCAGGGGCTGCCAGCAATGCAATGACAGTGACGAGCAGCAATGAGCGTGTGCGCATGGAATGTCCTCAGCTAGCCGGTGTCGCGGCGAGCATGTTGCCGACCCCGATGACGATCGTGGAGCCCACCAGCAGGCCGATGCCGGTCCAGACGAGACGGCGCGTACGGCCGCCGGCACCCTGCCATTCGCCCAGTGCGAAACCCCAGAGAGTCGAAAAAAGAATGATGCTCGCCATGTGCAGAGTCCAGCTCGAGAAGCCGAAGCGTCCCATCTGGCTCTCGCCCATCGTGTAGAAGAAGAACTGGAAATACCACAGCGTGCCACCGAGCGCCGCGAGCAGATAGTTGCGCAGCAACGGCGGCCGTGTCGTCCCCGATGCGGTGCGGCCAAGCCATTCACCGGCCGACCGGTTGCGGGCGATCAACAGGCTGCACCACAGCAGATTGGTCGTCAGCCCGCCGAGCAGAACGACGCACAGAACCGGCAGGCCCTGGCTAAGTGGATCGGTGCCGGCGGCGAGCGTCAGGTCGCGGATCGGTTGCCCGGCATCGAGGCCCCAGGCGAAACACCCCGACATGACCCCCGAGAAAGCCGCGATCAACAGGCCCTTGCGCAGATTGAACTCGGCCACCCCGGTTGAAACCTGTCCGGCCAGTTCGCGCTCTTTCGCGTGCCCGGCGCGGGCCACCACCACGATGCCCGCCAGCGTAATGACAATGCCGAACAGCGTCAGCTGGCCGCTCGGCGTCGAAGCGATTTCATGCAACTTGCCGCGAAAGATCGGCGGCCCCAGCGTGCCGATGATCGTCGTCAGGCCCAGCGCCACGGCCATGCCCAGCGACAGCCCGAGGTAGCGCATCGTCAACCCGAATGTCAGCCCGCCAAAGCCCCACATGGCGCCCCAGAACCAGCACCAGAACAGCGTATCGCGCGGCGTTGCGCCCAGCACGCCAAGCAAGTCTGTGGTGCGCAGCGCGGCAAACAGCCAGGGCGCGATGGCCCAGGAAAAGATGCCCCCTGTCAGCCAGAAAATCTCCCATGACCAGCGATGGATGCGCTTGTAGGGCACGTAGAAGCTGGCCGATGAAAGCCCGCCGAGCCAGTGAAACGCCACGCCCAGCAGCGGATCGCCACCCATCAGCCTGTATCCTTGTTGTGGTTGGCGACGAGCATGTCGGCGCTGATTTGGTCGATCGAGGTGATGCCGGTCAGCGCCATTGCCACGCGCATTTCGGCTTCGATCAGGCGGAGCACATGGGCCACGCCGGCCTGCCCACCGCCGCCAAGCGCATAGGCCCAGGCCCGGCCGATCAGCACGCCGTGGGCACCCAGTGCCAGCATCCGGATGACATCAAGGCCGGACCGGATTCCGCCGTCGGCCAGGACAGTCAGCCGGTCGCCGAGCGCGTCGGCAATTGATGGCAGTGTCCGTGCAGTCGAAGGCACGCCATCGAGCTGCCGCCCCCCATGGTTTGAAACGACGATGCCATCGGTGCCAAGGTTCGCCGCTTCGACTGCATCGTCCACGTCCAATATGCCCTTCAGGATCAGCGGCCCCCGCCATTCCGCCCGGATGAAATCGAGGTCGCGCCAACTGATCGACGGATCGAAATTGCCGCGCATCCAGGCAAAGAAGTCCTCGATGCCGGAACGGTCGCCGAGCAACGGCGCAATGTTTCCAAGGCTGTGGGGCCGACCCCTCAGCCCGACATCAATGGCCCAGCGGGGATGCATGGCGCCTTGCCAGGCGCGCCTCGCCCTTCCGTGCCAGCCCGCCGCCCCGGCGAGGCCCGAGTGATAGTCGCGATATCGCGATCCCGGCACCGGCATGTCGACCGTAAAGACCAAAGTCGAGCAACCCGCTGCCACTGCGCGCGCCATCAGTTCGCGCATGAAACCACGGTCGCGCAGCATGTAGAGTTGAAACCAGAAGGGCTTCCCGGTTCCGGCGCGAACCTCTTCGATCGCACAGGCCGAAACCGTCGACAGGGTGAAAGGGACGCCGGCAGCCTCGGCCGCGCGTGCCGCCTGCACCTCGCCGCGCCTGGCGTTCATCCCGGCGAGACCGATCGGTGCCAGTGCCAGCGGCAGCGCGAGCTTCTGGCCGAACAATTCAGTCGAAACGTCGATTTGTGATACATCACGCAACACCCGCTGGCGTAGCGCCACAGCTGCAAGGTCGTTCACGTTACGGCGCAGGGTCGCCTCTGCATAGGAACCGCCGTCGAGATATTCGAACAGGAAAGGCGGAAGCCGGCGCCGCGCCAGTTCACGATAATCAAGCGCCGATGCGGCAATCACGGTCGGACCTGCGCAAAATGCTGACCGTCGAGCCAAGGCCAGAGCAGGGCAATCCAGCCGTTGCTTGTGGTGGCCTTGAGGCCAAGCCCGAAGCCATGGCCGCCCGTCTGGAACGCATGAAACTCGACGGGCCTGCCGGCATCGATCCAGCTTTGAACCAACCCATAGCCCGATTTCCCGGAAAGAGGGTCGTTGGTCGCCATGGCAACAAACATCGGAGGCGCCTTTGGTGGCGGGGAGATGGCAGCCATGGGCGGGTAAAGGACGACGGCTACAGCCAGTTGTTCCGACGCGGGCAGCGCCGCCATGGTTGCCAGCGTCAGCCTGGCCCCTGCCGAGAAGCCGATCATGCCGACCCTGTTCGGGTCGATGCCCCATCGAGATGCATTTGTGCGTGCCAGCCGCACTGCTGCCACGGCATCATCGACAGCAAAGCCGGGGGTTTCGACCTTGATGCCACCGCCGGGGCCGGCGATCCAGTTTGTCATCTGCCGGGCCATCACCTTGCCGAATTCCGGCCACGGTCGGGGTGTAGGCACCACGCGATATTTCAGCACAAATGCCGTTACGCCCCTTTCGGCCAGGGCCCGTGCTATCGCCATGCCCTCGCCGGACCAGGCGAGTGTCATGAAGGCGCCGCCCGGCGCCACGATCATCGCCGATCCATTGGCCTTTCCGGATGCCGGCAAAACTGGCAGCAAGGTCGCCTCGACCACGTTGCGAACCGATAGCTGTCCAGCCTTCCCACTCCAGATTTCCGAACCGATCGCATCGGGGACCGGGCCGGTGCCGAGCGAAATTGCCTCGGCCATTTCGGGCGGTGCCTGCGCCTGGGCTACCGCGGAGACCAGCGCCGCAATCAGGATGAGTATGAGCCTCATGTGCGAGCCTCATTGAAATTCGGCCCCGGCCTCGCAGAAATTGCCGATTGCCATGCCCGGCGGTAGGCGCTCAGGTCGGCTCTAATCGGACTGACGCGCGATAGTGGTGCCCGCCGCAGCGCGGCCGGCCTGACGAGATGCAGGGCGCCCGAGCCGACATCGCAATCCGCTGCGGCGGAATGAACCACAAGACCCGGCCTGAGTGACGCGAGCGCGCCAGCAAACAGCGCGCAACCCGAAAACCGCCCTTCCAGAATCAGCAGGTCGCGTGTGCCGACCAGTTCAAGCATCGCATCGGTGACAAGCGCTGCGTAAATCGCGATGGCAGCGGCGCGTTCGATCGGATCAACAGGGCGGTTGATCCAGGCCCCCGTGCAATTGGCGAACGGACCCGTGCCGGGTGCAAAACCGGGCAAGATCATCGCGCCCTGTTTCAGCACAGCGTCGATCGCGCCTAAAAGGCTTTCCTGCGCCTCGGGCGCGTCGATGTTCGGTGTGTCGACGTCGGTCAATCGTTCGATCTCGCGCCCGCCCATGAACCGCGCTGATGGAACTGCGGCACCTGCGATATCCACGTTGACCAGGCAGTCGCGATCCCTAGGCATTGCTGCGATCGGGAAAGGCGAAGCTGGCCGTCGCATCGCGACAAACCACGTGCCGGTTGAAACGACGGTTGCGTCGCGAAGGTCCATTTCGGCGATCGGGCGTGCGGCCAATAAGGCGGCGTTGGAGTCGTGCAGGCCACAGTGCACGGCAACTTCGCACGAAAGGCCCGCCGCATCGGCGAGGTCGGCTCGCAGCGTGCCGACCACGTCGCCGGCGCGTGCAAAGGGTGCAAATCTTGTTGCCCAGCCACGCGAATGCGCCAGGTCGGAAAAGTCGCTCTGGGCTGGTGACCAGAGGTCGCTATGACAGCCAAGGCTGGTGACTTCACTGGCCGCCGCGCCCGACAGCCACCACGACCAGTATTGCGCCCATGGCAGCAAGGTGGTTTCCGCCAGTGCTTCGGAGTCGCGCGCCTCAAGCCAGTGAAGCTGTCGGCCTATGTTGAGTCCATCGGGCAGACACGGCGAACCATTGTGCGCGAAAGCATCCCGCTGTCGGTCATAGTCGGCAGCGATGTTGGTCGGGATCGCCTGCTCATAGTCAAGTGGCTGAAACGCGAGGGCTGCGCCGCGAATTCCCGCCACCGCGGCGCCGTGCGCAACCGGAATAATCGCTGCGATAGGTCCGTGCCGCGCAAAGCGCGACAATGAAGCAAGCGCAAAACGCCCGATCCCGTCGACATCCAGGCGCGCCAGGCTATCATGCATCACCCGCAGGTTTGGCCGCACCAGTTTCGCCAGCAGCGCACCGTCTTCCGACCAGCAACCGAGCTTGGTCAGAGTCTTGCCGACATCGAGGACAACGACGGTTCCCGTCAAAAGCCCTATCCACTCCCCAGTTGAACGCTTATGATCGAACGTTAGCGAAAATGATTGAATGATGCCAGCGAAAACGTTAGTGAACACTTACAATTTATCGAAGACGGATGCCATGACAATCGAGACCCCACTTTTGTCGAAACCGGCAACGCGATTTGCCGTACCGATCAGCCGCTGGAGCACGGCCACGGCCCACGGCATGAGCCCGGCGGAGCTCTTGCTGTATCGCTCCAATCTGCTGGGATCGGACCTTACGGTCACCAATTTCGGCGGCGGCAATACATCGGCCAAATTGATGGAACGGGATCCATTGAGTGGCAGCGAAACCGAAGTGCTGTGGGTAAAGGGTTCCGGCGGCGACATCGGATCGATGGACCTTGGCGGCTTCGCGACCCTCTATCAGAAAAAGCTGCTCGGCCTCGCTGCGCATTACGGTGGCCAGGACGACGACGACAAGATGGTTGGCTACCTGCCACACTGCACATTCAACCTGAACGCGCGCGCCGCTTCCATCGATACGCCGCTGCACAGCCTCTTGCCCTTTGCGCATGTCGATCATGTTCACCCTGATGCGATAATAGCGCTCGCCGCATCATCGGGCGGGGTGGCGGCAACGCAGGCGATATGGGGCGGCAGAATCGGCTGGTTGCCCTGGAAACGCCCGGGCTACACACTTGGCGTGGATCTGCGCGACTATGTGGCAGCGCATCCCGGCATCGAAGGCGTGATGCTTGCCGGCCACGGGATCATTTGCTGGGCCGACAGCGCCCAAGCCTGCTACGAACACACAATCTCCCTGATCGCCGATGCGGCGCGCTATCTCAACGACAAGATGGGCGACGCGCCGGCCTTTGGTGGTTCAGTGGTGGCGCCCGTCGCCGATCGGGGTGCGGTGGCCGCTGGTGTCATGCCACGGCTGCGCGGGTTGATGCCCGGCGCGCGTCGCAAACTAGGACATTTTTCGGACGATGCCGAGGCGCTGGAATTTGTCGGATCGGCGGATTTCGCACGGCTTGCTGCGATCGGCACATCCTGCCCTGATCATTTTCTGCGCACCAAGATCGCACCGCTGATCCTCGATCCGATGCGGCTGGCAGACGATACGTATCTCGCTGAACAACTGAAAAGTTACCGCCAGAGCTATGCTGCCTATTATGATCGATGCCGCTGCACCAACAGCCCGCCAATGCGCGATGCCAACCCGGTCGTGGTTCTGATCCCGGGCGTCGGGCGCATTACCTTCGCCACCGACAAGACCACGGCGCGCCTTGCCGGCGAATTTTATGGCAACGCAATCAATGTCATGCGTGGCGCCGAGGCGATAGGCGGCTACATCGGGCTTGATGAACAGGAAGCCTTTGACATCGAATACTGGCTGCTTGAAGAGGCCAAATTGCAGCGCATGCCGAAGCCCAGGGCCTTGGCAGGCAAGATCGCTTTGGTGACCGGCGCGGCCGGCGGTATTGGCGCTGCCTGCGCGGCGCGATTGATGGCAGATGGCGCCTGTGTTCTGCTCGTTGATCGCGATTCAACCGCTTTGGACGCGATGCACAGCGACTTCGCGATCCGCTTCGGTGCGGATGTCGTGCGCGCTGCCACGTGCGACGTGACCGACGAGGCCCAGGTCCAGGCGGCGTTCGATACCTGTGCCCGCGAATTCGGCGGCGTCGATATCGTTGTCGCCAATGCCGGCATCGCATCCTCGGCTCCGATCGAGGAAACCAGCGTCGCGCTATGGCGGAAAAATCATGATGTGCTGGCTGAAGGCTATTTCCTGACAGCGCGGGCCGCTTTCCCCTTGCTGAAGCGGATGGCGGCGCAAGGTGGAACTTCCATCGTATTTATCGGGTCCAAGAACGGCGTCGCTGCCGCCACCAATGCCTCGGCCTATGCTTCGGCCAAGGCAGCCGCCAACCATCTCGCGCGCTGTCTCGCCCTGGAAGGCGCGCCGTTCGGCATCCGCGTCAACACCGTCAATCCCGACGCGGTCATCAAGGGATCGCGGATCTGGGATGGCGACTGGCGGCAGGAGCGTGCTGGAGCACATGGCATCGATCCTGGTACAGCTCTGGAAGAGCATTACCGGGCGCGCTCGCTGCTGCAACGTGATGTGCTGCCCGATGACGTCGCGGAGGCCGTCTATTTCCTGGCCAGCGACGTGTCGGCGAAATCTACCGGCAACATGATCAACGTCGATGCCGGCAATGCCCAGGCCTTCACCCGTTAGGATTTCAGGATGAGCCTAAGCCTCCCCCTCGCCACCGACCAGATCGCCGATCACAATGCGGCAGAAATGGAAGCGCTCCAGGACGATTACAACAGCCTTGGCCGGCAGCTCGAAAGGCGCGGCATCGATATCGACGCCATCAAGGCACGCGTTGGCAGCTTCGGCGTCGCTGTCCCCAGCTGGGGTGCCGGGCGTGGCGGCACTCGGTTTGCCAAGTTCCCGATTGCAGGCGAGCCGACCAACATCCACGAAAAGCTGGAGGATTGTGCGGTCATCCATCAGCTTTCGACAGTGACGCCACGCGTGTCGCCGCATTTCCCCTGGGACAGGGTAAGCGACTACGCCGAATTGCGAGACGAGGCTGCCTCGTTCGGCCTGGGCTTCGACGCCGTCAACAGTAACACCTTCCAGGATCAGCCAGGGCAGGCGCACAGCTATGCGACCGGCTCCCTCGCTTCGACCCGCGCCGATACCCGCCAGCAGGCGGTCGAGCACAACATCGAATGTATCGAGATCGGTCGCCAACTGGGTTCGACGGCGTTGACCGTGTGGGTCGGCGATGGCACCAACTTCCCGGGCCAGCAGGATTTTGGTCGGTCGCTCGATCGCTATCTCGATGCTGCGGCGCAAATCTATGCGGCGCTGCCCGACGATTGGCGGATGCTGCTCGAGCACAAAATGTACGAGCCGGCCTTCTACTCATCGGTAATCGCCGACTGGGGGAGCTCGATTCTTGCCGCCCAGCAGCTCGGGCCGAAGGCGAAATGTCTCGTCGATCTTGGTCATCATGCGCCCAACGTCAACATCGAACAGATTGTCGCGCGCTTGCACCGCTTTGGCAAACTAGGGGGCTTCCACTTCAACGACAGCAAATATGGTGACGACGACCTCGATTCCGGATCGATCAACCCGCATCAACTTTTCCTCGTTTTCAACGAGTTGATTGAGGCCGAGGAACATCCAAGAGACGGCTTTGACCCTGCCTACATGATCGACCAGTCGCACAATGTGACCGACCCGATCGAATCCATGCTTTCATCGGCGGAGGCAATCACTGGGGCGTATGCCAAAGCCAGCCTCGTCGATCGCGCCGCCTTGCATCATGCGCAGGACAGCAACGACGTCATGATGGCGTTCCAGACACTGCGCCGGGCCTACCGCACTGATGTCACCCCGATCGTCGCGATGGCCCGCCTCGAGGCGGGGGGCGCCATAGACGTGTTGGCCGCCTATCGCGTCAGCGGCTATCGGACCCGCAAGGCCCAGGAACGCAAGCCGGTCGGCCTGGGCGCCGGTATTGTTTGATCGATTCTGATTGCTTGTGGCGCTGGCATTGCCCATCAAATCATCATGCACGCCAGCGAACGCGAAGCCGCTATTCTAGACCTTGTCACAGCCCGCGGCTTCATCAGCTTTCGGGTGCTCGAAACGCACCTTGCAGCGTCCCCCGCCACCATCCGCCGCGATCTCGAGCGTCTGGCCAATGCCGGACGGCTGAGCCGCGTTCGCGGCGGTGTCCGGGCGATCCAGGCCAACGGCGCGCCCGATGCTGCTGCTGCACGGCTTTCGGGCGTGCCCTTTCACGAAAACATCGGCCGCAATCGCGCGCAAAAAGAGGCGATCGGCAAGGCAGCGGCAGCGCTTTGCCAACCCGGCGAAGGCGTGATGATCGACGGCGGCTCGACAACGCTGCAGATGTGCCCGCACCTCGCTGGACTCGGGCTGCAGGTACTCACCAATTCGCTGCATATCGTTTCGGCGCTGCTCAATCAGGCCGGCACCCGCATATTGGTGCCGTCGGGCGCCGTTTTCCCGGAACAGAACATCATCTTGTCGGTTTTCGGCGATGATGGCATGCCGCAGTTTCATGCCCCGAAACTGTTCATGGGTGCAGCGGCCTTGGGCCCGCGGGGTCTGATGCAGGCCGATATCGTGCTCGTGGCTGCCGAGCGACGGCTGATCGAGCGCGCCGACCAGATCATCGTGCTGGTCGATGCCAGCAAATTCGAAGGGCCGTCCGGCAATGTCGTCTGTGCGCTCGAGGAGATCGACACGATCATCTCGGACGACCGCC
>JBILPK010000097.1:0-12702 GCA_044373875.1 Polymorphobacter sp.
GCGATGCCGGCGCGATCACCCAGGGTGGCAGCGTTACCGCCACCATCGTCGCGCAGACGAAGGCCGACAAGGTCATCATCTTCAAGAAGCGTCGTCGTCACAACTATCGTCGCAAGAACGGTCATCGCCAGCAGCTGACCGTCCTCAAGATCACTTCTGTAGGCTAAGGTACCATGGCACATAAGAAAGCAGGCGGTTCATCGCGCAACGGTCGTGATTCGGCCGGTCGTCGCCTTGGCGTGAAGCGTTTTGGCGGGCAGGAACTGCTCGCCGGCACCATCATCATCCGCCAGCGCGGTACCCGGGTCCACCCCGGCCGCAACGTTGGCCTCGGCAAGGATCACACCCTGTTCGCCACGGCGCACGGCGTCGTCGTCTTCCACGAAGGCAAGCTGGGTCGCAAGTATGTCAGCGTCGACCCGCGCCCGGAAGCCATCGCGGCTGAATAAACCGATCCGGTTACTGCCTGAATTCGTATAGGGGGGAGCCGGGCAACTGGCTCCTCCTTTTCGTTTGAATCGACACCCGCATGCAGTTTCTCGACCAGGCCAAGATTTTCGTGTCATCGGGCGCCGGCGGCGATGGCGCCGTGTCGTTCCGGCGCGAAAAATATGTCGAATATGGCGGCCCTGATGGCGGCGATGGCGGCCGCGGCGGCGATATCATCTTCGAATGCATCGATGGCCTGAACACCCTCATCGATTTTCGCTACACCCAGCATTTCCGTGCCAAGCGCGGCGGCCATGGCATGGGCCGCGATCGCACCGGCCCTGGCGCCGATGACATGGTCATCAAGGTGCCCGTCGGCACCCAGGTGCTCGCCGATGACGATGAACGCACCTTGCTGTGCGATCTTACCCGCCCCGGCCAGCGCGTGGCGTTGCTGCGTGGCGGCGATGGCGGCAAGGGCAATGCCTTTTACAAGAGCAGCACCAACCGCGCGCCGCGCCAGTTCCAGCCCGGCTGGCCGGGCGGCGAAATGTGGCTGTGGTTGCGGCTGAAGCTGATCGCCGATGCGGGGCTGCTCGGCGCGCCCAACGCCGGAAAATCGACCTTCATCAATGCCGTGTCGAACGCCGGCGCCAAGGTGGGGGCCTACCCCTTCACGACGCTGAAGCCGCAGCTCGGCGTCGTCGGCCACAAGGGCAAGGAACTGGTGATGGCCGATATTCCGGGCCTGATCGCCGGAGCGGCCGAAGGCGTGGGCATCGGTGACCGCTTCCTCGGCCATGTCGAGCGCTGCCGCGTGTTGCTCCACCTTGTCGATGCCAGCGCCGCGGCGCCGGTCAAGGCGTGGCGGACGGTGCGCGACGAAGTCGATGCCTATGGCGGCGGTCTGGTCGACAAGCCCGAGATCCTGGCGCTGTCCAAGGCCGATCTGGTCAGCCCGTCGGGGCTGGCCGCCAAGAAGCGCGCGCTCGAACAGGCGAGCGGACAGAAGGTGTTCGTGTTCTCCGCCGCGACGCGCCAGGGCCTCGACGAACTGCTTGATGCGCTGATCGAGCTCGCCGGGCGCGATGCGGTGGCGGCGGCAGCAGCAGCGGACCCCCGGGCGTGGAACCCCCTGTAACCGGCACAACCGGCGCCGCGACGCGCTTTGCGCCCGGCGCCTGCGCGCGGCTGATCGTCAAGATCGGTTCGTCGCTGCTCGTCGATGGCGCGGGAGCCGTGCGGCGCGACTGGCTGGCGAGTGTCGTTGCCGATATCGCGGCACGGCGCGCAGCGGGGCAGGAGATCGTCATCGTCTCCTCGGGCGCCATCGCACTGGGGGCGCGGCGGCTCAAGCTCGACAAGGGCGGGCGCGCCAGCCTTGAAGATGCGCAGGCTGCGGCGGCGGTCGGGCAGGTGGCGCTGAGCGCGGTCTGGGAGGCGCTGCTCTCCGATGCCGGGCTGACGATGGCGCAGGTGCTGCTGACGCTGGGGGACCTGGAAGACCGGCGGCGCTATCTCAACGTCTCGGCGACGCTCGACCGGCTGCTGGCGCTTGGCGCGGTGCCGGTGCTCAACGAAAACGATACGGTGGCGACCAGCGAGATCCGCTTTGGCGACAATGACCGGCTGGCGGCACGCGCGGCCCAGGCGGCCGGCGCGGGCGGCGTGCTGCTGCTCAGCGATGTCGATGGGCTCTACACGGGGCACCCCGGGCGCGATCCGGCGGCGACTCTTGTTCCCGAAGTGTTGAAGCTGACCCCGGCGATCGAGGCGATGGCGAGCGCCGACAGCGGCTCCGGGCTCGGGTCGGGGGGCATGGCGGCCAAGCTGGCGGCAGCGCGGATTGCCGGGGCGGCGGGGATTCACCTTGCGATTGCCGATGGCCGGGTGGCGCATCCGTTGCAGAGTTTTGCCGATTCGGGGCGCGGCACGGTGTTCGTGGCGGGTGACGGCGCACGCGCGAAAAAGGCCTGGCTCGCCGGGCGGTTGACGGTGCACGGCACGCTGCTGCTCGATGCCGGGGCGGTGGCGGCGCTGAAGCGTGGCAAGAGCCTGCTGGCGGCGGGGGTGACGGCGGTCGAGGGACGCTTCGCGCGCGGCGATGTCGTGGCGCTGGCGGGGCCGGACGGGGTCATCGGGCGCGGGCTGGCGGGCTATGATACAGGGGATGCGGCGATGATTTGCGGGTTGCGCAACGAAGCCCAGGCCGCGGTGCTCGGCTATGCGCCGCGCGCCGCGCTCGTCCATGCCGATCATCTGGTGCTGTTGTGAGCGCCGAGGCGACCGTCCACGCCATGGCGCGGGCGGCGCGGCTGGCGGTTGCCGGGCTGGCGCAGGCGCCATCCGCGCAGAAGGCGCTGGCGATTCGCACGGCGGCAGCGGCGATAAGGGCGCGGGTGGCGGACCTGCTCGCGGCCAATACCAATGATGTCGCGGCGGCGCGCGCGGCGGGGATTTCGGCGGCGCTGATCGACCGGCTGGCGCTCGATGCCGCGCGGGTGGAAGGCATTGCCGCGGGGCTCGATACCGTCGCGGCGCTGCCCGATCCGGTGGGGGAGGTCATCAAGCGCTGGGAAACCGGCAATGGTCTGCGCTTCGAACGCGTACGCGTGCCGCTGGGGGTCATCGGCATCATCTATGAAAGCCGGCCGGGGGTGACCGCGGATGCGGCGGCGCTGTGCCTGATGGCGGGCAATGCCTGCCTGTTGCGCGGCGGATCGGAGGCAGCGCGGTCGAACGCCGTGCTGCTCGAATGCGTCGGCGAGGGGCTGCGCGCGGCGGGTCTGCCGGCAGCGGCGGTGCAACTGGTGCCAGCGGGAGACCGCGCGCTTGTCGGTGCCATGCTGGGGGCTCACGGGTTGATCGACATCATCATCCCGCGCGGCGGCAAGGGGCTGGTGGCACGCGTCCAGGCCGAAGCGCGGGTGCCGGTGCTGGCGCATCTCGATGGCATCAACCATGTCTATGTCGATGCCTCGGCCGATGCGGCGATGGCGGCGGCGATCGTCGTCAATTCCAAGCTGCGGCGGACCGCGGTGTGCGGGGCGATGGAGACGCTGCTGATCGACCGGGCAGCGGCGCCGGCTCTGGCGCGGGCGGTGCTCGGCGCGCTGGCCGATGCCGGCTGCGAATTGCGCGGTGATGTGGCAGCGCTCGAGCCGCGCGCGGTGGCTGCGCCGGCCGATGCCTTCGACACCGAATATCTCGATGCCATCGCCTCGGTGGCGCTGGTTGATGGCGTGGACGGGGCGATTGCCCATATCGCGCAGCATGGTTCGGCGCATACCGATGCGATCGTTGCCGGCGATGCGGCAGTGGCGGAACGCTTCCTCGCCGCTGTCGACAGCGCCATCGTGGTGTGGAACGCCTCGACGCAATATGCCGATGGCGGCGAATTCGGTTTCGGCGCCGAAATCGGCATCGCCACCGGCCGCCTGCACGCGCGCGGGCCGGTCGCGCTCGAAGGGCTGACGATCTACAAGACGCGGGTCATCGGGTCCGGCCAGGTGCGGCCGTGATTTGATGGCGGTGGTGATTTGGGGTATGTTTTGCGCATGAATGTTCGCCCCGCCTTGCCGCTGTCGGATGACGTCTGGATCGATGAACCGATCACCGATGCGGAATGGGATGCGATGACCCCCGCAGAACGGGCCTTCATCAAGGAAGGGACCGACGCCATTGATCGTGGTGAGGTCGTAAGTGATGCAGAAATGCAAATCTTCTTCGAGAAACTGCTCGCCGACCTCGCCCGGCGGTGACGCCGCTGTCATGGTCGCTGCCGGCGCAGCGTGATATTGCCCGTATCGCCGCTCAACTGGACGAAATAGATCCCGTCTTGGCCGCTAGAACCGTTTTCCAGATACGTTCAAGCAGTTGGCGATTACGTGAATTTCCGCTCTCTGCGCCGCGAATCGGGCGCAGCAGCTTTCGCAAGCTGGTCGTTGCAGGCGCGCCGTATCTGCTGGTTCATCAGCTTGTCGACCAAAAAATCTTTGTCGTTCGTGTCCGTCACGCCCATGAAGACTGGTCGCCGCGATGAAGCGCATCGGCCTGCTTGGCGGCTCGTTCAATCCGGCGCATGCCGGGCATCGGCATATCAGCCTGGAGGCGATGCGGCTGCTCGGGCTCGATGAGGTCTGGTGGCTGGTCAGCCCGCAGAACCCGTTGAAGCCCGCCGTCGGCATGGCGCCGCTGGCGGCACGGCTGGCTTCGGCGCGGGCGATGGCGCGGCATCCGCGTATCCGGCCGACGGCAATCGAGACCGAACTGGGCACGCGTTTTGCCGTCGATACGGTGGCGGCGTTGCACCGGCGCTGGCCCGATACGGCGTTCATCTGGCTGATGGGCGCCGACATATTGCCCGAACTGCACCGCTGGCGGCGGTGGCGCACCTTTGCCCGGACGGTGCCGATTGCCGTTTTGGCGCGTCCGCGCTATATGAGGGCTGCTCTGGTATCGCCCGCAATGGCGTGGCTGGGGCGTTGGCGGCGGCCCTTGGGGTCGATTCGCGATTGGACGCGCTGGCCCTTGCCGGCAATCATCGTCCTGTCGATCCGCCAGACGCCTCTGTCGGCGACGGCGATTCGCGCCGCCGACCCCGACTGGGCACGACAATTCGAACCGGCAGCCACCGGTGACCGAGCAACGAACAGGACATTGATTTGACGACCCCGCAGACGACAGCGACCGAAATGACCGCAGCCGAAACGACCGCCGCCCGGACCGCCAAGGTCGACGCGCATGTCGAGGCGCTGCACGCCATGGTGATGGCCTCGCTCGATGATGACCAGGCGGTGGAGGTCATCTCGATCCCGCTCGCCGGCAAGACGACGATTGCCGATTACATGGTCATCGCCAGCGGCAAGTCGGGCCGCCAGGTCGCCTCGATGGCGATGAAGATCGCCGACAAGTGCAAGACCGACTTCGGCCGCCCGGCGCGCGTGCAGGGCCTGCCGACCGCCGATTGGGTGCTGATCGATGCCGGCGATGTCATCGTCCATATCTTCCGCCCCGAAGTGCGCGCCTTCTACAATCTCGAACGCATGTGGGCGTTCGATTCGGAGCCCAACAAGGGCGAACCGCGCATGGGCGCCTTGCGTGACGCGCATGAGGCGCGCGATCCTGCCGGTCTTGCGGCGCGCGCTGCCACCTATCGTGATGACCGCGGTCCCGCGAGCCTTGAAGGGCGCGATCCCGCGCTGGGCGACCCGCGCAAGGCCGGCTGATGCGGCTTGCCATCGTGGCGCGCGGCCGCATCGGCGCGTCGCCCGAGGCCGATCTGGTCGACCGCTATGCCAAGCGGCTGCGCGGCGAGATGACCGTTACCGAGATCGGCGACACGGCGCCGTGGCCGCGTTTCGATGGCGGCCGCACGGTGGTGCTCGATGAAACCGGCAAGGACATGTCCTCCGAAGCGCTGGCGGCGATCCTGGGCGGCTGGCGCGATGGTGGTACGCGCGAGGTGCGTTTCCTGATCGGGGCCGCCGATGGCCATGATGGTGCGACGCGTGTTGCTGCCGACCTGCTGCTCGGCTTTGGCAAGGCAACCTGGCCGCACATGCTGGTGCGCGCCATGCTGGCGGAACAGCTGTACCGCGCCATGACGATCCTGCAGGGGCACCCTTATCACCGTTCGGGGTAGCGTGCCCTGTGCCTCGAGGCCCGCGACAACAGCGGTCTGGCGTGCCGCTGCCGTTATGCTAGGGTGACACTCTGTTGGTTGCCGAAAGCGAATTCGTCGTGATGTCGCCCCGCTGGAAGATTGCCCTGCCCGTCATCGCCCTGCTGGCGATTCCGGGCACCGCTGCGGTGCGTGCCGCGAGCGAAAGCGACACCTACAAGCAGCTCGACGTGCTGATGGACGTCTTCGAGCGCGTGCGTACCGATTATGTCGACAAGGCCGATGACAAGAAGCTGATCGAAGGCGCCATCAACGGCATGCTCGCCAGCCTCGATCCGCATTCCTCCTATCTCGATGTCCGCGAATATCAGAACATGCGGCAGAACACCGATGGTGAATATGGCGGGCTCGGCCTGACGGTCACCACCGAGGATGGCGCGGTCAAGGTCGTTGCCCCCACCGACGATACGCCGGCGGCGCGCGCCGGTATCAAGTCGGGCGATTACATCACCCATCTCGATGGCGAGCTGATCTATGGCTCGACGCTGCAGGAAGCGGTCGACAGGATGCGCGGCACGCCGGGCAGCACGATCAAGATCACCGTGGTGCGCGAAGGCGCCACCAAGCCGATGGACTATACGCTGAAGCGCGAAGTCATCCAGATCAAGCCGGTGAAGTTCGAAACGCGCGGGTCGGTGGGGGTCATCCGCATCACCACCTTCAACAAGCAGACCGGCGATGCGACGCGCAACGCCGTTGCCAGCATCGAAAAACAGCTCGGCGCCAACATCGCCGGCTATGTCATCGATCTGCGCTCCAACCCCGGTGGCCTGCTCGACCAGGCGATCGAGGTCAGCGATGTCTTTCTCGACAAGGGCGAGATCGTGTCGCAGCGCGGCCGCAGCAAAGACGATATCCAGCGCTACAAGGCCAATCCGGGCGATCTGACCGGCGGCAAGCCGGTGGTGGTGCTGATCGACGAAGGCTCGGCTTCGGCCGCCGAAATCGTCGCCGGGGCGCTTCAGGACCAGCGTCGCGCCATCGTGCTGGGCCAGCGCAGCTTCGGCAAGGGATCGGTGCAGACGCTGATCCCGCTCAGCCAGGATACCGCGCTGCGGCTGACGACGGCGCGCTATTTCACGCCGTCCGGGCGCAGCGTGCAGGAAAACGGCATCGAACCCGATGTCCAGGTGCCGCAGTTGTCGGATGCGACGCGCAGCGAGCGCCCGCGGCTGCGCGAAGCCGATTTGAAGAAGCATCTGATCAACGAGATCAAGGATGGCACCGAAAAGCTCGTCGAGAACGACAACAAGCCCGATCCGCGCTTCGTGGCGACGCCCGAGGAGCTGAAGAAGAAGGGCGTCATCGATTTCCAGCTCGATTATGCGACCCGGCTGCTGTCGCGCCTCGCGCCCGCCGGCGCACCGCCGATCGCGGTCGCTTCGGCGGCCCCTGCCGGAAAGCCCGCCAACGCGAAATGACGGGCCTTCACCTGCCCTGCGGGGGGGAGGTGCGCCGTGTGTGACAGCGCTGCGATTGCGCCATTTCGCGGCGCCGCCTATGGGGCAGGTCTCGCCCCGGATCAGGACTGGAACGCCCCTTGCTGCGCCGCCTTTATGACTGGACGCTCGCCCGCGCCGCCGGCCCGGGCGCCGAAAAATGGTTGATGGGCATCAGCTTCGCCGATTCGTCCTTCTTCCCGATTCCCCCCGATGTCATGCAGATCCCGATGTCGATCGCGCGGCCGGAAAAATCGCTGCGCTATGCGGCGCTGTCGACCCTGGCGTCCGTCGCCGGCGCCTTGCTCGGCTATGCCATCGGCGCGTTGCTCTACAAGGCGATCGGCGTGCCGCTGCTGCAATTCTACGGCTATGAAGACAAGTTCGTCATCTTTGCCGCCAGCATCAAGGAACATGGTTTCCTGTGGATGTTGGCCTTTGCCTTCCTGCCCATCCCCTACAAGGTCGCGACGATCGCGGCGGGCAGCGTGTCGCTCGGGCTGCCGGTGCTGCTGGCGGCGTCATTGCTCGGGCGCGGCGGGCGCTTCTTCCTGGTGGCGCTGATCCTGCGCCGCTACGGCGCTACGGCGCAGGCGATCATTGACAAATATTTCCACCAACTGGCGCTGGTGGCGACCGGGCTTTTCGTCGGCGGCTTTGTCGTGGTGAAATATGCGTTCTGATCGGCCGGCTGACCGGCTGGCCACCGCGCTGCTGTTGCTCGGGCCGGCCGGGTTGCTCGGCGGCGCGCTGGCGTTCGAATATCTCGGCGGGTTGCCGCCGTGCGAAATGTGCCTGTGGCAACGCTGGGCGCTGGCGGCGGCGCTGGCGCTGGCGCTGCTCGGCTGGGCAACCGGGCACTCTCGTGCCGTGCTGGCGCTGGCGGCGCTGGCGGTGCTCGGCGGCGCCGGCATCGCGGTCTTTCATGTCGGCGTCGAACAGCATTGGTGGCAGGGCATCACCAAATGCGCCGCGACGCTGTCGTCGGGCTCCAACGCCGACATCATGGGGCAGATCATGGCGCAGCCGCTGGTGCGCTGCGACGCCGTACCCTGGTCGCTTTTCGGCATTTCCATGGCAGGATGGAACGCGGTCGTTTCGACCCTGATCGGAGGCACGGCGCTGTGGTGGCTGAAATGAGGCATTTGCCGGGGGATGCCCGGATCGAGACCCGCCCGATGGTGCGGGTCGACCAGGCCGGCGAAGTCGGCGCGGCGCGCATCTATGCCGGGCAATTGGCGGTGATGGGCGATCGCGCCCGGGTGTCGGGCGAAATCCGCCACATGGCCGCGCAGGAAAAGCGCCACCTCGATGCCTTCGACGCGTTGATGGTGAAGCGCGGTGTGCGGCCCACCTTGTTCGCGCCGGTGTGGCATGTCGCCGGCTATGCGCTCGGCGCCGCAACGGCGCTGCTCGGGCCGAAGGTGGCGATGGCGGCGACGGTCGCGGTCGAAACCGTCATCGACCAGCATTATGGCGAACAGGCCGAAGCGCTCGCCGATGGCAGCGACCCCGAACTCGCCGCCATGGTCGATGATTTTCGCGCCGATGAAGTCGAACATCGCGATACCGCGGCCGGCCATAGCGGGGCGAATGGCTTTCCGCTGATGCAGGCGGCGATCCGGACCGGGGTGCGCGCTGCGATTGCGGTCGCCAAGCGCATCTAGACTGAATTGAAGCAGCGCCTCCTGCGGCCGGGGTCGTCGACCCCGGCCGCAGGAGGCAATGTTCGTTTCGAGTTCAGGTGACTGCAAACGTGTTCAGGGCCACCCCCTTGCGGGGATGGCCCTGTCGTTACGCTACGGTCCCGATCAGAACGCTATGTCGACCGTCGCGCCATAGGTTGCCGGGTCGCCATAGATCACCGAGCCGAAGCCCAGTGCGCCGAAGTCGATCCCGCGCGAGATATATTCGCTGTTGGTGATGTTCTTGCCCCAGAAGGTCAGGCCCAGCCCCTTGGTGAAGCTGCCGACCTTGATGTTGTCGATGCGCACTTGCGCATCGAACAGGCTGCGCGCGCCGGCCTTGATCTGGCTGTTGAACGGCGCCGTCAGCGGGTTGGCAAAGAAGGTCTGCGGCGAGACATAGCTCCAGCCGACGCGTGCCGTCAGCTTGGCATCATTGCCGAGCGGATAGACGAAATTGCCGGCGAGGTTGGCGGTATAGTCGGGCGAATTGCCCGGCGTGATCACCGAAGCGATGTTGCGGATGACCCCGGTGGTATCGGCGCCGGGGAAATTCTTCACGTCCTTGTGCACATAGCCGAACGAGCCATCCATGCTCAGGCTGTCGGTAAGCGCCAACCTGCCTTCGACTTCGAAGCCGGTATAGTTGATCTTGCCGGCGTTGGTGACCTGGGTGCCGAAGGTGGCACCCCCCGGGATCGGGATGGTTGCCTGCAGATCGCTGTATTCATTATAGAAGACAGCGGCGTTGAGGCGCAGGCGGTTGAACAGCTCGGTCTTGGCGCCCAGTTCGTACGACCAGATGGTTTCTTCCTCGAAGGGAATCAGCCCCAGGTTGGCCGCGGCGTTGGTGGTCTGGCGGGCGTTGAAGCCCCCCGAACGATAGCCGCGCGCGATACGGCCATAGAGGTTGACGTCGTCACCGGCGCGGTAATCGACGGTGAAATGGCCCGTCGGGGCGCTGAAGCTGGTCCGTTGCCGGTTGAGCGCCAGATCGGCCGAGCTGGTGAACGGCGTGGCGCCATTCTGGCTGCGGTCGAAACCCTTTTTGTCCCATGTGTAGCGCATGCCGAGCGTGACGCCGAGCGGCCCTTCGGCGCCACCCGGACGCCAGGTGCCCTGGCCATAGACGGCAAAGCTGTCGGCATCGGATTTATAGGCGAGCGTCGAGCTGGGGGTAGAGAAATTGCGGAAGCGCGCCGGGTTGGCGGCGGCCAGGCCGGGGCCGAGCGCCCCGAAATTGGCGAGAAAGATCTGGTTGGTATCGAGGATGAAGCCAAAGCTCTGGTCATTCGATTCCGAGCCTTCCTCGTGGAAGAAGAAGCCGCCGAGCACCCATTGGAAATTGCTGTCGTAGTTCGAAACGATTTCGAGTTCCTGGCTGAACTGGTTCTGCGAGCGCAGGTTCTTGGCCTGGAACAGCGGCTGGGTAGTGGTCGGCACCGGCAGGCCGGAAACGATGCCGGCGGCGGGGCCGACGATGAACTGCAACAGGCTGGCGGGAAGGCCGTTGAGCAGGCTGGCGTTGCTGAACGCCGCGCCGCGCACTGTGCCCAAGCCATCGAGATCGCTGCCTTCGATATTGTTGCGCCATTCGCGATACGAGGTCGACGAACGGATCTTCACCGGACCGGCATCGACTTCGACGCGTAGCAGATTGCCCCACAATTTGTCGCGCGAGTTGCGGGCACCTTCAAGGCAGATGCTGTCGAGGCGGGCGCGCTGCACCGGCTTGCCGCAGCCGGGGTCGAGCGCCGTCGATTGCGCCAGATAGCCCGCGACATTGGCTGGCTGCACCTGGGCGATGCTGCCCCCATCAAGCGAGACATTGGGGCGGAAAACCCCGTCGCCGACCGCGGCGAGCTGGTTGGCCGGGGCGATGCCATCGATGACAGTATAATCGAAGATGTTGGTGATGGTGATGTTGTCGCTCGGTTCGATCTTCACGGCGAAACGGAAGGCGTCGGTGTTGTAACCGCCGGGATCGCGGCTGTTGCGGGGTTCGAGCAGATTGTCGACAACCCCGTCGCGCTGCTTGTGGAGGTACGACAGCGTGGCGGACAGGGCGTCACCCAGCTTGCCGGTGTTGAGCACGACGCGGCCGGTCCATTGATTGTAATTGCCGTAGCCGCCGCGGACCTTCAGGCCGAATTCGTCATCGGGCAGCTTGGTGATGAAATTGACCGCGCCGCCGGTGGTGTTGCGGCCGAACAGCGTGCCCTGCGGCCCGCGCAGCACTTCGACCCGTTCGATTTCGGCGACTTCGAAAGACGCAGCCGACGACCGCGCCAGATAGACGCCATCGAGATACAGGCCGATCGGCGAATCATAGCCCTGGGTTTCATCGGCCGCGGTCGGGATGCCGCGGATGGTGATGACCGCGGCGGAGGCGTTGGTGGTGCCGCCAGAGATCGACAGGTTCGGCGCCAGCGCGCTGAGATCGCGCACTTCGGTGATGCCGATCAGGTCGAGCTTGGCCGCCGGGATCGCCGAGATCGCCAGCGGCGTGCGCTGGAGATTTTCGCCGCGCTTCTGGGCGGTGACGATGATTTCCTCAAGGCCATTGTCCTCGGCGGCAGCGGCGGCCGGGGCGGTAGTCTGCGCCAGGGCGCCGCTGGCGGCAAGGCTGGTGCCGGCAAGCAATGCCACGGCGAGCGCACGGTCGAATGTCTTCATCGTCAGCAATCCCCCAAAAAACCCGCCGCCCGGGGTCTCTGCCCCAAGTACGGACTTGCCTCTCGCCAGACCCGCGTCGGTCAGTCCAGAAAACGCAGGTCTAGCATCTCAAAAATGCGCATATGGTATCAATGCGCCACTAGCAAGCGCATTTTGCGAAGTCGATATGGGAAAAATTTGCGGAAGCTGGCGCGGATTGCCAGTCGCCACCATCCACGGCGCGTCAGGCCACGCTCGGCCATGGCGCCTTGGCGGTGCCCTGGGTTTCGACATGGCCGTTGACGCGCGCCTGGAATTCCCGGGCGCGGGCGCGCGGGTTGTAGAATTGCTTGTACCAGATGCGCAGCTTGGCGAACGGCCCGTCGCCCTTGACGATCATCGGGTTAAGGCAGGCGCGCTTGTGCGCCCAGATCTCGAAATCCTGCGAAAAGGCCTCGAGGCTCGATTGCTGATAGGCGCGGGCGATCGCGACATCGTCGGGCGTGGCGACGGCGTGGGGCGATTTGACCAGCAGGGCGTGCCAGACCTTGACGACGCCATCATCGACCGGCGTGTGGCAGATCAGGATCAGCGAGGGATATTCGCCCTCCATCGTCGATTGCAGGATGCCGGGGCCGGTATACCAGGTGTCGTTGGTCATCGGCCCGTCGCTGCTGGTCAGGGTGCGGTGGCCGCTCGCCAGCAACTGCCGGACGACATGATCGTCGAAGACATTTTCGAACGACACCATGTTGCGGCTGCCGTGCACCGGATCGAGGTGCGCCTTGTCGGTCATGTTGTCGACGATTTC